>CACXEU010000073.1 GCA_902766735.1 uncultured Lachnospiraceae bacterium
ATATGTTTATGCCTATGATAATCCGGTGATGAACGTGGATCCGGATGGACGTTCTGTATGGGGAACCATCACATCCTGGGGAAGTAAGGCATACGACACTTGTTTTCAGTCACCACTGACTAATCTGCGATTACACAGAAGAAATGCCAACGGTTCTTTCGGAAGTGTGAAGTGATGGAGTGACAGTGGACTACACTTATGGTAACGCAAAACGCAGTGCTAAAAAGTTTAACACTGCGTTATTTTTATTTACAGGTTTAAATAAGCCCATACCAATGGAAATTCATTGTCCTGTTTAAATACATTTTCTTTATTATGGAGGAGTCTTTCGCTGAATATAGTAGAAATGTCTTTTTCTTCATGTTTTTCCCATTTCAGAAATATTCTATGTTCTATCATACCATATTTGGAGCATTATAAAAACTCGTTCCCTTCCAAATGATTGCTACTGTTGAAACAGTGTGCTAAAATACTTAAGAATTGAGTATTCATATGGAAAGGAAAAAACAATGTCTAAGATGTCAAAAAAGACTTATTATATGATATATTCCATTGTAGGCCTGGTGTTTTTAGGCACCGGCTTTTTTGCTGGAATGCATCACGAACCATGGGCTGATGAGGCGCAGGCATGGTTGATGGCGAAGGACAGTAACAGCTTAATGGAATTGATTCGGGCAGTAAGGTACGAAGGAACGCCGGCATTATGGCATATCATCGTAAAAATTAGTCAGATCATGGGGCTTTCCTATGAGCATTTCTTTGTGTTGCCCTTACTATTTTCTACGCTGGGAGTCGTGTTGCTATTCTGTACGAAAGCACCGTGGTACTGGAAAGTTCTGATTCCGTTTACCTTTTATATTGTCTATCAGAATTCTGTGATTGCTCGGTCTTATTGTCTGGTATTCCCGGTTATGATGTTAGTGACCTTGTTCTTTGAAAAGGGAAAAGAGGAACCTATGGGATTTTATGGAGCGTTGGTATTGCTGGCTCTGACAAGTTCTTATGGAATCATTGTGGCGGGTTCCTTTATTTTGTATGAATGTAAGGACATTCTGTTGATTGTATTCCATAAAGAATATGAGACAAAGAAAAAGAAATTGCTGGGATTTTTCGTGGGAGGCTTTCTGGTTTTTTTGATTGGATGTATGATTCTTCCACCGGCTGATTGTATGCCAATTATTGGAGGAAAGCAGCGTTCCATTCAGGAAGTGTCAGGAATGATTACAAATACATTCCTGTTTCCAATGAATGGAAGCGTCATGGCTATGGTTTGTGCATTGGTGCTGGTTGGGTTCTTTTTGATTTATTGTAGAAAGCATATTGGACAGGCAATAGTTTATACATTGCCGCTGATTGGATACTTGATTTTGATGCAGGATAACATTTGGCACTTGACCTATTTATATGTTTTGGTCGTGGCACTTTTGATAATCTTCCGCAAGAAAGAGAATACCACATCCTACAAAATAAAAGAGAGTATCGTGACGGCATTGATTGCTTTACAATGCGCTTGTGGAGTGTTCTGCGTGGAATCTGAAGTGAAAGATTCTTATTCAGGATCAGCACAAGCAGTTTCGTTTGTGAAGCAGGCGCTTGCACAGGGGGCAACCATCTCCGCGGTTGATTACCATGGAACTGCCTTACAACCATACTTTGAAAAAAATATTTTTGAAAACAGACCGGGAGAAGTTCGATATTATATCTGGTCCAGAACTAATCACTATATTGATAAGTACCAATATGAACCGAAACAGTTATATGATCAGATTCATAGTGATTTGATTGTAGTGCAGGACTTCGGGGAAGCAAAGAAATTGAAGTTTGAAGGGTATCGAAAAATAGTTTTTGATGGGAACATGTTTTATAAATTTGGTCATTCGGATAGTACGGATATGGCAATCTGGGTAAAAAAAGATAAATTTCCGGAGAGAAACAGTACATCGGAGCCATAACTGACGTAGAAGAAACGAATTTTTTATGGTAAAATGAAAGTTGGACTGTTCTGTATTCGATAAATCGAATATACAATGTTTCAAGGAAAGAAAAATCAGGAGTCAAGCATGGATTTATTTGATTATGCCAGAAATCTCAATAGTGAAAAAGAATCCCCCCTGGCCAGTCGATTGCGACCGAAAACGCTGGATGAAGTGGTAGGGCAGGAGCACATTATTGGAAAAGATAAATTATTATATCGTGCCATTAAAGCAGATAAGATTAGTTCGGTGATTTTTTATGGACCACCCGGAACCGGAAAAACGACTTTGGCGAAAGTCATTGCCAATACCACCAGTGCGGAGTTTATGCAATTAAATGCCACAGTGGCAGGAAAGAAGGATATGGAATCTGTTGTTGCCCAGGCGAAACAGACCATGGCAATGAACGGAAGAAAGACCATTTTATTTGTGGACGAGATTCATCGCTTTAATAAGGGACAGCAGGATTACCTGCTACCATTTGTGGAGGACGGGACTGTGGTTCTCATTGGAGCCACCACAGAAAATCCATATTTTGAAGTGAATACGGCGTTAATTTCCCGGTCCATTGTTTTTGAGTTAAAGCCCTTATCCTTTGAGAACATCAAGGCATTGATTGAGCGCGCTGTTTATGACGAGGAGCGGGGAATGGGAATTTATCATGCTGACATCAATGATGATGCGAAGGAATTTCTTGCGGCAATTGCCAATGGAGATGCCAGAACCGCACTCAATGCAGTGGAACTTGGTGTGTTGACCACGGATCCTTCGGAGGATGGAATAATTCACATCACCTTAGAGGTTGCGGAACAATGTGTTCAAAAGAGGGCACTCCGTTATGATAAGAGTGGCGATAATCATTACGACACCATTTCTGCTTTTATTAAGAGTATGCGTGGTTCGGATCCGGATGCGGCAGTTTATTATCTGGCAAAGATGTTGTACGCAGGAGAAAGTGTTGACTTTATTGCCAGAAGAATTATGATTTGTGCGGCAGAGGATGTGGGAATGGCAGATCCCAATGCATTGGTTGTGGCAAATGCAGCAGCCCAGGCAGTTCATCAGGTTGGAATGCCGGAGTCACAAATTATTTTATCAGAGGCGACCATTTATGTTGCCACAGCACCGAAAAGTAATGCTTCCTGCAATGCAGTGTTTGCAGCGATGGAAAAGGTGAAAAATACCATTACGGCACCGGTTCCTACGCATTTACAGGATGCACATTATGGTGGTGCAGCAAAACTGGGACATGGGATAGGTTATCAGTATGCCCATGATTTCCCGAATCACTATGTGAAACAACAATATCTTCCGGATGGATTGACAGACTGTGTCTTTTATGAACCGGGAGACTTAGGATATGAAATAAAAGTAAAAGAACATTTCAGAAAAATTAAAGGAAATGATTAACAGAACAAGATAAACGAGGTACAAGCGTGAAACTTTTGATGGAAAAACTGGCATCAGGAAATGCGGCTTACGAAACTCCTGATGTGGAAATTTCAGAAAACAGAATAGCAGTAGAACTCCATGAAGGCGAGTGCGTGGAAGGGGAAATCTCCGTTGTCGGAAAGAATGGACTTCCGGTTAAAGGAATTGCTTTTTCCACAGATGATCATGTGGTTTTTGAAAACAATCAGTTCTACGGCGTGAATAATACATTGCATTATAAAATCAGTGGAAAGAATCTGTATGAAGGACAGGTTTGCAGCGGAACCATTAGTGTGATCACTACCGGTGGAGACTATGCCATTCCTTTTGGAATTACTGTGAAGAAGGATGAGATTACATCTACTACGGGAAGTATCAATACCTTGCAGGACTTTCTACAGCTGGTACAGGAGAGCTATGATGAAGCCCTTCTCTTATTTATGTCCAAGGACTTCAGAAATTATTTTCTAAAAAATGACAGCTACGGATATACTTTGTACAATCAGTTAATGAAAAATCATAACAGACATATTGCCTTGGAAGAATTCCTGGTGGGAATGGATTTAAAGAAACGGGTATCCATCCGCACCAAAGAAAATTTGAAGGAATTCACTGACATTACTGAAAACTATGCAGATGTTGTGGAAATCCATAAAAACACCTGGGGATATGTAGACGTAGATGTTCAGGTGGAAGGGGACTTTTTCTATAACTGTAAGTCTTCCATTAACAGTGAGGAATTTAACGGAAGAATTGCAGAATACCGCTATTACATTAATGCGGCGAAACTTCATGGTGGAAGCAATCATGGAAGAATCACTTTTTCCAATGTTCATGAACGAATCGTCTATGATGTGATTATTGTCAATCAGAAGGAAAGCATTGAGGCTTATCTTAGCAAAAAGAAGAGTAGTATGGGAATGATGAAAAACTATCTGAATTTCCGTACCGGTAAAATTGATAGTTTTCAGTGGATGGATGAAATGGGGAAAATGGCGGATGAACGCCTGTCCCATGACAGTAAAGATGTGGTTGGTATGTTAGCGAAAGCACACATTGCCATTGTACAGAATCAGAACGAAGAAGCAGCAACGTACTTGAATCAGGTTTCCGATACTCTGGCGTTACATAAAAATTATAGTGTGGAGGAGTATTGTTTCTATTTGTATTTACGTACATTACATAAAAACAATCCAAGCTACACCAGTGACATTAAAGACGAAATCAAGAAGTATTATGAGGGCGGTCACGATACCTGGCAGCTTCTTTGGATGCTGTTTTATATGGATGAGCGATTTGAAGAAAATCCAAGTCTGAAATACACCATGATTAAGAGACTGTTTGGAGAAGGTTGTTACAGCCCGGTTATGTACTACGAAGCAGCAAATATTATTGCAAAGCAGCCGGAGTTGTTACGCATCATTAATAAGTTTGAAATTCAGGTGCTTAATTTCGCAGGGAAATATCATATGACCAATGAGGAACTGGCAAAGCAGACGGCAGAATTAATGGCGAAGGAAAAAACATTCCAGCCGAATTACTTCCAGATTCTCACCCGGTTTTATGATGATACGAAGCAGGATGAAGTTTTAGGAGCCATCTGCTCCATGATCATTAATGGGGAAAAGAAGCAGCCGGAGTATTTCAAGTGGTTGGAACTTGGCGTGTTACATGATCTGAAAATCACTAACCTTTATGAGTACTATGTTTACACTGCTGATACATCGGAATACAAGGCCTTTGATAAGGCAGCTTATAAATATTTCTCTTATGGAACAGAAACCTTAGGGGAAAAGAAAGATTATTTCTATGCGAATTTAATTGTGAACATGAAGGACGATCCTTTGTTTGATAAATTCAGGGAAGGATTGGAGCACTATGCCACAGAACAGTTATTGATGGGACGTAATAACCGTTTCCTGAGAATGATTTATAACAATGTTCTCACGAAAGATTTCGTTGTGGATGACATGGAAAGTAAGTTGTCTCAGGTATTAAATACCTATGAGATTCGTGTAAATAATGAGAATGTGAAGAACGTTCTTGTATGCCATAAGGAAATGGAACATGTCCAGATGGTTTCCGTGACCAACGGTTGTGCCTATGTTCAGATTTATACCTCGAATCCGGTGATTGTCTTCGTGGATGGAGAGGGAAATATTCTTTCGGATGTTTCTTATGAGAAAGAACAAATGAAAATCGACATTCATTTAGAACAGCAGCATTCCATGGACATGGATGTGCTTCGTTATGTGGAGGACATCATTGCCCATCCGTTAGATCATCAGGGAGAAGTGGTGGAATTAAAACGTGCGGTGGAAATGCCGGGGATTTCAAGACAGTATGAACTGACCCTGAAAGAATTTATTGTGGATTATTATTACAAGGGATTCGACAAGGGGGATTTAGATATTTACATCCTTTCTCTTAATATGGAAGAATTAACCATTCCATCCAGAAATAAGGTGATGGAAATTCTGATTGAGCGAAATCTCATTGAAATGGTATATCCCTATGTGGTTCGTTACGGATATCAGGGGATTGAAAAAGATTTATTGAAACAAATGTGTCTGGAACTGGTAGAACGGGAGGATATGAAGGACAACAAATTGTTAGCTGAAATGTGTGCCGTGGTATTTAGAAACGGATGCAGGGAAGACAGGCTTCTCGTATATCTTGGGAAATACTATGAGGCAGGTTCCTTGGAACTGCAGCAGTTGTTCCTATCTATTCAGGCAAAGAAAATCAAGGATAATACCCTGGCAGAACGTTTGCTGACTCAATATATTTTCGAAGCAAATTCCAGTGATGCTATATATAACATTTATAGGGAATACCTGGAATGTCCGACGAATTCCATGGTGCGAAGAGCATTCTATACGTATGTAACATTCAATTATTTTATTAAAAAGATGCAGTGTCCGGACATCGTTTGGGAAATTCTGGAGCAGGAATACATCAATGGGTTCCAGACCACATTGATTACAAAGATTGCCTTTGTGGAAATCCTCTCTAAGAAGGATGAACTGACGAAGCAGGAAATTGAAATTGCAAAGAAATTAATTGCTGATCTGGCAAAGAATCATATTAACTTAGACTTCTATAAGAAGTTTAATAAATGGTTTAAAGTACCGTTTGATTTAATTGATAAGACAATTATTGACTTTAGAACCAATCCAAAGCACAAGGTCTACATCACCTATCAGATTAAGACCGCAGAAGGCTTCACGAAACAGGTTCATGAGGAGATGCGAAGCATCTATCAGGGAATCTTCACCAAGGAAATCATTATGTTTTATGGTGAGGAAATCAATTACAGCATCAAGGAATATTCTGATGAAATTCCAAACGGAAAAGTGGTGGATAATTATTCCGTACGAATCACGGATAAGAATGCCTATAATGATGAAACTCGTTTTGGAATGATTAACGGCATGATGATTTGCCGCAGCATTGATAGAAAAGATGCCGCAAGAGAAATCATGCAGTCTTATGAATTAGACAGAATTGCAGGGCAGGAGTTATTTAAACTCTTGTAGTTTAGGAGGAAGTTTTGATTAAAGGTACAATATTAGGGATAGATTTTTCAAAAGACTATACGCAGTTAGCGTTTATTGATGAAAATGGAAATCCGGAATCCATTAGTTTTGGAACCGAGGACAATTATTTGATTCCTACGGTAATGTGTTATCATAAAAACTTAAAAGAATGGTATTGCGGAGAAGAAGCAGTCAATAAAAGAGAAATTCCGGACTGCGTTAGTTATGAACAGTTAACAGAGTTGATTTTGGAAAAATGTGAGGAAAAGAACATTGAAATGATGCAGGCATTTTTTTCTTACCTGATCAAGATGGCAGAGAAACGATGTAAGCAGCAATCTGTTAAGAATATTCTGATTACCGTGGAGGAAGTGACTCCGGCATTGGTGGAAACATTGACAGAAGCATTGTTTTTACTGGGGTATGAAGAAGGAGATTTTCGAATCATCAGTCATTCGGAAAGTTTTGTATATTATGTGCTGAATCAGAATAAGGATATCTGGATTAACAGAGTATACTTCCTGACTTTCACAAAAGAAAAACTGGTAAACAGACAGTTAAAGGTGATTCATGGAAGAGGACCATCCATTGCTTATGTAGAGGTGGATGACTTATCGGAACTGTTAACCTATGAACAGGTCAAGGAAGATCCGAAACATGCAGATATGGTCTTGTTTGATTATCTGGATGAAGCATTTAAGCACAATGTTGTTTCCGGAATTTACTTGTCCGGGGACGGATTCTATGAAGAAGACTGGGAAAAATCACTTTCCCTGATGTGTAGAAATCGTCGTGTGTTTAAAGGAAATAATCTGATTGTAAAAGGTGCTGCCTTAGGAGCTAAAGAATTTTTCCATATTCCAAATCTGGAAAATTATCTGATTTCCTGCAAGGGGCGTACCCGTGTAAAAGTAACCATGGCAGTAAAATACAAAGAACGAGATAATACCATTACTCTTTCCAATGTAGGCGACTATTGGTCACAGGCAAAGTCCAAGGCAGAGTGTATCATGGAGAATCCGACGAAGGCACATTTTGAAGTCAACGATTTATTGAAACAGCAGAAGGATGAATTCGAACTGGATTTGACAGGCTTCCCGGAACGTCCACCGAAGACAACCAGAATTGAAGTGAATTTCCGATATTTGGATGAAAACAAATTCGAAATTGTTATTAAAGACTTAGGATTTGGGGAATTATTTAAGAGTTCAGGAATGGAGGTAAGTAAAATTTACGAACTGTAAATTTTATAAAGGAAATGAATAAAATAGCATTGTGTACCATACATACGGAAAAACCTTATTACATCAAGGAAATAAACCGTAATATATATTCCATCGAAGAATTGGCATACTATTTATATAACTACCTGTATCTGGTGGAGGAAGGATTCTTCAATGATGGTTTGTTAGAATATATTGCAGAGGAATTAAATCAGCCGGCTATTGCTGCAGGAATTCGAACCATTATTGACAATAAAGGTGGTTTAGGAGAAAAGGTGGCGTTTGTGATTAAAAACTCCGGCTATTATTCAGAAAGAGAATCGGAAAAACTGGAAAACCACCTGGTAATGCTTAGTTCCAAGACCGCTGCCGAGCGAATTAAGGCAAAAGCAGATATGCTGATGGACACAGGAAAATACAATATGGCAATTAATTACTATAACAGTATTTTAAAGAAGTCTGTGAACAAGGAATTGCCGGAGCGTTTTTACGGAGATGTGTATAATAACCTGGCTGTGGCATATACCCGATTGTTTGAATATGAAGAAGCGGCAGCAGCTTTCCGCTGTGCGTATCGATTAAACAATTCCAGTGAATCGTTGGAATCCCTGCTTTTATGTTCTTTATTACAGGGAGATGAGGAACGCTTGAAAATCGACCAGAAGAAATATGGTATTTCTGATACGGTAGTCAATCGTCTTCGTTCAGAAGTCATCCGAAGAAAGGTTCATATTCAGTCCGAGTGGAATGAAGAAAAGGAAGGGGACTATGTAAAGAAGTGTAAAAAGGAATATGTAGTCGAAATTAACAGTTAAGTTCCGGTTGACAAAAAAGAATTATAAATTTAATATATTAGATATGTATAAATGCAGAGAACAAGAGGAGTAGCAACGAACCTTTTTCAGAGAGCCGGGGATGGTGGAAGCCCGGTAAAGAAGTGGTTGTGAAGGTAGCTTGGGAGCAGAAATGACGAAGCGTTTCGTGAGTAGTCATTTCCGGTTCGTCCCCGTTACAGGATATGATGAGTGATCAAGAAGGTGGTACCGCGAGCATATGATTCGCCCTTCTTAGCGGTACCAGCATAGATGATAAAAGTCGTGCCGATACCAGTTGGCACGACTTTATTATTGTGTCGGAAATCACTTAAAAGGAGAGAAAAAATGAAAAAGGAAATTGCAAAGAATTACAGTCCGGCTGATATCGAAGATAAGTTATATCAGAAATGGACAGAGAAGAAGTATTTTCATGCGGAGGTTGACAGAAGTAAAAAGCCATTTACGATTGTAATGCCACCTCCAAATATTACAGGACAGCTGCATATGGGACATGCGTTGGATAACACCATGCAGGATATCTTAATTCGAATGAAACGTATGCAGGGATATAATACGCTTTGGCAGCCGGGAACTGACCATGCTTCCATCGCTACAGAAGTGAAAATTATTAATGCCTTGAAGGAACAGGGAATTGATAAGGAAGACCTGGGACGTGAAGGATTTTTAGAAAAAGCCTGGGATTGGAAAGAAGAATATGGCGGACGTATTATTAATCAGTTAAAGAAGCTTGGTTCTTCTGCTGATTGGGACAGAGAACGTTTTACAATGGATGAAGGATGTTCTGATGCGGTTCAGGACGTATTTGTTAAGTTATATAATAAGAAGTTAATTTACAAAGGATCCAGATTAATTAACTGGTGCCCGGTTTGTCAGACTTCCATTTCTGATGCAGAAGTAGAGCACGTTGATATGGCGGGACATTTCTGGCACATCAACTATCCGGTTGTAGGAGAAGAAGGAAGATTCTTGGAAATCGCTACAACCCGTCCGGAAACATTGCTTGGAGATACAGCGGTAGCTGTTAATGCAGAAGATGAAAGATATCAGGATTTGATTGGTAAGATGGTAGAATTACCATTAACAGGACGTCAGATTCCAGTCATTGCCGATGAACATGCCGACATGACCAAGGGAACCGGTGTCGTTAAGATTACACCTGCACATGACCCGAACGATTACGAAGTTGGTAAGCGTCATAACCTTCCGGAAATCAATATGTTAAATGATGACGGAACAGTCAATGAAGTTGGTGGAAAGTACGCAGGTATGGACCGCTACGAAGCAAGAAAAGCCATCTTAAAGGATTTGGAAGAATTAGGTCTTTTAGTAGAAACAGAAGATTTGGTTCATAGCGTTGGTACTCATGACCGTTGTAAGACAGCTGTAGAGCCAATGATTAAACCACAGTGGTTCGTTGCCATGAAGGAATTAGCGAAGCCTGCTTTAGATGCAGTAAAGAATGGGGAATTAAAACTGATTCCGGAACGAATGGATAAGACGTACTATAACTGGTTGGAAAATATTCGTGACTGGTGTATTTCCAGACAGCTTTGGTGGGGACATAGAATTCCGGCATATTATTGTCAGGATTGTGGTGAAGTCGTTGTGGCAAAAGAAGCTCCAACGGTTTGTCCAAAGTGTGGAAAGAATCACTTTAAGCAGGATGAAGATACTCTGGATACATGGTTCTCTTCTGCATTATGGCCGTTCTCAACCTTAGGTTGGCCGGAAAATACAGAAGACTATGATTACTTCTATCCGACAGATGTTTTGGTTACCGGTTATGATATTATTTTCTTCTGGGTTATTCGAATGGTATTCTCAGGATTGGAACATACCGGAAAGCTTCCGTTCCATACGGTTGTATTCCATGGTTTGGTTCGTGATGATCAGGGACGTAAGATGAGTAAATCCCTGGGCAATGGTATTGATCCATTGGAAGTCATTGATAAGTATGGTGCAGATGCTCTTCGTTTTACTTTGATCACAGGAAATGCACCTGGAAATGATATGAGATTTTATTGGGAAAGAGTGGAAGCATCCAGAAACTTTGCCAATAAGGTTTGGAACGCATCCCGTTTTATCATGATGAATCTTCCGGAAGAGAATATTGACTTAGCGAATCAGCCGGAAAATCTTACAGACGCAGATAAGTGGATTCTGTCAAAGATGAACAAATTAGCACAGGATGTGACAGAAAACCTTGATAAGTACGAACTTGGTATCGCAGCCGACAAAATTTACGAATTCATTTGGGAAGAATTTTGTGACTGGTATATTGAAATGGTTAAGCCAAGATTGTACAATGATAACGATGATACAAAGAACGCAGCACTTTGGACCTTGAAGAAGGTATTGATTGATGCATTGAAGCTGCTTCATCCATATATGCCATTTATTACAGAAGAAATTTTCTGTAATCTTCAGGATGAAGAAGAATCCATTATGATTTCACAGTGGCCTGTATTCGATGATGCGTTCGCATTCGAGCAGGAAGAAAACGCAGTGGAAACCATTAAGGAAGCAGTTCGTGCGATTCGTAACAGACGTTCTGAAATGAATGTTGCACCATCAAAGAAAGCAAAAGTATTTGTTGTTTCTGAAGATGAGAATGTTCGAAATATTTTTGAAAGCGGAAAGGTATTCTTTGCAACTTTAGGATATGCCAGCGAAGTTGTAATCCAGGATAACACAGAAGGCATTGAAGAAAATGCAGTATCTGTTGTAGTACCAAAGGCTACCATCTATATGCCTTTCGCAGAACTGGTTGATGTTTCCAAGGAAATTGAACGTCTGGAAAAAGAAGTTGAAAAGCTTACGAAGGAACTTGCCCGTGTTAACGGAATGTTAGGAAATCCTAATTTCGTAAACAAGGCACCGGAAAAGAAAATCAACGAAGAAAAAGAAAAGAAGGCAAAATACGAGCAGATGATGGAGCAGGTAACTGCACAGCTTCAGCAGCTTAAAAAGTAACAAAAAAGCAGTACTTCCGGTGGAAGGATTTCTTCCACCGAAGTGTTTTATTAAAAGGAGAACAAGATGATTAATTTTGAAGAAGAAATTAAAAAGTTTCATCCTAGTTTAGAAATTGAAGAAGCAGAAGATGCGATTTATAACAATAATATTTCGGACATTACCGATATTATGATTGACATGGTAAATGGATTGAAAGGCGAAGAACAGTAAAGGGTGGATGTATAAATGATATGTTATAACTGTGGAAGCGTCCTGACCAATAGTGATTTCTGTGGAAATTGTGGAATGGACGTAAGTGTTTATAAGAGAATAGTCAGATTATCCAACACTTACTATAATGCCGGTCTTACGAAAGCGAAGAACAGGGATTTATCCGGAGCAGTGGATAGCTTGCGTCGAAGTGTTAAGTTAAACAAGCGAAACATTGATGCGAGAAACCTTCTGGGACTTGTTTACTTTGAAATGGGTGAGACGGTACAGGCCTTTTCCGAGTGGGTTATGAGTACGAATATTCAGCCGGACAATAACCCGGCAGACAAATACCTCTTGGCAATCCAGCAGGAAAAGAGTAAGGTTGATGAACTGAACCGAACAATTAAAAAGTTTAATGTTGCATTAAATTATGCAAAACATGATACCGACGACATGGCGATTATCCAGTTAAAGAAGGTTCTGAATCAGAATCCGAAGCTGGTTAAGGCTTCGCAGTTGTTATGTTTGCTCTATATGAAACAGGGGCAGTATGAACGTGCGAAGAGAACCATTAAAAAGTCGTTGAAGGTAGATAAATGTAATCCGTTAAGCATTCGTTATCTTCGTGAAATTAACGAGTATATGGATGAGGAACGAAAGAATGATCCGGAAACCAGAATGGAACGAAGAAGAAATCTTCGAGGGGTCCTGGTGGATCGTGAATATCTGAGCGGAAATGATGTTATCATTCCAAACAATAATTTCAAGGAAGCAGTGAGTGGGGCCCAGGGAATCCTTCATTTGATTATTGGATTATTAATCGGTGCCGCTTTGGTGTACTTCATTGTGACACCGGCTCGGATGTCGAAGATTACAGAAGACAAGAATGAGGCAGCTGTGGAATATAAGAGAGAAATTGCCATTAAGGATTCTACTTATGATTCCCTGGAGTCGGAATACAATGCCCTGAAAAAGGACTATGACGTTTTAGCAGACGAAAAGGGTAGTGCAGACGAGCATCAGAAAACTGTGGACAATAACTATAAATATTTATTGGCTGCAGTGCAGTCTTATTTAAACAACAACACAGATAAGAGTGTGGAAGCATTAAATAAGATTAATACAAAAGACGGAATGGATATGGAGAATTTTAAGGCAGTTTATGATAAACTGACGAAGGAATTGTCCAGTAAGATGGCTTCTAACGCATACGATGAAGGATTTTCAGCATATGAAAATCAGGAATACGACAAGGCTATTGCCGCATTTAAGAAGTGTGTGGAAATCGATAAGAGTAATGACGATGCTTACTATTATATGGCATGGGCTTACAAGAATTCCGGGGATGAAAAGAATGCCAAGAAGATTTTTAAGAAGATTGTGACAGATTTCCCGAATTCAGAACACTATAGTGTTGCAAAATCTCAATCTTCTGATGGGGAAGTAAGTGAGGACTCCGGCGATGAAGACAGCGGAGACTATAGCGATGAAGATTCCGGTGAAGAAGATGAGGTGTTTGGTGACGAGGAATAGTCGCCACAATATATTTATTTTACGAAAGAGAAGAATTTATGAATTCTTCTCTTTTTTATTTATATGACCATAAAAAGGAGGATATATGAAAGAAAAGCAGGCATTGTACAAAATAGGAAACGGTGAACTTATTATTATGCTACCGAAGGAATTTGATCACCATAGTGCAAAGGAAATAACGGAGCAATCAGACTGGTATATCATTTCCAGTGGAATCCAGACCGTGATTTTTGATTTCAAGAATACGGAGTTTATGGATAGTTCCGGTGTAGGAGCTGTTATCGGACGGTACAAACTGGTAAAAGGAAGGGGAGCGGTAAAAGCGTTAAATATTAACCCTTCCATTGACCGGATTCTGACAATTTCCGGTCTGTATAAAATTATGGAAAAAGTGGAGAAATAAACAGGAGGAATTATGGAAAACAACATTTTTGAAAATAATATGCAAATAGAAATGGATGCGGTTTCTGAAAATGAAACTTTGGCAAGAATTGCCGTGTCGGGATTTCTTACATCCATTGATCCCACAGTGGAAGAATTGGATGAGATTAAAACAGCCGTCTCTGAGGCTGTGACGAATTCCATTATTCACGGTTATGAGGAACAAAACGGAAAAATCGTATTGCGGGGAAAACTGACTCGAAAGACTTCACAAAAGAAAAGTGAACACTTGAAAACGGATAGCCTGATTGTTTTAGAAGTCGAAGATTTTGGAAAAGGAATTGAGGATGTCTCCAAGGCAAGGGAACCGCTGTATACTACGAAGCCGGAAATGGAGCGAGCCGGCATGGGATTCCTGTTTATGGAAATGTTTATGGATTCTCTGGATATTACATCAGTCCCGGGAAAGGGAACCAAAGTAATCATGAAGAAAACAATAAAAAGGGACAAGGCAGTTTAAGTAATAAAATGGATTATATGGAATTAGTAAGAAAAGCATACGCGGGGGATAAATTATCCAGAGAAAAATTAATTGTACAAAATCAGGGACTGATATGGAGTGTTGTAAAACGTTTTAAAAACAGAGGTTATGAAGAAGAGGATTTATTTCAAATCGGGTGTATCGGACTCATTAAGGCAATCGACCGGTTTGATTTGAAGTTTGAGGTGGCTTTCTCTACATATGCCGTTCCAATGATTACCGGGGAAATTAAACGGTTCCTTCGAGATGACGGAATGGTAAAGGTTAGTAGGAAAATCAAGGAAAATGAAGCGAAACTCCGCATTAATCGTCAAAAATACATTCAGCGGTTTGGGTACGAGCCGGATATGAGATGGTTGTCTGAGGAATGCCATCTTTCTACGGAAGATATTGTGAATGCCATGGGATATGAACATCATCTGACTTACTTTGAAGAGCCGGATTCGGAGGGAAGACCTATGATGGAGCACCTTTCTTCGGGGGAAGATTTTACCGGGATGATTGAAGAACGTCTTACCGTGAATCAGGCAATGAATCAGCTGGATCAGATGGAACAGAAAATCATTCGGTTGCGGTACTATGAAAATAAAACCCAAACAGAAGTGGGAAAGATATTATCCCTTTCCCAAGTTCGAATTTCCAGAATGGAAAAACGGATTATGGAAAAGATGCGTTGTGCTTTAATTCAAGGATGATTGTGCATGTTTTGGTATAAAAGTGAAGAGAAGGTTCATACTAGTCCTATGAGAATAGGATGATTTTGAGGATGATGTATGAGTGAGACTTTGTATGTTAAGTTGGAACAAGCAAAAGTAGTGGGGCATTCCGTGGTGACGTTGGGGGATGTGGCAGAATTGAGGTGTCGCAATGCTGCTGTAGTAAACAAGGCGGCCTGTGAGAAAGTGCTGACGATTGGAGTGGATAAAAACAGACGGTATGTGGTTTCCATCATGCAAATCATTGAACAAATCAATTCCATGTTTGAAAATGTGGAAGTGCAATCAGTAGGAGAAACGGAATGCGTGGTAGAATTTCAGAACCAACGAAAAAGAAATGCATTGGGGGAAGGGATTAAAGTTTCTCTTATTTGTTTCATTCTTTTTTTCGGGGCAGGGTTTTCCATTATGTCGTTTAACAATGATATTGATATTAGAACCATGTTCTCTAATATTGTATCCCGTTTTCCTGTGAATCAAAAGATTGGACAGCTTGTTATTGCCACAGGGTATTCCATCGGAATTGGTCTGGGAATCATCATTTTTTATAATCATTTCATTAACAGGAAATTATCGAAAGACCCCACACCAATCGAAGTGGAAATGCGAAAATATGAGAAAGAAATTAATCTGACATTGATTCAGGAATATGGAAGGATGAAACAGGGAAAGCGAAAATGAGTGGGTATATGTTGTTGGGATTCCTGGGAGTATGTGGTGGAACAATGATTGCGGCGGGGCTATGCGCTTTAATTACTTCCACCGGAATTGTCACCAGAATGGCAGACAAGAGTCATACGGCATCCGAAGTACGAATCTATGAGTCAATCCTTATGGTGGGAGCCGTTTTTTGGAATGGACTCTGGCTTGCTCCGGTGAAACTTCGATTGGCGACGTCAATAGCACTGGCATTAATCGGTATGACTGGGGTGCTTCAGGGAATATTTGTGGGATGTCTTGCAGTGTCTTTAGCCGAAACGCTCAATGGAACGGCAATCTTTTCCAGGCGAGTTAAACTTTATAAGGGCGTGGGAGTTATCATTTTATTCACGGCATTGGGAAAAACAATCTTTGCGCTATTTCAGTTTGTGTTGTAGGGAGTGTGGAGTACCGTGAAAGGGAGGAAAGAAGTATGATTAGTGAAGAAGAAAAGAAACAATATAATGAGTATGTGAAGCAGGTTACACCCAATAATCATTTGGGAAAGAATATGCTCAATGCGTTTTGGATTGGGGGAACGATTTGTCTGATTGGACAGGGGCTTTTGGAACTGTACAAAGCGATTGGGCTTAATCAGGATAATGCAGCGTATTGGACGACCATTACCTTGATTTTAATGAGTGTGATTTTAACTGGGCTCGGGATTTATTCGAAGATTGCAAAATATGGTGGGGCAGGAACTTTGGTTCCTATTACCGGATTTGCCAATGGAGTGGCAGCATCCGCTATTGAATTTCGGATGGAAGGTGAGATTTTAGGTATGGGGGCAAAAATCTTTACCATTGCAGGACCGGTAATCTTATATGGTATTTTGGCAAGCTGGATTGCCGGAAGTGTATATTGGGGCTGGCATACTTTCTTTTGACACGCAGAATAAAGGTTGACTTTATAAATGTGGTATAACATTGATGTAAAAGTTAATAAACCATTAACTGTTTAAAAAAAGTTAAAAAAATTCCCTATATTCGTCTCACAATTGAGTATTACAATGAACTTAGCGTATAGAACGGAGGTATATGTGATGCAGGATGATAAAAAAATTGTTGAGGGAAAGTTGGGGTGTTCGATTGAAGAGTTTGTAGAAAAAGAATCTGAGTATTTTGAAAAACATAAGGGATGTGAATCAGAAAGGAAAAGTCCTTTCCTGGAATTTACAAGAGAAGATTTTTATTACCTAAAAAAATACTGTATGGATCACAATCTTGCAATAGTTTACTAGAAGATATATGCTAACAGAACAAGGAATACGATGGGAACGTATTCCTTGTTTTTTTGTCCGGGTCACGCTTGAAAAGCAACAATTTTGTAATTCTGTTTCACATTAAATTTTTTTTGTTATAATGATTCATAGAGAGGACTGGATCTGTCGGCACCGGTTTTGACGAAGCATGTGGTGGCATCATGGAACAGGGAAGTCCGGAAACATTGATGAAGCAGCAAGGTGCCTATTATGATTTATATATGGCATCTTTAGAATAGGAAACAGAAAATGGAGGTGCATATGGAAAAGAAATTCAGACATATAATTGATATGTTGATGGTACTGGATATTTTATTGTTAATGGGATATCAGATTACGGGACAATATTATCATGAAATTGCAGGAACGGTGATGATCTTGCTTGCAATCATTCATACTGTTTTCAATTGGAACTGGTATCAGGGAATAAAAAAAGGAAAGTATTCTCGAACCAGAATTTATATTACCATAGTGAATTTCGGATTATTATTGATGTTGGTTTTGTTGGCATGGAGCGGTATCACTATGTCCGGATATGTTTTTTCCTTCATACCTCTACGAAGGGGTGTGGCAGTAGCACGAAGAGTCCATTTAGCCGCATCCAATTGGTGCTTTGTGCTGATTGGAATCCATTTAGGAAATCATTGGAGAATCATTCAGAATCGAATGCTCGGAAAGAAAAATGGAGTGATGAAAAAGATTTATGGAGTGATTGTTCTGATTTTCTTTGTGATGGGTGGATATTTCTTTATACAGTCCGGAATGATTCAAAATATGCTATTTCTCAGTCAATATGAAAAAGTCAAAGATATTTCGGAAATAAGGTTTTTTGCGGAACAGTTTGTAATGCTTTCGTTCTTTACAACCATTGGATACTGGATTTTTAAAGTGTGTAGTGGAGACAGAAAACAGGAACGAGAGTCTGAGAGAAAGGAAAAAGATGAAGTGAGTAAAACGAAGAAAAAGTGGATTATCAGAATATGCCTTCTGACCTTTATAGGGATTTTATTTTATTTCTTTGGGGTTAGGTATATTCAGAGACATTTTGTTACAAATGAAATCTCTGTAAAACAAAAAGTTGCTGGAAATCATGCGATTCTGGAACGGAATGATAAAATATTGACGGTTTATTTTACCAGGTTAGGGAATACGGATTTTGAAAAGGATGTAGATGCAGTGGCAAGTGCGTCTTTAATTACTGATCACGGAACGATGTATGGAAACAGTCAGGTATTGGCACAGATGGTGCAAAGCATTGCCGGAGGAGAAATCTATCCAATTGAGGTAGAAAAGAAGTATCCGTCTTCCTATGCGGACACTGTTCGTGTGGCAAATGATGAACTGTCAAAAAAAAGTCGGCCAAAGTTATCCGGTGAGAAAATTGATGTGACTGACTACGATACCGTCGTATTGATTTATCCGGTTTGGTGGAATCATATTCCAATGCCGGTGGTGACATTTTTAGAAGAGTATGATTGGACAGGAATGACGATTTTGCCAATTGCAACCCATGGTGGTAGTGGAGAAGCCAGTACTGTAGAAGATATTCGAAAAATCACAAAGGCGAAGGTTGGAGCACCTCTCACCGTTTTTGATGATGAAGTAAAGGATGCCAGAGATAGAATTATATCCTGGTTAGGAAATCAATAATATAATTGAAGTTGTGGAAGACACCGAGGAATAACCTCGGTGTTTTTTAGATATTAAATCAGAAAAATACATATTTTCAAAGAAAGTGGAAAAAATATTCCTATCAGAAAAACAGGCAGGTATTTGATTATGGGGAAAATGATTGGAAAACAAAGTATCTCTTTTGAAAATCCACCTTACATTATGGAAGGTGCTTCTGTTGTCGGCCCAAAAGAAGGGGAGGGACCGATGGGAAAATTGTTTGATGTGGTAGAACAGGATCCTATGATGGGACAGGATTCCTGGGAGCAGGCAGAAAGCCTTTTCCAAAAGGAGGCAGTACAGAAAGTTTTATTAAAAGCAAAAATCAATAAGGAAGAGATTCGTTACATTTTTGCAGGAGATTTGTTAGGGCAGTTAATTGGTACGACGTTCGGAATCATGGAATATGAAATCCCTTTGTTTGGAATCTATGGTGCGTGTTCTACCATGGGAGAGGCATTAAGTCTTGCTTCGATTATGGTAGAGGCTGGAAATGCTGAGAAGGTCATTGCCATGACATCCAGTCATTTTGCCAGCGCAGAACGCCAGTTTCGATTCCCGTTAGAGTATGGAAAGCAGAGACCTTATTCGGCAACTTGGACTGTGACAGGATCAGGTGCTGTGATTATAGGGAAAGAAAAAGGCTTTGCAAAAATCACGGGAATTACTACAGGGAAAATTGTTGACTATGGTGTGAAAGATGCACAGAATATGGGGGCGTGTATGGCACCGGCAGCAGCTGAGGTTCTTTGCAGTCATTTTCAGGATTTTCAATGTTTTCCGTCGGATTATGACAAAATTATTACCGGCGATTTGGGATTGGTGGGGAAGACAATTTTGTTTGAACTTCTTAGTCAGAAAGGGTATGACATTTCAAAGGTTCATATGGACTGTGGGGTGGAAATGTTTGATGCTTCCACTCAGGATACCCATGCAGGAGGAAGTGGATGTGCATGTGCGGCAACAGTTCTTTGTGGATATGTGTTGAAACAATTAAAGAAGAAGGCATGGAAACGGATTTTGTTTATTCCAACGGGAGCGTTACTTTCCACCATTAGCTTCAATGAAGGAAATGCTGTTCCGGGAATTGCCCATTGTGTACGAATTGAGTGTTGTTAGGAGGGGGAGTATGATTTTTTTGAAAGCGTTTCTGGTAGGAGGATTGATTTGTGCCATAACACAAATTTTCATTGATAAAACGAATCTTACACCGGCGAGGATTATGGTAGGCATTGTTTGCCTTGGCGTTTTATTGAGCGCTGTAGGCATTTACGAACCAATTGCAGATTTTGCAGGGGCAGGGGCTACTGTGCCGTTATTTGGATTCGGTCATAATCTTTGGAAGGGAGTTCGAGAGGCGATTGATGGAAATGGTATTTTAGGATTATTTCTAGGTGGTTTTAAAGCCAGTGCAGTGGGAATCAGCGCTGCGCTAGTGTTTAGTTATGTTTTTTCCCATCTATTCAAATCGAAAATGCCGTAATGATTAATAAAATAAAGTCAAAACTAAATATGCTTTATTTTTTTAAGAAAATGAATATAAATGGTTGAAAAAATTAAGAAATTGAGATATAATTTCTTCTAGTGTGAAAAGAGACGGGATTTAATAGGAAATAATCGGTTGACTAGGAGATTTTGCGTAAGCATTATAATCGATTTTTCAAATCTATTTTCTGTTCTTTTTATGCAGAGATTAAAAAAATATATTAGGAGGGCTACATCATGTCATACGTAGATGAAGTATTAGCACGCGTAAAAGAAAAGAACGCTGCAGAACCAGAATTTTTGCAGGCAGTAGAAGAAGTATTAAACTCACTTAGACCTGCAATCGAAGCAAACGAAGAAAAGTTCAAGAAGGAAGCTTTACTTGAAAGAATCTGTGAACCAGAAAGACAGATTAAGTTCAGAGTTCCTTGGGTAGATGATAACGGACAGGTACAGGTTAACACAGGTTATAGAGTACAGTTCAACTCAGCTATCGGACCATACAAGGGTGGTTTAAGACTTCATCCATCAGTTAACTTAGGTATTATCAAATTCTTAGGTTTCGAACAGATTTTCAAGAACTCACTTACAGGACTTCCAATCGGTGGTGGTAAAGGTGGTTCTGATTTCGATCCTAAGGGTAAATCAGATAGAGAAGTTATGGCTTTCTGCCAGAGCTTCATGACAGAACTTTGCAAGTACATCGGTGCTGACACTGACGTTCCTGCAGGTGATATCGGAACAGGTGCTAGAGAAATCGGTTACATGTTCGGACAGTACAAGAGAATTAGAGGATTATATGAAGGTGTTCTTACAGGTAAGGGACTTACATATGGTGGTTCTTTAGCTAGAACAGAAGCTACAGGATATGGTCTTCTTTACATTACAAATGAATTATTCAAAGATCATGGTGATACATTAGAAGGAAAGACAATCGCTGTTTCAGGTGCTGGTAACGTAGCTATCTACGCTATCCAGAAAGCTCATCAGTTAGGAGCAAAGGTTGTTACATGTTCTGATTCTACAGGATGGATTTATGATCCGGAAGGAATCGATGTAGAATTATTAAAGGAAGTCAAAGAAGTTAAGAGAGCTAGACTTACAGAATATGCAGCTGCTAAGCCATCAGCTGAATATCATGAAGGACGTGGAGTATGGGCTGTTAAGTGTGACATTGCTCTTCCATGTGCTACTCAGAACGAATTATTAATCGACGATGCTAAGCAGTTAGTAGCTAACGGATGTAAGGCAGTATGTGAAGGTGCAAACATGCCTACAACAATCGATGCTACAGAATACTTACAGGAAAACGGTGTATGGTTCATCGGTGGTAAGGCTGCTAATGCAGGTGGTGTTGCTACATCAGCTCTTGAAATGTCTCAGAACTCTGAAAGACTTTCTTGGACATTCGAAGAAGTTGACAGTAAATTACAGGGAATTATGGCTAACATTTACAAGAACATCAGTGATGCTGCTAAGAGATACGGATTTGAAGGTAACTACGTAGTAGGTGCTAACATTGCCGGATTTGAAAAGGTAGCAGAAGCTATGATTGCTCAGGGTGTTTGCTAATATTTAGTGCTTATTCAAAAGCCGAATCCTTAATGGGTTCGGCTTTTTTTTTATGGTTCATTAATACAACGATGAAGCGAATGTTTGGCTGCAATGTGTCGCAAGTGACATATTATTCTGGTATAATAATAAAAAAAAGGAAAGGAGCCAAGGATATGAAAAAATTGGTAAAAGCATTAGGTGCAGGAGCACTGCTGGTAGTATTAACGTTAAGTTGTGGAATAGCAATGACAGAGTCCGTATCTGCAAAAGTAGGATACACGAAGAAAGCGATTAACAAGAATGAACAATTCGGAACGATTAAGGCAGAAGTAGGTTATCAGCTCGTTCAGTTAAAAGGAGATTCTCCTGCAATCAAAAAAATTAATAAAGCATTAAAAAAGGATTATAAAAAGTTTATGAAAGGTTCTAACGCAAAGGAGGTTAAGTCTTATGCGGAGGAAACTTCTAAGGTATCAAAAGAGGAAGACACCTATTACTGGAACGAAACATCATCAGTGAAGTATAATAAAAATGGGGTAATTAGTATTGTGATTTCAACACAGTGGTACGCAGGAGGCGTATCTAATGTTGATTTATATGGATTGAATTTTGACGTTGAAACAGGAAAGAAATTGTATGTGAACCAGGTTTGCGGAAAATCGACTAAGTACATTAAGAATAAATTATATAAAGCGTTGAAAAAATCCTTTGAAGCCGATGCTGATTATGAAAAAGTAGTGGATACGGTTAAAAATAAAAGAACAAAGAAATTCCGTTTCTATATTAAAAAGAATGGAAAAGTGATGGTTTCCTTTGAACCGTATGAACTGTTATATGGCGGCTGGTATCGTGAATTTAAAGTAGGAAAAATTAATCTTCCTATGATAAAATTATAGTAGTTGTAGTGAACGGATAAAAATGAATATCGAATTATGGAGGTGATGCTATGAAAAAAACAAAGGGGCTTGCAATTGTTTGCAGTGCAGTGCTTGTTTTAACATCAACTTTATCGGGAGTTCAAGTGAGAGCCGATAAAGAAGGAAACAAATTTCCATTTGAATTACAAGCACCAAAGTATACTGCTGTATCTCTTTTAGGAACAGACTCCAACACATCAATGAGCTATGCTTACAGCATGGAAGAAGATATGTGTTCTTTTCTTGCAAAGCAGGATACGGACAATGATGCATATTTGGCAGAGCTTAAGGAATGCGGATATGATGAGTTGTGGGTAAATTTGCAAATGGATTGGGCGATTGATGATCAAACAGATTGGAAGTATACGACTTATTGGAATACTGATGGAATGGATAATGACTATAATTACAGAGTAGATCCCTGGTCTGTTCTTGACGAAAGGGTATATCCAAAAACAGTCAATGAATTTTGGTTTTTACGTGGGTTTAATAGTTCAGAGTGGAATGGCAGTGGAGTGACACCGGGACTGAAATCTGTATTGAAAACAGGGCAATATCAGGTGACAGAGACCGATGAAGACGGTGTGTGTGGAATTAATATTGATTGGTCGCAACATACCTTGTACGTGAAATCACGGTATCGGGTAACCGCCAGAGCAGAGGGAAGGGATGATCAATATACATTTTCTGAATGGTCTGATGTTTCGTCCTATGGAAAGAACGCAAATTCCATTCCGGTTTATAACAAGAGCAAGGTAAATCCACCGGATGTTTCAAATTTGAGAATTTCTTCTGATGAAGACTATAATGGCGCACCGGTGGCGTATGTAACACTATCAGTTCCGGATGCGTTGAGAAAAGCAAGTGTGGATTTGGAAGTTAATGGTGGAACCATTCGGCTTGAAATGGAAGGACGTGTCCAAGGAACAACTACTTGGAAAGGAATTGGCGGAGAGTTTGAAATCAAGTCTGGAGATATGTGGATTCCATTGATTTATCTTCAGGAAGACAAACAAATTCATGAAGGAACGCCAATTGAACTGAGATTCCGTTATTGGTGTAAACAGAATGAACAATGGGGGGAAGAAGAATTAACAAACTTCTATACCGATTATTCCAAGATTTTAAAAATCAATACACCGGAAATTCCGGGTGTAAACCATGGTACGGGAACTGGGGATAATTCAGGAAAGACAAATCCGAAGGACGAAGGAAACATTTCATCAGCCAATGTAGGTGCTTCAAAAAATCAGGTTAGTAAGTTTGTTACAAATCTGAAAAATGACAACGATCCAAAGGGAACCAGTTTCAGCTTCCTTCTTGGAAAGCAGAAAAAAGCGCAGAAAAATGCTATTACATTAACTTGGAAAAAGGCAAAGAATGCATCTTACTACATGGTATATGGTGCAAAATGTGGAAAGAAAAATCATTATGCACCAATTCAGACGGTGAAGACAAACAGTTTTACACAAAAAGGGCTGACAAAAGGAACCTATTATAAATATCTGATTGCGGCTTTTGATAAGAATGATAAGCTACTAGGAATGTCTAATACAATCCATGTAGCTACGAAAGGTGGAAAAGTTTGCAACTATAAGAAAGTAACCAGTGCAGCGAAAAAATCAAAGGTGAAATTGAAAAAAAAGGGTGCAACTTTTAAACTGAAAGGAAAAGGAATCAAAGAATCAAAGAAACTGAAGGTTAACGTACATCGAAAGATTCGTTATGAATCAGAAAATAAAGCGATTGCAACGGTAGACCAATCAGGAAAGATCAAAGCAAAGAAAAAAGGAAAATGTACGATTTATGTTTATGCACAAAATGGTGCGTACCAGAAAGTTACAGTAACTGTAGAAAAGTAATATTATGAGAACAAAGAAGAAGTCCCATGAATATTGAATACTCATGGGACTTCTTTTATTCGTCTTCAGAATTGTTATTTGTCTTCTTTTTAGAAGTGTCTGCGGATTTTTTTTTCTTAGAATCGTCGGATTTCTTTTTTGTTTTTGGGGAATCGTCAGATTGTTTTGAATCCTCATTCTCGTCGTCATCATCATAGTAGTAGTCTGTATTGGAATAGCTGGATGCGGAATGATACGTACATTTGTCCGGCTGAGTTCCCTTAGCGAAATACTCTGATTTTGAAGTTGGGCAAACCCCTTTGATCGCTGTCTTTCCTGATGATGAGCAGATGTCATATTTCTTTACATCAGAACTCATCTTAAAGTTCTTTTTCTTGTATTTTTTCTTTGCATCAATACGGTTCATAATTTTTGCCCAAAGACGTTCGTGATAAGCCTGGTCTCCGGCAAGTTCCTTGTTTTCATCATATCCCGTCCAAATGGAAGCGGTTAAGTATGGAGTAAAACCACAGAACCATAAGTCATATGCACTAGAGGTAGTACCGGTTTTTCCGGATACCGGCATATCATTATCTAACTTACAAGCAGTACCGGTACCTTCTGTGATAACACTGGTCATTCCCTGAGTGAGTAAGGAAGCGGTAGAAGCTTTCAATACTGTTTTCGTAGTCGGGGAAGTGTTATCTAAGATAACGCGTCCGTTGCTATCCACAACCTGTGAATAAAAGACAGGACGGATATAAGTTCCCTGATTTGCGATCGTTGCATAGGCTGCAGTCATCTGAAGATTTGTTACACCGTGGGTGATACCACCTAGGGCAAGTGCCTGTTGGATATCCGTTGTAACAGAACCGTTCTTTTCGACTTGTTTATCAACAAGGGTCGTGATTCCGAAGTTTCTTAAATAGTCAAATCCCAACCGAGGAGATATTTCTGTTAATACCTTTACTGCACAGATATTCATAGACTGTGCAATGGCTTTCCTTACAGTAACTGTTCCTTTATAGCCTTTGTACCAGTTGTTTACCGGACGACCATTAGAATAATTATATGGCTCGTCCACAATAGTAGAAGCTAAGGTGTATCCTCTGGTATCAATGGCTGGAGCGTAAGTGGATAAAATCTTAAAGGTGGAACCTGGCTGTCTCTTAGAGTAGGTTGCACGGTTCATAGAAAGACTGGTATTCTTTTTACCTCGCCCCCCAACAATGGCTTTCACATATCCGGTATACTGATCCATAACGGTAAAGGAAACCTGAGGTTCTGGAACATAATACAGAGTCTGAATCTGAGAGTATCCGTCTTCTTCAGATAATCCCTTCTTATAATATTTATGCTTTAAATGTTTCTTGTAATTTTTTACGCATGCCTTGGCTTCATCCTGAGAGTTGAAGAGCAACTGGAAATCTTTCTGGTGACAAACGTTAATATGATAGTCTTCGATGTCCTGTTCGTCATATTCGTCTACCGTTCCGTCCGGATTTTCCACGGACCAACGCCAGTTAATGGAATATTTAATCGCATATGGATAATTCGCAGCGTTTGACAATTCCTCATCACAAATCTTCTGGATAGCAGAATCCTGTGTCGTATAAATTTTTAATCCGCCACTATATACGGCATTATATGCCTGGGTTTCTGTGTAACCACGTTTTGTCTGTAAATCTTCCATAACCTGCTTGGTTACTTCATCCACGAAGTAAGAATAAACTTTATCATCACGTTTTTCCAACTGTGTATTTACAGACTGGATTCGGTCGTATACATTATCTTTTAAGGCTTCGTCGTATTCCTCCTTGGTGATATGTTTAGAGTTATACATATTTTTTAAAATTTTTTTTCGACGTTTCGCATTCGCTTCCGGATTAATAATCGGATTGAATTTGGAAGGGTTCTGTGTGATTGCTGCAATGACACCGGCTTCCGATGGCGTGATTTCATTGACATCTTTATTAAAGTAGCGGTGTGAGGCTGCTTGAACCCCTAAGGTATTTGCACCAAGGTTAATGGTGTTTAAGTAAGTTTCTAAGATGGTATCCTTAGAAGTGTTTTTTTCCAATTGAATTGCCAGATACTGTTCTTGAATCTTTCTTTTCAAGGAAGAAGAAAAGGAATCTTCAGAAGTCCAGTCAGTAAAAACATTGTTTTTTAATACCTGCTGTGTAATGGTACTGGCACCTTCAGAAACATTACGGGTAGACAATGCGATGAAGGCTGCACGTCCAATACCCTGAATGTCAATTCCGTTGTGTTCATAATAACGGGCATCTTCAGTATCTATAAAAGCCCAACGTAAGCATTCCGGTACATCCTTTAATTCCACACGGATACGGTTGGAACCGGAAGTGATTAATTTTGCAATCTGTTTGTGTTTTGCATTATATACGGTGGTAGAGTAAGAAGACGGTAAAATGGATACCTTGTCCAAGGATGGGGCACTTTCAATAATTCCGTTCAATACGCCAATCCCGAAAGATACACCAATTACCAGTAAAATGCAAAAGACATATAAGAGTCCTTTCAATAAGGAAACCAATGATTTCGAAAAAAGTTTTCTTTGAACAGAAACTAATTCTTTCTGTTTATCCATAGTTTCTTTATATCCAAAATTCATATCATTCTCCATTCCGCCGAGAAAACGGCACACATATATAAAGAATGTTTCTAAGAACATTCTTTTCCAAATAAGATTATACCAAAACCTTCTTATTTAATAAAGTAAAAGTTATCGACAATTCTTGTCGGATATTTGGAAAAATGAAGGAAGTATGTTATATTTTTTGAGGAGTGTCACCGGAGAAATCTTGGAGAAGAAAGGAACGATACGCAATATGAAAGATTATTACGTGGTAAGTGCTTACGGGCAGGGGGAAATTGTGGAAAAGAAATCCCGATTCATTGCTCAGGTATTTCCAATTGAATCGGAAGAAGAAGCACTGTTATATATAGAAGAAATAAAAAAGAAGTACTGGGATGCAAGGCATAACTGTCATGCTTTCGTTTTAGGTGAAAACAATGAAATCCAGCGATTCAGTGATGACGGAGAACCTCAGGGAACAGCAGGAAAACCGATTCTGGAAGTGTTAAGTGGAAACAATGTGCATAATACATTGATTGTAGTGACCAGATATTTTGGCGGAACGCTGCTTGGAACCGGTGGACTGGTTCGTGCCTATGGTGGCTCGGCAAAAGAAGGTCTGAGAAATGCCACGGTTAAGCAGGTATGCGAAGGGGTAACGTTCCGTTTGGAAACAGACTATAACAGCATTGGAAAAATCAAATACATTTTAGGACAATTAAATGTCCAGCCGGAATCAGAGGACTATGGGGCGGCGGTTTCCATGAAGATTTCCATGGAAAAGGAATGCTATGATACCTTGGTCTCTCAGGTGACGGATGCCACCAGTGGAAAGGCAGTTTTTTCTGATGTGGAAGAGGCTCCTTTTTACAGAGAGGTTGCAAGTTTTTTGTAATGTGATAAAATAGGCAAGGCTAATTGAAAAGAACATCGAGTTGAAAGATAGAAAGTAAAGCGGTTTCAAAAAGAGACCAAGGAGGAGAAATGAAGCGAGAGGATATTAGAAATATTGCGATTATTGCCCATGTAGACCATGGTAAGACTACATTGGTGGATGAGTTGTTAAAGCAGAGTGGTGTATTCCGTGAAAATCAGGAAGTGGCAGAACGTGTCATGGACTCCAATGATTTGGAAAGAGAACGTGGTATCACCATTCTTTCAAAGAATACAGCGGTAACCTATAAGAACACAAAGATTAACATCATTGACACTCCGGGACATGCGGATTTCGGTGGAGAAGTTGAACGAGTTCTTAAAATGGTAAACGGTGTTGTACTGGTGGTGGATGCTTTTGAAGGAGCAATGCCACAGACCCGTTTCGTGTTAAAGAAGGCACTGGAACTGGAACTTCCGGTAATTGTTTGTATCAATAAAATTGACAGACCGGAAGCCAGAGCAGAAGAAGTGATTGATGAAGTCTTGGAATTGTTTATTGAATTGGATGCCAATGAAGAACAGTTGGAATGTCCGTTTGTTTTTGCGTCTGCAAAGAATGGTTTTGCAACTTTAGATCTAGATAAAGAAACCACAGACATGAAGGATCTGTTTGAAACAATCATCGATTACATTCCGGCACCGGAAGGAGAACCGGATGCGGAACCTCAGGTACTCATCAGTACGATTGATTACAATGAATATGTGGGACGTATCGGTGTAGGTAAGATTGACAATGGTACACTGAAGGTAAATCAGGATGTCATGTTGATGAACTATCACGAACCGGACAAGAAGAAAAAGGTTAAAATCAGTAAGTTATATGAATTTGATGGATTAAATAAAGTAGAAGTGAATGAAGCAACTGTGGGTGCCATTGTTGCAGTTTCCGGAATTGCAGACGTGCATATCGGGGACACCTTATGTTCTCTGGATGATCCGAAGCCGATTCCATTCCAGAAGATTTCTGAACCAACAATTTCCATGAACTTCATGGTAAATGACAGCCCGTTGGCCGGACAGGAAGGAAAGTTTGTCACATCACGTCATTTACGAGACAGACTGTTTAGAGAGTTAAATACAGATGTTAGTTTACGTGTGGAAGAAACGGAAGAAATGGATGCTTTCAAGGTTTCAGGACGAGGTGAACTTCACTTATCTGTACTGATTGAAAATATGCGTCGTGAAGGTTATGAATTTGCTGTTAGTAAGGCAGAAGTAATTTATCATACCGATGAACGTGGCAAGAAACTGGAACCAATGGAAATCTGCTACATTGATGTACCGGATGAATTTTCCGGAGCAATCATTGAAAAGTTAAGTAACCGAAAGGGAGAACTTCAGGGAATGGCTCCGACACAGGGCGGTTATACTCGTCTGGAATTTTCAATTCCATCCCGAGGACTCATTGGTTACAGAGGTCAGTTCATGACAGATACCAAGGGTAACGGAATCATGAATACCGTCTTTGATGACTATGGCCCGTTTAAGGGTGAAATTCAGTATCGTAAGCAGGGCTCTTTAATTGCCTTCGAAGCAGGGGAAGCCATTACTTATGGTTTATACAATGCTCAGGAACGTGGAACCTTATTCATCGGACCGGGCGAAAAGGTATACTCCGGAATGGTTGTAGGACAGACCGGAAGAGCAGAAGACATTGAAATTAATGTTTGTAAAACGAAGCATTTATCTAACACCAGAACATCCAGCTCAGATGAAGCACTTCGTCTGGTACCGAAGAAGGTGCTAAGCTTAGAGCAGGCATTGGAATTCATTGATACAGATGAATTATTGGAAATCACACCGGAGAACTTAAGAATCCGTAAGAAGATTCTGGATCCTACTTTACGTAAGAGAGATAATATTCGTCGTCAGAATAATAAATAAAACCGGTGAGTTTTACACGAAATAAATGAAACATTGAAAAGTACTTGTTGTGAATCAGGTGAGACTGATTTGCGGCAGGTGCTTTTTTTTTACAAAAATGCTTGACAAAGAATTGTATTAATTGTACTATATGATTGTACTAATTGAAGTAGTACAATAAAGATAATGTGTGAGGGTATAAAAATGTTAGAGGTTA
>CACXEU010000074.1 GCA_902766735.1 uncultured Lachnospiraceae bacterium
AGGGTCACGAGTAAATGCAACACCAGTACCACAGTCATCACCCATGTTACCGAAAGCCATAGACTGTACGTTTACAGCTGTTCCCCAAGAATAAGGGATATCGTTGTCACGACGGTAAACGTTAGCACGTGGGTTATCCCAAGAACGGAATACAGCCATGATAGCACCCATTAACTGTTCCTTAGGATCATCTGGGAAGTCTGCTCCGATTTTAGCCTTGTATTCAGCCTTGAACTGATTTGCTAATTCCTTTAAGTCATCTGCTGTAAGATCTACGTCCTGCTGAACGCCACGATCTTCTTTCATCTTGTCGATAAGTTCTTCGAAATATTTCTTACCAACTTCCATTACTACGTCAGAATACATCTGAATGAATCTTCTGTAGCAGTCCCAAGCCCAACGTGGGTTTCCAGACTGTTCAGCAATTGTATTTACTACTGTTTCGTTAAGACCAAGATTTAAGATTGTATCCATCATACCTGGCATAGATGCTCTAGCACCTGAACGTACAGATACGAGAAGTGGATTTGTAGCATCACCGAATTTCTTTCCTGTGATTTCTTCCATCTTAACGATGTATTCGTTAATCTGTCCCTGGATTTCGTCGTTAATCTTTCTGCCGTCCTCATAATACTGAGTACAAGCTTCTGTTGTGATAGTGAATCCCTGAGGTACTGGTAAACCAATCTTTGTCATTTCTGCAAGGTTAGCACCTTTACCACCGAGGAGTTCACGCATGTCAGCATTACCTTCACTGAAGAGGTATACCCATTTGTTTGCCATTGATTCTTCCTCCTAAAAAAATAGTATATTTTTATAGTATGAAACCGGCGGATGGCAATCCGAAATCCGGTTCATAAATCTAATATTGACGTCAAAACCGCACAAAATCCCACGAAACCAAAACTGCTTCCGTGAAAAATGGGCGTAAAACGCCTATGTACAAATTATAACATACGCGACTTTTAAGTCAACCGAAAAAGTTGAAACTTTTACCAATATCCGCATATTTTTCCTCGTTGCAAAACAAAAAGAGGCTGCTTGCTTAACAAACAGCCTCTTTTTTAACGGAAATTACTGTGCGCTGACAACCATTTCCTTACTCCACATTCCGTAGACTTTCTTTGTTTTCTTAGATTTCTTAGACTTCTTTACTACCTGATAAGGTCTTACCTTCACTGTAATTGCCCCATCAATCTTCTTTAAGTATTCATCATTTTCCATTGCATATGTTTTTTCTTCATCATAGCCTTTGTATAATTTCTTTGGAGCCTTTGTTGAAAAACTGTTCTTTTTTGTAGTATATTTATAAACTTTCTTTCCTTTGATTACCTGAATGTCATATCCCTTTGCTCCACTTACTTTTGCGAACTTAATATTGAGTTTCTTCTTTGCAATCCTTGCAGTGTCAAGTGTGGTCTGGGCATATTTAAACTTCTTGCTGTTACTAATCTTTGTCTTGTTATTAAATGCTGCCACATCCATCTTAACCTTTCCTGCAAAAGAAACTTTCTTAATGTTTGTTCTTGAAAAAGCCTTTACTCCAATTGTTGACAATTTCTTATTCAGTTTTAATTTTGCAATGTTTGATCCTGCGAAAGCAAAATCACCTACACTCTTTACATTCGTCCCAAACTTAACAGTATCTAAATATAAATTAGCAAATGCTGCTGTTGAAATCTTTTCTACGGTGTCAGGAATTTCAACAACCTTTCCCGGATTAACGCAATAGTACAATTCTTTTCCGTCTGCTGACACAAGACATCCGTTTGCAATTCTGCATTTTGTATTTTCCTTGGAAATGGTAATTCCAATTCCGATATAAGTACTATAAATCGCTTTTCCTAAATCACTTGCTGCTCCATCTAAAATAATCTGATTTGCTCCTCTGATGGAACCAACTTCATATCCGGAAACATCTCCTTTGATTACAATCTTGTTAGAATTTGTAATCGCGTCGGTTTCGACCTTTGTTACCGTTGCTGGAATTTCCAGGGTTTCGATAATTCCCATGCTCAATCCATTTGCCTTGATTGTTGTTACAGTATCTGCGATTTCTACTGTCTTTACTTCTGAAATCTGCGAAAAAATGTTACTTCCAATTACAGTAACGCCCTTTTCAATAACGATCTTATTAATTCCCTGTGTTGTTAAGTTGATTGGGAAATTATCCCACATTGCTCCGGTACCACTGATTCTTAAAGTTGTACCATCCGTATCGACCTGATAAAAAACATTATCTCCGCAACGTCCCTGTTCCTGTTTCTCTTCTGCTGCAAGTATTGTTGCTATTCCAAATGATGTTGCCGGCATTGCAACCGGTGCAGCCATGCTCATCATCATACTCATTACTGTAGCTCCTAAAACAACCTTTTTAATCTTTCTCATTTTTCATTACCTCCGTTTTTTTTTTTTATTTTTTGTTGTTATACTTTATAAACGGAGCGATGTTTCATTTTATTTCACATATTTCAAATTTTTTATTTTTTTCAAAAAAAAATAGTATTGATGACTCAACACTACTTTTATCACTTTTATTTTGTTGTTCCATTCACCTGTAATACCGGCGGAATAAATAATTCTGTTTTTCCCATCTTCTTGTTTTCCAGCAAATCAATCATGATTTCTGCTGTTTTTCTTCCAGCTGCATAAACCGGCTGCATCATGGTGGTGATATTCGGTGTTACTAATTTTTCATATCCAAGACCATCAAAGCCAATGACACCTAATTCATCAGGAACATCAATTCCTGCTTCCTTCGCATATCGCATGGCACCCAATGCAAGGGAATCGCTGGCGCATACCAGGCCGTCAAAAGTATTTTTTGCAAACATCCGCTTCGCGGCTTCATATCCATAAGGCTCATCATTATGAACCCGTTCCACACCGCCTTCCGGAATTTTCAATCCATGAGCTTCCAGGCAATCACGATATCCCCAGTAACGATCTTCTGAATATCCCTGACTGGCTTCTACACCGATATGTCCAATCTTTTCATAGCCTCGGGAAATCAAGTACTCTGTCGCCTCGTACTCTCCCTTATAATTATCAACTTCAACGGAATTATGTTCATAACTGCTGTTTCCGAAAAACAGTACCGCTTTATCCTTGGAAATTTCCAAAAGTTTTTTCTCTTTCTTTGTTTCCAATCCCATACTGATAATTCCGTCACAAACCAATTCCTCATCCACTTCCTTTGTGATATGCATGGAATAACCTTTTTCACCCAACGCCTCACCGATTCCTGCAATAGCCTGCAACGTAAATGGATGAAGCGCATCAATCATGTCTGCAACATACACACTGATTATGTGTGTTTTCTTGATTGCTAAAAGACGTGCAACCATATTGGGCTTATACCCGGACTGCTCCACGATTTTGTGAATCTTATCGTATGTTTCCTTCTTCAGTTTTCCCGGTTCATTAAAATATCTGGAAACTGTCATGGTTGATACGCCGGCCGCATCCGCTATATCTTTAATTGTCGCCATAATAATCCTCCTGCAATTTTCACGTTCTTTGCCCAACTGGATTCATTATAACATAGGAAGTCATTTTAATACAATTCTTCTTTTTTTATGCCGGCAAGATGAATGTAGTGATGGAATGTGCCGGAAGTTCTGTATTGAAGCCCTTTCCATCAATGCAGATTCCAATTCTGTTTCTTCGATTGTTCTCATTCTGAACGACTACCACAATATCTCCGTTCGGATTCTTAAATGCTGCTGAATAAACACGACGCTCCACATCATTTCGACAGAGAATTCGTTTTGCTCCTGCTTCAATATATTTTGAAAAATGTCCAATATAGTAGTAAGACCAGTTATAAGACACTTCGTCTGTTCTCGTATCAATATGAATCGGTGCCTCACAGTAGTTTCCTACATAGTTCGGTCCACCAGTCTCATCCAATACAAGATTCCAGTCAATCCATGCTTCGTTATAATTATTAAAATCATTAATAATGTTTCTTCCGTAAGTCTCTCCGTGTTTCCAAGCACCAATGCCGGCTTTACTACTGGTAGAACCGGACTGATTAATGAGTTCCACGCATCCTTCCGTAAAAATCAAATGCTGATTTGGAAATTGTTCATGAACCATAGTCAGGTTTTCTGATTTGTCGGAACAATACCAATGATATGCAAATCCCCACACAATTTCATCCATCTTCGGATAGGACATGGACTCTTTCACTCTACGGTACATCAGATCTCGATTGTGATCCCAAATTAAAATTTTCATTTTTTCCAAGCCTGCTTCTTTCAGTGCAGGATATAAATAATCCGCAGCAAATTCTGCTTCTTCCAAAGAATCAAATTTACAGGAAGCCCATATCTGTTTTGCTGCCGGTTCATTCTGGATGCTAATCATCTCCAAAGGAATATCCCTTTCTTCCATCCCCTGAATATATTTCACCAAATATTTTGCCCAGGCTTTGTAGTATTTCTTTAAGAGTCTTCCTCCATTATTGATGTCATTGTTGCTCTTCATAAACGCAGGCGGGCTCCAAGGAGAACATAACAACTTTAATGGTTTTCCGTTCAATACCTCAGCTTCCTTAATCAATGGAACCAGTTCCTTGTCATCATGAGACATATCAAAGGTCTTTAATTCCACATCTCCTTCTTCAATAAATGTATATGGTTCCATGGAAAAGTCACAGCATCCAATGGTTGTTCTCCCCATATTGTATGCAAGTCCTTTTTCCTTATCAAAGTATGCTTCGATAATTTCTTTTCTATTCTTCGCAGAGGTCTTTGCCAACAGGTGTGCAGAACTATCTGTAAAGGAGCCACCAAACCCCAAAATTGTCTGATATTCCCTGCTGCTATCCACATTTACAAGGCACATTTTATAACTAAACACCTCTTCCATTTCAATCGGAATCAACTCTTTCCATGCTGTGCTCTCGTAATGTCCTTTAGCTGTTTGTATTACACGAACTTCTTTTCTCATATGTTCTACTGCTCCCCTCTGTTTCCTTCAATTTTCCTTTTCGTTCCAAATCGGATACGTTTCCATAAATCTAATATATTTTAAAAAACGTTTTTAGGCAAAGGATTTCTTTTTTTTCGGAACTTTGACATTTTTCACAAAAAAAGAGGGGGCATTTGTATTCATTGTTTATACAAAATGCCCCTCTTTCTTCAAAACCAACGGATTGTCCACGCTTTTTATGAAAACGTTTCAAACCTTTGTTTATCCAATATTCATTTTCCTTCTTTTATGGATTTAGAACTGAAGTTTTTCTTCAAAGTAAGCCTTCAGGTCTTCAATCTTAATTCTTTCCTGCTGCATGGTATCACGGTCTCTGACTGTTACTGCACCATCTTCTTCAGAATCAAAGTCGTAGGTTACACAGAACGGAGTTCCGATTTCATCCTGACGACGATATCTCTTTCCAATCGCTCCTCTGTCATCATATTCACAGTTATAGTACTTGGATAATTCAGCAAATACCTTTTCTGCACCTTCATTTAATTTCTTAGACAATGGAAGAACCCCTACCTTAACCGGTGCCAATGCCGGATGGAAATGAAGTACTGTTCTCATATCAGGCTTTTCTTCTGTTCCAATATTTTCTTCGTCATAAGCTGCACAAAGGAATGCTAATGTCACACGATCTGCACCAAGAGATGGTTCAATAACGTATGGCACATATCTTTCATGCTTTTCATCATCAAAGTATGTTAAATCTTCCTTAGAAGTATTGATGTGCTGAGTCAAGTCATAGTCAGTTCTGTCAGCAATACCCCAAAGTTCTCCCCAACCAAACGGGAATAAGAATTCAATATCCGTTGTTGCTTTGGAATAGAATGATAATTCTTCCTGATCATGGTCACGAAGTCTCATTTCTTCTTCCTTAATTCCAAGATTTAATAACCAATCGCGGCAGAAGCCTCTCCAATATTCAAACCATTCCAAGTCTGTATCCGGTTCACAGAAGAATTCTAATTCCATCTGTTCAAATTCTCTTGTTCTGAATGTGAAGTTACCCGGTGTGATTTCGTTTCTGAAAGACTTACCAATCTGTCCGATACCAAACGGAATTTTCTTTCTGGATGTTCTCTGAACATTCTTAAAGTTTACAAAGATACCCTGTGCTGTTTCCGGTCTTAAGTATACTGTATTCTTAGCATCTTCTGTAACACCCTGAAATGTCTTGAACATTAAGTTAAACTGTCTGATATCTGTAAAGTTATGCTTTCCACAAGTAGGACATGCAATCTGATTCTTTTCAATGTAATCAGCCATTTCCTCTAAAGACCATCCGTCAACAGAGCTTTCTAATTCCACACCCTGTTCTTTTGCAAAGTCTTCAATTAGGTTATCTGCACGGAATCTTTCGTGACATTCTTTACAATCCATTAACGGATCTGAGAAGCCTCCCAAATGTCCTGAAGCCACCCATGTCTGTGGGTTCATTAAGATTGCACAATCCACACCAACATTGTATGGATTTTCCTGAATGAACTTCTTCCACCATGCTTTCTTAACATTGTTTTTCAATTCCACACCAAGATTTCCATAATCCCAGGTATTAGCTAATCCACCATAGATTTCAGAACCCGGATAAACAAATCCTCTGCTCTTTGCTAATGCCACAATTTTTTCCATTGTCTTTTCCATTTTTTCCTCCTAATTACAGAACATTTTTTATAAATCAAAAATAATAAAACTTTGTCCTTCATCTGTTGTTTCTACGATTCCATCCTCGCTTACTTTACAATTTTCACTGACATAAGTAATCTCCCCATCTACCTGAATGGTGTTCTTTCCTGTTACAATCAACAGGGTTCCTTTCGTTGCAGCCAGGGAAACCTTATCTTTTGTTTCCTGAGATACCACAACCATCTCTCTGTTCCCGTCATACTCTGTAACATTGTTCATATAGAACTCGTAGATTTTCTGGTCGTCTTCCTGTTTCACAAAATCATTTGCACGATTATACAATGTCATATATGAAACGAAATCCTGTTCCGTGGAAAAATCAAAAACAGCTTTTGCCACATTTTCAGTTACATCAAAGGTGTCTAATTTCATGGCTTCTTCTTCAGATGCCTCCACACGATTAAACTGATCCACTTCCGTTTCAATCTGACTTTCTAATTCCTCAGCAACTTCTTCTGCATTTAACTTCGTCGCACCGAAATCTTCTGCCACACCATAGACAACTTTTCCGTTATCCTTAATGTATATGGCTCCGGTTCCAGCATGAAGATCCATTTTCCCCACATCGTGACCACCACAAGATTTCAAGAGCAATATAACTGCGGTAATGATTGTAATCACAGCCACAAGCAAAATAATCGGTTTATAATTAATACGACTTCTTCTGCGTCTTCTCCGTCTTTTCTTTCGATTTTTTACTCTGTCATTACTAAAGCCCATAGTTACTCCCTTTTTGTCACATAGTTTTTCTAGATAGTAATTTTAAACGCAATATCCTTGAATTTCAATAAGAAATTTTTGTTTTTTGTCCGAGACGGTTGTTTTTGTTCTTATGAAAACGGATTTTCCAAAAACTCTAAAGACTTAAATGTCCTGTCTACCCGAGTCTTCACATAGGAATGGACAATGTTTTCCATCTGTTTTAATACCGTTTCTGTTACTGTAAATTGAAACAACTGTCCTTCCTTTGCAGTAATAATATACTGTAGTGCATACAAGGCAGACACTTCTAACTTTTGTTCTTCACTGATTTTCCCATGACAATGTTCACAAAGAACCCCGAAACGCTTTTGGTCATAATAATCCAATTGTTCTTTACTGCCACAATTCAGACATTGAAAGAAATTCGGATATTCCCCATTGATTGCCAAGGTTCGCAGTTCGAAAATTACCCGAACAAGACGTTTTGGGATTTTTTCATCCTTCAAGGCTTTAAGAGCCCGGTACAATAAGCGGATGGTGTCGGAAGCCTCAATCCCTTCCCTTCCGTAATAGGAAGAGAGTTCTAAAAAGTACATTCCTAAATACATACTTTCCACATCTGTCAGGGTGCTGCTGAAATATTCATTGACTTTCACATCTGTCAAAGTGTATGCATTTCTTCCCCGATATAATGTAAACTCCCCAAAGGTCATGGGCTGACTTCCGGCCAGAAACTTACTGTTCTGTTTTCTCGCTCCTCTGGCAAAAGCGGTTATTTTTCCATAATCCTTTGTGAGAATTACTAGTCTCTTATCATATTCACCAATCGGCATTGCAGATAAAACAATGCCGATGACTGTAGTTGTTTCAACCATTAATCCTTTTCTTCCATATAACCATAGTTCTTCATTAACAATTCGCTGTCACGCCAATCCTTACGTACCTTAACCCAGAGTTGTAGATTCACTTTCATCTCCAACTGCTGCTCAATTTCATAACGGGCATTGGTTCCAATTTTCTTCAGCATGCTTCCTTTTTTACCAATGATGATTCCTTTGTGAGAATCTCTTTCGCAGATGATAGTCGCATCAATATCATATAAATCTGCATTCGGTCTCTTCTTCATACTTTCAATTGTTACTGCAATGCCATGAGGGATTTCATCATTCAGTGCATGCAATGCCTTTTCACGAATGAGTTCTGCCACAATCTGACGCATTGGCTGATCCGTTACTGTATCCTCGTCATAATACATCGGGCCTTCCGGAAGATACTTAAAAATTTCATGCACTACCATATCTGTGTTCTGCCCTCGTAAGGCTGATGCAGGAATGATTTCATCGAAATCCATTAATCTTCTGTAAGTATCAATAAATAACAATACATCTTCTTTTTTAACGGTATCCGTTTTATTGATTACAAGAATCACCGGCACATCAATTTTCTGTAATTGTTCAGCAATATGACGTTCCCCGGCTCCGATAAAGGTGTCCGGCTCCACCAGCCAGAGAATTACATCCACTTCCTTTAAGGTTTTCTCTGCTACATTAACCATATATTCACCCAGCTTGTTTTTCGCCTTGTGAATTCCCGGTGTATCCAAAAAGACAATCTGTCCTTCATCACAGGTATAAACGGTCTGGATTTTATTTCTTGTGGTCTGCGGTTTCTTTGATGTGATTGCAATCTTTTGTCCAATCAACTGATTCATCAATGTGGATTTTCCAACATTCGGTCTTCCGATTAATGCTACAAATCCTGATTTAAAATTTTCTTTCATTAGTTTACTTCCTTTATCTCATCAAACATTTCCTTATGGTTCTCGATGGCACCTGCACTTCCCACAACTGCTACCTTACTATGCTGCAGTGCACTCTTTAAATACGGAGCCAGGTTTCGAATATCTTCCTGAGTGGTACTTAATAAATCCTTACGATTCTTAGCACGTTTTTCGTCGCTGATTCCTGTATAGTAATTTCTGAAGTTCCATAAACTTTCCGTATACGGGTTCATCGGTGTATCCTGATTATTGATTGCTCCAATAATGAACTTACGCATTTTTCGATCATCCACTGTGAAGTGTTCCACAAAATCCACCACTTGATCATATACCTCAGCAGTTTCCTTTAATTTCGGGTCTCTGTAGGAATAGAATCCCACATCTCCTCTGCTATTGGTTGTGGAACCACATCCATAAGCACCACCTAGCACTCGAATCTGTTCCCATAAATATTCATAATTCATAATATGTTCCAGTACAAGGAATTTCCCGTCTAACTCACCCTTGTAATCCGGGTAATCTTCTTTGAAATTTCCCATCTTTGCGACAAACTGAACAGAACCTGCCGTGGAAAAAGCTTCGTTCTTTCCGGCCGGAACAATCTCCGATGCTGCTTCCATTGGCACCTGATACATTTTTTCTTTTAATTCCAAAGTATATGTTGCTGCCTGTTCAAAGGCTTCCCTACTTCCGGCAAAATTCAAAATCATACGTTCCTTGGAAAAGACTAACTGAACAACCTTTTCAAACATATCCATGATTTCTTCTTTCTTAGCCTCATAGTTTTCAACTAAATCCTTAATGAAATAGTACGCTGAAATACCATTCATCTTTTCCCGGATATAATAGTTTTTAGAATAATTAGATGCTGCACGGACAATTGCCTTCGCGTGTCCTGCCCCTAAAATCTCACCTTGCATTCCGGCATAAATTGCATCCAATCGTTCTTTCAAACGTTTCTCATCCCGGAAGTTTGTCGTCTTAATGATTTCTTCAATCAGTTCAAAGGCCTTTGGCATTTTTTCATTAATCATTTTAGTATGGATTTCTCCCACAATGATTGGTTCTCCGGTTTCATTGTGGTCAAAGTTCCCACTACCGAAAGACAGGCCTCCTAAATCAAAATCAATTACACTGTTTAACTCACTGTAATGATAATGTTCCGTGCTCAATGCTTCAAACATTCCAGAAAGCATTCCAAGATATGGGTAGTATCTTTCCGGAAGATTGGTACAATCAAAGTATAAATCAATATAAGAAATTCCATTGGTATCAATGTCATGGTAAAGCATCGTTGTTCCATCCCGCTTCACCACTTCATTTTTTGTTTCCCGTGGTTCCTGTCTGATATCAGAAATCTCCAGTAACGGAATACATTCTAAATCTTCCGGCGTGTCTGTCTCGGACTGATATTCCTTCAGTTCCTTTGTTTCTCGAATAATTCTCTCGATTTCTTCCTGAGACATGGATGCTTTTAACTCTGCCAGTTTCTTCTTTGTCTTTTCCTCTTCCTCCTTGGTAAGTCCAGGCTTTGGAGCCAGAACCACTAAGGACTTATGAGTATTCTGTAACAAATACTGTTCAATCAGTTTTTCAAAATAATCCGTTTTTATTTCTTCTCTTAATTCTGCTAAAACATCAAAAATTTCCAGACAATCGAAGGCTTTGTTCTCATCATATAACCAAGTACTGAACATATCCAGTCCCCAGATAAGTCCCTTCGGAAATCTTCCCTGATCTGCTTCACGTTCAATGAATTCCGTACGATTCAGACGTGCTTCCAAAGCATGTTTGTTAAGTCCTTCCTGAACCAGCTTCTTTAAGGTTGTTTCCACAACTTCCTTCAGTTTTTCTTTATCACTTTCCTCTGCAAATTTTGCAACGACACTAAAAGTCGGCTGTTTCAAATCTGTTTCAAATCTTCCGTAAACGTCTTTTCCAATTCCTGCATCAATGAGTGCCTGCTTTAACGGTGCTCCCTGCATATCCATCAAAACTTCTGTTAACAGTTCCATGGCCTTCATTAGTTTGATGTCCGTTGTTTTTCCAACAACATAATTCATGGAAAGAAACGCTTTTCCCTTCAAATCTTCATTTTCTGATACAGCATATTCTCCACGAACGACCTTCATTTCAGAAAATGGTTCCTGATCTTTCACCTCGGAATCCAATTCGATTTTTTCATATTGACTTAAATACTCTCGGTCCATCCACTGCAAGCGTTCCACCATATCCATGTTTCCATACAGGTAAATGTAACTGTTTGTCGGATGATAATATCGGCTGTGGAAATCCAGATACTGTTCATAAGACAGTTCCGGAATTTCTTTCGGGTCTCCACCGGATTCAAAACCATAAGTAATATCCGGGAATACGGAGTGAAAGACCATTCGATCCATCACACCATCTGGGGAAGAAAATACCCCTTTCATTTCATTGTAAACCACACCATTATAAACCAGCTCTCCTTCCGGGCTGTCCAATTCGTAATGCCATCCTTCCTGCTTAAAGATTTTTTCTTCTTTATAGATGTTTGGTTTTAAAACCGCATCCATATAGATTTCCATTAAATTTTTAAAATCCTTGTCATTGCAACTGGCAACCGGATAAACAGTCTTATCCGGATAGGTCATTGCGTTTAAGAAGGTATTCAGCGACCCTTTAATCAATTCCACAAATGGATCCTTTACCGGATATTTTTCCGAACCGCATAACACGGTATGTTCCACAATATGAGGAACCCCTGTGTTATCTTCTACCGGTGTTCGAAAGCCAATGTTAAACACTTTATTTTCATCATCGTTAGACAGCAGTGCTACTCTGGCACCACTTTTTTTATGTTTTAAAAGCCAAGCGTCTGATGAAACATCTTCTATATACTTATGAAGAACTACTTCATATTCTTTTAATTCCTTTATGCTTTCGTTATTATTCATAAAAACCTCCACTACGTTTTTTCGCATCAAGAATTATTCTACCATATTTTGCATTTTCTATCCACAAAAGTTCTCCCACTCAAGAGGCAAAAAACGGGTACGCAGTTCCAGTCTTTTTCACTGGCTACATACCCGTTTCATCAATTTATCCTTCATTGAAGATTTTTGTATATTTTTTTATTCGGTTTACAACCACTGCCGCAACGCCGATTTTAATGAGGTCCGGAACAATATATGGAACCACACACAATCCCAGAGCCGTAGCAACATTAGATTTCATATTCCATACAAACCACACAGTTCCCAATGCAAAGCAAAGAACATCTCCCAGTATCATTCCAATTACTAACACCACAATTTTCATTCCCTGCTTTTCCACGGAAACACAATGAGTCATCGTCCCCACAACAACGGCGATAAAGAAAAATCCTAAAATAAATCCACCGGTCGGTCCGGCGATTACACCCGGTCCTGAACTAAAGCCGGCAAATACCGGAATTCCAATTACACCGATACAGATATATACCAGAACGGAAATAATTCCTCTTCGCGTTCCCAATATCCCTGCTGTTACAAAAATACCAAAAGTCTGGAGCGTGAAAGGTACCGGTCCCAGGGGAACGGAAATCCACGAACAGATTGCAATCAAGGCAGTAAACATAGCAATCAATGTCATATCCTGCACAGAAATCAATTTTGTCTTCATATGTTTCTCCTTTGTTCTTTATTTATCCTCATTCATTCTATGACTTCGCCTTTTAATTGTCAACCTATTTTTCTTTTTGGCTAACAATCATTTGTTGAAATAATGTAAATCTTGTTATAAAATATCTATGATATTTAAAGTTTTGGAGAAACATAATTATGAGTATAAAAGATATGGTTTTAGAACACTTGGAAAACAATAAGGGCGTTTATATCTCTGGTGGAGATTTAGCAAAATCTCTTGACGTCAGCAGAAACTCTATTTGGAAAGCCATCAAGAGTTTGGAAAAAGACGGATATTTGATTGAGGCAATTCCCAACCGCGGGTACTGCCTTTCAGAATCTAATGATATTCTCTCTGCCCAAAGTATTGCAAAATATTGTAATCACCCTTTTGAAATTGAAGTTTACGAAACAGTATCCTCAACCAATACGCTTTTGAAAGAGAAAGCGGAAAACGGTGCAAATCACGGAACAGTACTCCTTGCAAAGGAGCAGACATCCGGACGTGGACGCTTGGGCAAGGCGTTTTATTCTCCCTCTAATACGGGAATCTATCTGAGCATTTTGCTTCGTCCCGATTTTTCTGCATCTGAATCCCTTTTTCTAACTACTGCTGCAGCTGTCGCAACTGCCCGAGCCATTGAAGATGCTTGTGGGAAAAAAGCAGATATCAAATGGGTAAATGATATTTATATTGACGGAAAAAAGGTCTGCGGAATTCTGACAGAAGCATCTCTCAACATTGAAACGAACCATCTGGATTACGCTGTCATAGGAATCGGCATTAACGTCTGTGCGCCTTCAGAGGGATTCCCTAAAGAGTTGCAATCCATTGCCACCGCAGTCTTTGACAATCCTTCCGATTCGCAAAACAAGCAAAGTCTCCTGGTTGCAAATCTTTTGAACTATTTTATGGATTACTACGATGATTTTCGTTCAAAAAATTACGTGGATGAATACATCCGTCGTTCATTCATCCTGGGGAAACAAATATATGTACTAGACGGTAATGTGCAACGGGAAGCAACCGCACTGGAAATTGACCGTGACTGTCGCTTAAAAGTTCGCTTTATGGATGGTCATGAAAAGTGGTTAAGTTCCGGCGAAGTCAGTACCAAAATTATCAATTAGTCATAAATAGCACATTTTCTCACAGAAACCTTTCCTTTCTCTCCATTGAGGTAAGAAAAGGTTTCTGTCACTTTTACATCCAACATTCCTTTCTGTGAATCCACTCCGAATACTTCTATGGAATAGTCCCCTTTCCCACTTAGATTCACGCTAAGCAGATGTATAAATTCTCCCACCATTTCCTGGTCTGATTGAATTTCATTCTGCTTTTCCCCCTTAACTGTTTTCACTGTTTGCTTAACTGCGGCTGAAACCGCCCGGTTTAATTCATCCCTTCGCTTAGCTTTTCCATCCACGGAAACCAGAGACATTGAAACTACAAGAATGATGATTGCCATGCTAATTACAAATATTATTTGTTTCATAAACTTCCTCCATATTGTTTCATAAGTTTCTGATTCATCTGACTGGTTATTCTGTAATCATTCTTCCGAACGTTCTCTTTGATTGTTTCCATTTCCTGTCCTGATAGGGAAATACAAAGTTTTCCCTTTTCTGACGCCAGACTTCTTGCCAGAATTGGTTTATCTTGACCGACCCATCTGGAATCCGCCGCCAATGTATAAAAATAGGTGGCAGAGATAAACCGGACCTGATGTCCTGTTCTTGGTGCATCCAGAATGAATAGATGGAATTCTCCCTGTTTCCGTAATTTTCCGTTTTTCGCGCTAACCTCTAGCAGAAGAATATATTCCCCCTCCCGTTCCGTGGTTAAATAATTTTCCGTTCGTACATCTTCTCCCACCACAAGGGACTCTTCTTCACTGGTTTTGATTTCTAAAACCTTTATGGAATAGTTCGTATCACTGTATAAATCATCATGAATCCAGACCTTTCGTAGTATTTCCTCCTTGTTTAAAACAATCTTCTGCCCCACCACATAATAACGATCCGATGCGCTTAAAAATAATTCTTTCGGAACTGCAATTTCCCACTGGGCATAGAGAATCAGATTTTGATTTTGTCGTAGAATCGCTCCCGGTGGATATACTTCCCCGGTTCCGTCCTGCAGCAGATTCCAGTGACTGCTACTCTTAGTCTGAAACCCGTTCCTTCCAATTTGGTTTCTACTAATGTTCGTTGGTTCATTCCAGAATTTTTTATGGGAATCCGGCATATCACTTACCGGATCATTAGTATTCCTTGCATAAGATATGGTATATTTCTCACTGATAATAATCCACTGTTTGTCATATCCTTCCACCAGCTCAGTAGACCGCAGACATTGATTTTTTTGCAGTCCTGACGCTGTAAATCGCTTATATATTTCTTCAGACGTATATTCATCCGCAGCGGTTCCTGTTTGATACAACTCAGTAGCTCCGGTTGCTGATTGGTAATTTACCTTAACTAATTTTGTTCCGTTCCCTTTTTCTTCACTATCAATATATGCTATATCCATATTTCTTCGGGACAAGGCTCCTATTACTTCAATGAAGGTATTCTGCCTTAAAAACACTTCATTATTTCCATTTACTGTGGCCGTGTCTTTCATTTGCAACCTTCCCATTAAGTAGACTCCATCTCCTTGGCTCCGTCCACGATTCTTTTTTATTTCTCCACTTTCCAATAACACGGTTCCTTTTTCTGTAATAAGAATCCCTCCACCATCTGTCCCGGCAATATTCTCAGAAATTGTATTTTTTTCAAGGATAATGTGGGAGGATATCTTTAGTCCCCCGGCTTTCTGACCTGCCACATTTCCACGAATATTACAAGTTGTCATCGAAATAGTTTCTCCGTAAAGACCTTTTACCCCTTCCCCCAACCAGATTCCGCCACCATTCTTGTCTGCAGTGTTTTCCACCACTTTAACATCGGCAAAAACGATATAGCTTTTCTTCGTCGATGAGGCATTGGCACAGGCAATTCCACCACCATACTCTCCGGAACTGTTCTTAGAAATCAAAGAGCCGTATATACATGACGTCCCTCCAGAATTATTACCGGTACCTCCATTACATCGGACTCCACCGCCACTTCCCACAGCTGTATTTTCATATATTTCCGGTCCGGACTCTGCACTATAAAAATCCCCTATGGTTAGTTGCGCCCCCATTCCCGAAAAGATACCGCCTCCACTTCCTCCGGCAGTATTATGATGAATTTTACCCTTCCTAATTTCGCAGAAAGAATCAGCTGTGGCAAAAATACCACCACCCTCTTCCTTAGCTGTGCACTGATAGATTTCCCCTCCGTCCATAAACATGCTGGAGTCATCCCCAATGTGAATGGCACCACCTTCACTTTCAGCAGTACAATGATGAATTTTCGCTCCGCTTCCTAATATTAAGTAACCACTGTTCGTTGTTTTGATTGCTCCACCATTATCACCGGTACAGTTTTTCATTTCTCCATAAAACTTTAATTGTCCCCTGCAGTTGATGGGAGAACCATTGACATTTTCTTCGTTATTGATGACATTCTGAATTACGCACTTTCCTGTAATGGTTACATTAGACTCCGCACCTAACATTAACCAACCGGAACTCTTTTTATTCCCTGTGAATTGACTTCTGTTTCCATCTAGAATCAACTGATAATTTGTTGTTCCATATCCTAATTCCATGGTTGTCGCGCTACTCAACCGGAAACAATACTTTGGTTCGCCTTTTTTATTGATTGACTTCGTGGCATCGCTACTCCTCTGAATTGTTCGGTTTGCACCCATTGCATAAATCCTAAATTTCCCCGTTCCAACAGCAATGCTTTCTGTCAGCGTAATATTCTTGTTAATCTCCACGTAAACCCAAGATTTTTTCCCCTTTGTTGTGAGAATTGTTTTTAAATCTGCTTCACTGGAAATAACATAGGGCGTTCCGGACTTTCCATTTCCTGTATACCCCATAACCGTGACACCCCAATTCAAAATACCAACAAAACATAAAATCAATATCCCTATGTATTTTTTCTTATCTCGCATACCCTTCGATCACCGCCCTTTTTTCATACTTATCTCCAAACACTTCATAAATCGCCATTCTCACACCATATTCCATTACGATCAACTTACTGGGATTTTCTTCTTCCACAGTGACATCCCTAACCGTTAACTGATAGCCATGCTTTTCTGCCTCAGAAATACAATCTTCAATAACTCTCGGATTTCCATTGCTGTCCTCAATCCGATTTACAACCACATTATAAAAATCCCGCGCTTCACTAATCTGATTATTTCCATGAATCACTGATGCAAAGATGAGGCATCCTAACGTAATGGTAATAATCAACGAAAAAAATTCTATAGCTAATTTCATACATTCACTCCACAATTACATTGACATATTTCGTACAAATCTGTTGGCTATCTGAAACCACCACACATCTAAGTTGATAAATTCCTTTCCGAAAAACATCTACCGTCCCATAGATATTTAGCCTTTCTGAAAGGTCCTTTCCGTCCCAATCTTTTGCACGAATATAATCCTTACAATTAAAATTCACTTTCTTATATTCTGCATAAATCACTTCATCAGCCTCAATGAATGGCACTTTCCCCTGATACTCCTTTTGATAGTCTGCATTACTTTTTTCCATTTTTTTATAATACGCCGGGGATATTGTTTTCCACTGATTCAAGCACACGGTAGTAATCAACAGGACCATCATCACTCCAACAATTCCATACAATATCATCTCGCCATGCTCTCCTAAAAAATGATTCATTCCTATCCTCCAATCACAGAAATCGTGGAGATATAGTTCATTTCTCCGGCAGCGTATACAATGACAACCGCTGCCACAACAGACGCCACTGCAATGAGTCCGCTTATTAAAACACTTCCATGTTCTTCCATAAATTCTTCCATATTTAACCTCCTGTCACACTACGAAGAATGTCTCCAAAACAATAAATCAGAATTAGAAACATCACACCAAAGACAATACATTGCCCTGACTCAGATAACATAATTTTCATACTTCCTCCTTTTACTGCTGTAACACCTGAGAAACCGACGATGTAAAAACAAGAATCATCAACACCATATCAATCATGATTTTTACTACCCCTACTAACATTGGAATCGCCGAATACATACTTGCCAGTCCAATATAGTCCTTATTTTTCATTTCTTCTGCATGATGAATCATCTGATTGTTCCGTTCAATAATCGTCTGCACCTGCTGCTGCGAATCCTCTTTTCCCAGTTCGTTAATGGAATAAAACATCTTTACCGATGAAACAATTTCATCTAGTTCAAACTCCTTCAGTAACCGGTCATAAGGTTCGATTCCCACAGGGTACTTCTCAAAATCAATTAATAATTTTCTGATGGGACGTTTTAAAACAAAGGGTGCTTTCTCATAAGAATTCTCTATGGCCGATTGTACCGTATCGCTCTGAAGGTTTATTGCCACATCTCGAATCCAATCCGGAAATTCTTTTGCAATTTCTCTTTCCAGTCTACGTTTTGCTTTTTTCACGGATAATCGTTCTAAAAGGGAAAGCTGTTTCTCATCCTCATAGGCTTTCTCCACAAGAAAGTAATATTTAATAATCATTTTTTCTCCCAGAAAACTCTTTTCTTGTGTCCAATCAAAATTTAGTTTTTTCTGAACAAGAATAAAAGCCCCCATCATGGTCAAAATCATCACCGTAGAACATACTTGATAAATAAAACGATTCGTAAACTGATATTGTGCCGGAATCAGATATGCCATAAATCCGCATGTAATCAATGTGGAAAAAATAGAAATCAATACATTTCTCTTTACCCGTTCAACGTCTTTAATAAACAGGGAAGTATTATTATTCCAGTTTCGTATATCCTCTAAAAGAATATCCAGATAGTTTTCGTAATCTCCTCCATGCTTTTCGATTTTTATCAGGAATTCATGTAACGAGCGCAAACGTTTGCAATCATATTCTTCCTGAATAATTTTCAAGGCGTTCTCATAAATATTTTCCTCGCTGCCTGTGTCTATTCGAATCAATGTTTCTTCAAGAACTTCTTTAATCATTCCTGTACAGACTTTCTGTGCATCTGAAATGGCTAATACGATTTTGGGTTGTTTTTTAAATGAATAAGCCATCTGTTCCATATAAGCAATTAAGCTTTTATATTTTTCCAGATAAATCTTTCGTCTTTCTTCTTCCTTCAGAAACAAGCAATTACAAAACACTGCGCTAATCATACATATGACAATTGCGAAAGGATTCAGTCGATATGCCAATGTAATCCCAAGCACAATTATTAAAAACCTGATAAACTGTTTTACTTTTTTCACACATTACTTCCTTTCAAAGGGATTTTTGATTCCTGCCAGACGGAATTTTCTTTGGATGTCCTCCGGGAGCTGTTCCGTCAACAATCTTCCATCCTCGTAAATCATCACCTTTTCATTTTTCTCCTGATGACGCGACAGACACATTACCTGTGAAATCTGTCTGGTTATTTTTTCACCTTCCTTCACATAAGACTGTAACTGTACTGCCAAATCAATAAAGGAATAAACATCATTTTCCTGAATATTCTGTCCCATATTTCGTAAGCGGTCCGGGACCTTGCCGGCATCATCCACATGAATGGTCGTCAGGCAATGAACACCTGCTGAAATGTTCTCCAACAGATAACGCACTTCCTCCCCTCTGGCTTCTGCCAGCAAAACCCAGGTTGGCAACTGTCTCTTACTTGCCTTCAAGGCATCTGCATATCCGAAGTTATCGCTAATCTTTATTTCCACGCAATCCTTTTCCGGATTAATCGCCGCATAGCGAAGTTCTAAATTATCCTCAATTGTATAGACCCTCTCGTACGGAGGAATATAATTCGTAAGATACTTTACATATTCTGTTTTCCCTACACCGGGTAATCCCCCAACCACCACAGTGCAGTGTGATTTAATGGCGTTTGACATAAAAGCATCAATCTCTTTCGGACAATATCCGCTTCGCAATATCAAATCACGATTAATTCTTCGAATCGCCGGTGTCTTTCGAATACTGATACTGGTTCCTGTATTCGTCACCGACTCATGTAATATTGAAATTCTCAGATAATCTGTTTCCGCTTCTAACAATGGATGATTCTGATTAAACTGAAGGTTCATCATGTTACTGATTTTGGTATAAAACTGCTGAATAAAACCTTCATCCAGCCGGAAGCCATCGACTTTATACCTTCCTTTGTTCAAATCATTAATCCACAGTTCACGACTCCAGTTAATATCTGTAATATCATCATCTAAAATGTACTTTAGTAATTGGCCAAATGCCCGATCCGGCAATGATAGCTTTCTCATACCAACCTCCCACAATTCTTTAAGATACCTTTCCGGCAACTGAGTCGAATGTAACGGATGAAGAATAACCGCCTACGACATCTTTAATTGCCGTAGAGATTACCGGACCGACTGCATAAGCCACACCGACTAACAACAGGATACATACTGCAATGAAAATCGTCTTTCCATGTTCCTGCAAAAAAACATCCATGCCTATCCCCCCTTTATCAGAAACTCAAGTCATACAAACACTCAGGGCTGGTTGTGATCAAACGCTCGTGCTAATCACATACACTTTGACAAACGCAACTTTCTGTCTGTATCGCTCTGTATGCGAATACTATCACTTTTTATATGTAGAGTCAATGTTTTTCCCTAAATTTCACATAAAAAAAGTAGAGGTTATTATGTTAACCTCTACTCTATGCTTCTCTTTCGTTTTACTGTGGTTCTCCTGTAATCATCCATGGGGATGGTTGTGCTACGAACACACTATTCTTATCTGTTTTCGATACGGAAATCTGCATTACCTCCGTCGCCTTAATTCCATATTTTCCCATGATATATTTAATATCTGCCAAAATGTCTAATTCCAAAGTATATACAATAAATTTCATCTTCGGATTAATCTCTAATAATTGTTTAATGTCATTTTCGATATGATCTCTTGTAGCAACAATAAATGCAACTCTAGGAACCGGTAATTCCTTCGTTTTTACATCGGAAATATGTTCCACAATTTCAACATTATGTACCCCAAATTTATTAACGTTTTCTTCCATGGCTCTTAAGGATCCTGCATCACGTTCCGTTGCAATGATAACACCTTCATAAGCTACCATGGCTGCTTCAATTACAATACTTTCCGCACTAACCAATAATGCCACATCGCTAATATCCAGTTCCAGCTTATTCATGATTACGGAACGAATTTCGTGACCTACGTACTTAACAGTACCTACTGCAAAATTCTCATTTTTCATTCCGAAAATCATAGACTCTCTAGTATTTTCATTTTCCACATATAACACGGTAGGACCGGAAATTTCAGTATCCATCATTTCACCTAATTTACAATGTTTCATTCCTGATGGTTCAAGTCCCTGTCCGTAATATAAATCATAATCGCCATATCCTGCTTCCCAGCACTTATATAAAACATTGCTATGAGTTTCGTCTGCAAAAATCAGGATTCTTTTATGTGTGGCGATAGTTGCAAGAATATTTCTTCGTTTCCCGCATGTATTCAGTATTTTAATTTTTTCAGGACTAATGTCCTGCTGTTCTGAGATGTACTCCATCCAGTTAAGCATTTGTGAGTTTGAAAATTCTACTGCCATAATCTACCTCCTTGTTAACGTCTTTCTGCCGGCAAAGAATTACGAAATGATTTATACCAAACCATTTTCTTTTTCCGTACATATTCACTATATCTATTGTATCACAAATTTACTGTATGAAAAGTGAAAAAAAGAAATCCTTAACGATTTAAGGATTTCTTCTTTATTAATCCTGAACAACAATTTCCTTGTAAAATTCAGCATAATCTTTTCTATTTTCCTTTGTGAACTGAATCGCAGTTCTTGGATGCTGATTTAACACACCAGTTAATAAATACTGTAAATCATAGCCCCATGTCACACCGCTTTCCTTCAATGGTGCAATATGCTCCTGAATGAACTTCAGAACCGGATAAACATTATATTTCGGATTTCTTAAAAACCCGAGCAAAAGTTCCATCCCGCAGTTTCCGGCACCACGTCCCATTTCTGCATAAGTAGCATCTAAGAAGTTTACTCCATCACCTACTGCTTCAATGGTATTTGCAAAAGCCATCTGCTGATTGTTATGTGCATGAATTCCAATCTTCTTTCCGTATTTTTCTCCTGCCTCTAAGTACAAATCGGCAATTCGTGCAATCTGCTCCGGATATAAGGAACCATAACTGTCAACAATGTAAATGACGTCTACCGGAGATTGTCCCAAGGCATCCAATGCGATTTTTACATCACTTTCCTGGGCATTGGAAATGGCCATAATATTACAGCTTGTTTCATATCCCTTATTTGCCGCATCTTCAATCATATCTATGGCTGAAGGCATGGTATTAATGTATGTAGCTACTCTTACTAAATCTACAGCACTATCCTTTTTATCAATGATGTCTTTCTTATAGTCGCATCTTCCCATATCCGCCATAATGGCAATCTTTAAGTCTGTATCATTGTCTCCTACAATACTTCTTAAATAATCTTCATCACAAAACTTACTCGGGCCGAATTTATCCACATCAAACATCGTTTTATCTGCTCGATATCCAAATTCCATATAATCCACACCAGCTTTAACATTTGCTTCATATAACGCCTTTGCAAAGTCGTCCGGAAAATAAAAATCATTTACTAACCCACCGTCTCGCAGTGTGGCATCCACTACTTTGATATTCGGTCTATATCCCATCAATTCAGATAATTCTTTCATATATTTTTCTCCTTTTTGCTTCAACGCTTTAAAGTGTAACGCTTTAAAGCGGATTATATCAGTTTTTCTTTCCTTTGTACACTACTTTTTGAAAAAAGTTTATTTTATTAATTAAAAAGGCATTTTTTCTGTAAAAAATGAGATGGTTACATTTCATAGAGAAGTCTGGTAAACTTTGCAACAAAAAGGGGCTGTAAAAAAACTCCCCTAACAGAAAAGCAGCTATGAGCACTCGTGCTCATAGCTGTTTTTTGGTATAATTGAGTTATG
>CACXEU010000075.1 GCA_902766735.1 uncultured Lachnospiraceae bacterium
ATCCCCTTACAATAACCTGTGCATCAAGTTTTTTCGCGAAATCAACTAAAAGTCCTTCAAAGGACATCACTTTGACATTCGGGATATCTTTTACGACTTCCTCCAACATTTTAACACGATTTTCTACTGGAAACAATGGGGTTTTTGAATTATTGTTTAAAACTCCGACAATTACCTCATCAAATATTTTTGCCGAACGCTTAATAATATCTAAATGACCTAAAGTTACAGGATCAAAACTTCCCGGATAAATTGCTCTCTTCATTTTTTATTTCATCTCTTTTCTTTGTACAAAATAATGTTTATTCGTTTTATATCTTTTTTCTTTTTTTATTACAAAGTCCAGAGCCTCCACGTCAGACAATTCCGTTTCCATGGAAGCTTCAATAATGATAGTGGACTCCTCATCAATTAAATCAGATTTCGAAAGATAAATCAACACCTCTTTCTCAAACTCATGATTATACGGAGGGTCTAAAAAAATGAGATCAAATCGTTTCTTCTCCCGCTCCAACGCCTTTAGAGCACTCATATAATCCACCGCCATTATCGTGGCATCATCTTCTAATTTACATTTTTTCAAGTTTTCCTGAATGCATCGAACCGCTGCTTTGTTTTTTTCAACAAACACTGCTGTCTTTGCCCCACGACTCAATGCCTCAATTCCAATTGCACCACTTCCACTAAACAAATCAAGAAAATTTGATTCCGGAACATCATACTGAATCATATTAAATAGAGTTTCCTTGATTCGGTCCGTGGTTGGTCTGGTATCCATTCCCTGGATGGTATTTAGCGTAATACTTCTTGCTTTCCCGGCAATTACTCTCATAAGTTCCCTCTTACCATATTCCTTATATAACAAAAAGCAAGCAAAACGCTTGCTTTTCGCTAATATAATCAGTTGATTAATTATTCTTCTGTAGCTTCTTCTGTAGTTTCTTCAGCAACTTCCTCCGCTGGAACTTCTACTGTTTCTTCTACAACATCTTCAGCAACTTCCTCTGTTTCTTCTACAGCATCTTCTGCAACTTCCTCTGTTTCTTCATCTGGAAGTAACACTTTTCTGCTTAAGCTGATTTTCTTTTCTTCTTCATTGAAGTCAACAATCTTTGCTTCAATTTCCTGACCGATTGTTAATTCATCAGCCGGCTTTTCAACATGATGCTTTGCAATCTGTGAAACATGAAGTAATGCGTCAACACCTGGCTCGATTTCAACGAATGCACCAAAGTCAGTCATTCTTGCAACCTTACCTGTTACGATAGCACCAACAGCAAATTTTTCTTCAGCATTTGCCCATGGGTTTGTATCTTCAAATTTCAAGCTTAATGCAATCTTATCACCATTGATTTCCTTGATGAATGTAGTAACCTGATCACCAACTTTAAAGAGCTTCTTAGGATTTCCAACACGTCCCCAAGACATTTCAGAAATGTGTAATAATCCGTCAGCACCACCAATATCGATGAATGCACCAAAATCAACAACGCTCTTTACAACACCTTCAACAGTCTGACCAACTTCAATCTTTTCGAATAAAGCTTTCTTTGCTGCTTCTTTCTGTGCTGAAACTAACTGTTTTCTGTCGCCAATGATTCTTCTCTTTCTTGGATCAAATTCTGTGACAACAAATTCAATTTCCTGATTTAAATACTTATTTAAATCTCTTTCAAAAGTATCTGATACAAGACTCGCTGGAATAAACACTCTTCCACCTTCTACGTCTACACTCAAACCACCTTTTAAAATCTGTACAACTGGTGCTTTGAGAACTTCTTTATTTTCAAAAGCTTCTTCAATTCTCTTATTTGCTTTCTCTGCAGCAAGCTTCTTATATGACAGAGCAACCTGACCGTCGCCATCGTTCACTTTAAGAACCTTTACTGTCAGTTCATCGCCTACTGAAATTACAGTTGTCAGATCTACTGGTGTATTAGAGTATTCATTGCTTGTAAGGATACCATCAGCTTTATACCCGATATTTAATACTGCTTCATCCGGCTTAACGCTAATTACCTTTCCTTCAACCGTACTACCATTATGGATAGACTTAATTGAATCTTCTAACATTTGTTCAAAACTCATTTCTTCTGACATTCAGTATGAACCTCCTCAATAATATTCTTTGGGGTTGATGCCCCTGCTGTAATACCAATAGACTGAAATGCTTTCAAATCATAAGCATTCAAGTCAGCTGCAGTCTGTACAAAGAAGGTATTCTCACACTGTTCGCTGCATATTTCAACCAGCTTTTGTGTATTGGAACTGTTCTTTCCTCCTATGACAATCATCGCATCAACATCCGATGCAATTTCCTTTGCTTCAACTTGACGTACATTTGTCGCATTGCAAATTGTGTTTACAACATTTATATCATACCCTTTTTTTCGCATAATTTCAACTAAATATTTAAATTTATTGTGGTTAAATGTCGTTTGCGAAACAAGGCTGTATTTATTATCTTTCGGAAAACTTCCTTCTTCTATTTGCTTATCATCATTTATCACAAAACTCGTGCCATTAACCCAACCGCGAATTCCTTCAACTTCCGGATGTTTGTCATTCCCAATGATGATAATTTCACGACCTTTAAGGCTTTCTTCATCCACAATGTTATGGATTTTTTTTACGAATGGACAGGTCGCGTCCACAATCTTTACACCGCGTCCCTGGATTTTTTCATAAACAGCCCTGGAAACTCCATGAGAACGAATAATCACTGTTCCCTCCGTGATACGCTCCAGTTCCTCTTCTGATTCAATGACTCGGACCCCTTTGCTCTGCAAGTCATTGACCACCTGCTCGTTATGAATAATCGGACCAAAGGTGTAAATCTTTCCATCATTCACTTCAATTTCGTGATATACACTATCTACTGCACGTTGAACTCCGAAACAAAATCCGGCGCTCTTTGCCACTCTAACTTCCATAGCATTCTCCAATCATTATTTGTTTACTTTACTGATAATTGCTTCCACGACCTGATCAATGTCCATATTGGAAGAATCTACCAATTCCGCATCATCAGCCTGTTTCAACGGTGCAATTTCTCTATGCATGTCACGGTAATCACGATCCTTAATATCTGCTTCAATTGCATCAACATCGCATTTCTGTCCTTTTTCCACAAGTTCCTTATAACGTCTTTCTGCTCTTGTTCTAGCACTGGCAGTAAGATAAATCTTTAAGTCGGCATTTGGCAATACGACCGTTCCGATGTCCCTTCCATCCATCACCACATTATTTTCTGCAGCGAGTTTTCTCTGCATGGAAACCATCAATTCACGAATCGGTGCATACACTGCAATAGCAGAGGTCATATTTCCGATTTCTTCCTGGCGAATTTCTGAACTAACATCTTCTCCGTTCAGGTATACTTTCTGGGTTCCATTTTCATACCCAAGAGTTACCGTAACACTTTTACATTTCTCGATGACATCAGCTTCCTGATCTGCAGAAATTCCTGCACGAAAACATGCCAAGGCCAAAGTACGGTACATAGCTCCCGTATCCACATATATAAACTCTAATTTCTTTGCCACAATCTTGGCAATAGTGCTTTTTCCTGCTCCAGCAGGTCCGTCAATTGCAATATTATACATAAATCCTCCTTAATAGATGCTGCTTCCCGCAAGATAACCAGTACTCCATGCAATCTGAAGATTGTATCCACCAGTCATTGCATCTAGATCCAATACTTCACCGGCGAAATATATATGATTCCATTTTTTTGATTCCATGGTTTTCGGATTGATTTCCTTAACAGAAACGCCTCCTCTTGTAATGATTGCCTCATTATAGTTTCTCAAACCGGTAATATGAAGCGGCAATCCTTTGATAACATTTACCAATGTTTTTCGCTCTTCCTTTGTAATTTCGTGAACTTTTTTAAATGGATCAATTCCAGCCAGTTCTATCACCACCGGAATCATTTTTTTTGGAAGGAGCTTATCCAGGGAATTATTGAAATTCCGGTTAATGTTTTCCTCAAAATCCTTCAAAATTCGTTTATCCAAAGTTTCCTCATCCAATGCAGGTTTTAAATCAATGAAACACCGGAATGTATGACCTTTCATTTTTCCGCTTAAATACGCACTGGCAGACAACACCAATGGTCCACTAATTCCAAAATGGGTAAACAACATTTCACCCTGTTCACTATAATACTCTTTTTGGTTCTCGTCCAATACTTTTAACTGAACATTTTTCAGGGAAAGGCCCTGAAGCCGTTTGCAAAATTCTTCCTGAACATTAAACGGAACCAAAGAAGGATGGGTTTCCACAATTTCATGCCCCATCTTTTTAGCAAATAGATATCCATCCCCGGTGGAACCGGTGGTTGGATAAGATAATCCTCCGGTTGCAATAATACAGTCATCCCCAAAATATTTCTTGTTTTTCGAATCGTACAGAACCACACGTTCCTGTTCCTTCTCAATCTTCTTGATTTCTGTATTATAAACAATTTGAACTCCCACATCTTTCAGCATTTTTGCAAACGCCCAAATAATGTCGGAAGATTTATCACTTTCCGGAAAAACACGGTTTCCACGTTCTGTTTTCAGTGCAACGCCGGTACTTTCAATCATCCGGCATACATCTTCTGCATCCAGTGCATGAAACGCCCCATACAGAAACTTTGCATTCACCATCACATTATTCATATGATTTTCCATATCCGATGCATTGGTTACATTACAACGTCCCTTCCCGGTAATGTACACTTTTTTTCCTAACTTTTCATTTTTTTCAAAGATTGTAACCTGATTTCCGTTATATGCCGCGGCAATCCCGGCCATCATTCCGGCAGCACCGCCACCAACAATCAAAACTTCACTCATATATTTCTCTCCGCATTCAACTTTATGCAACGAAAGGAAAGGGACAGTGAAACTGTCCCTTTCTTAGTCATTTTATACCGGATAAGCACCGTTTTCTTTATCAGCCACAGAAGGATCAACCTTTGTCTGCTGAGCTTCACGATACTCAAAAAATTCTTTTGCAACCTGTGGGAACAATGCATAAGTAAGAACATCTTCATCCTGCTGTTTCCATTGTGCACATTCTTTTTCAAATTTTGGAAGTGATGGTTCTAATAAATCAGCCGGTCTGCATGTAATTGGTTCTTCATCACCAATAGCCTTCTTCTGAACTTCAGGATTAAACGGCTTAACTGTCTGACCATATTTTCCTGAAAGAAGATCTTTCGCCTGCTGGTTAATCATCTTGTAACGTTCACCCATAACTACGTTCAGTACAGCCTGTGTACCAACAATCTGGCTGGACGGTGTAACAAGTGGTGGTTCCCCAAAGTCCTTACGTACTCTTGGCACTTCTTCCAACACTTCATCAAACTTATCATCTGCACCCATTTCCGATAACTGAGAAACAAGATTTGATAACATACCACCCGGAACCTGATATAACAATGTGTTAATATTAACACCCATAACCTTAGGATTCAACAAACCGTTTGCCAAACATTCTTCTCTGTATGGTTTAAAGTGATCTGCAACCTTCTTCAAAAGTTTCTGATCAATTCCTGTATCATAAGGAGTTCCCTTAAATGTTTCAACCAAGACTTCTGTTGCCGGCTGAGCAGTTCCCATAGAGAATGGGGAAATTGCGGTATCAATGATATCACATCCTGCTTCCACCGCCTTCAAATATGTCATTGATGCAACACCGGAAGTATAATGAGTATGCAAATCAATCGGAAGATCTGTTCCCTCCTTCAATACATGAACCAGTTCTTCTGCCTTGTACGGTGTAAGAAGACCAGCCATATCTTTAATACAAAGGGAATTCGCACCCATATCTTCGATTTTTTTAGCTGTTTCTTTCCAGTAATCTAAAGTATATGCATCTCCTAAAGTATAAGATAATGCAACCTGTGCATGACCCTTTTCTTTATTCGCAGCCTTAACCGCTGTTTCCAAGTTACGTAAGTCATTTAAGCAGTCAAAAATACGGATAATGTCGATACCATTTGCAAGAGACTTCTGTACAAAGTATTCAACAACATCATCAGAATAATGACTATATCCAAGGATATTCTGTCCTCTGAAAAGCATCTGTAATTTTGTATTTTTAAATCCATCTCTTAATTTACGAAGTCTTTCCCATGGATCTTCCTTCAAAAATCTAAGAGACGCATCAAATGTAGCACCACCCCAGCATTCTACAGAATAGTAACCAATCTGATCCATTACATCAACGATTGGAAGCATCTGTTCTGTAGGCATTCTTGTTGCAATCAATGACTGATGTGCATCACGTAATATTGTTTCGGTAATTTTTACCGGTCTTTTTTCTGCCATTTTTTTATTCCTCCATACGAATTATTTCACACCAAAGATTGCCATGAATGTACCGGCTGCTACCGCAGTACCAATAACACCTGCAACGTTTGGTCCCATAGCATGCATCAACAGGAAATTGGTAGGATCGGCTTCCGCACCAACCTTCTGCGAAACTCTTGCCGCCATTGGCACAGCAGATACTCCTGCTGATCCAATCAGTGGATTTACCTTTCCATGTGTTGCAATACACATAATCTTACCAAAAATAACTCCAGATGCTGTACCAACAGCAAAAGCTACCAATCCTAAAATAACAATTTTAATTGTCGCAACATTCAAGAAAGCTTCTGCACTGGTTGTAGCTCCTACACTGGTACCAAGTAAAATTACCACGATATACATCAATGCATTGGAAGCTGTTTCCTGAAGCTGTTTTACAACTCCTGATTCTCTAAACAGGTTTCCTAACATCAACATACCTACCAATGGAGCAGTAGTTGGTAAAATCATAACTACAACAATTGTTACAATAATCGGGAACAAAATCTTCTCAAGTTTTGAAACCGGACGAAGCTGTTCCATTTTAATCTTACGTTCTTTTTCAGTTGTAAGTAATTTCATAATTGGCGGCTGAATAATCGGCACCAGAGACATATAAGAATATGCCGCTACGGCAATTGGTCCAAGTAAGGCAGTCTGTCCTAACTTTCCGGCAAGGAAAATGGATGTTGGTCCGTCAGCACCACCGATAATCGAAATTGCTGCGGCTGCTTCTCCATTGAATCCCATAATAATAGCAAGGAAATATGCAGAGTAAATACCAAACTGCGCGGCTGCTCCCAAAAGGAAACTCTTAGGATTTGCAATCAGCGGACCAAAGTCCGTCATGGCACCGACACCCATGAAAATCAGGGATGGAAGAATACTCCATTCATCTAACAGGTAGAAAAAGTGAAGTAAACCACCTTCCTGCATGATATCCGGATACATATTTACTAACAACATTCCGAAAGCAATAGGAACCAAAAGTAATGGTTCATATTCTTTTCTAATTGCTAAATACAGGAAAACACAAGCAACCAAAATCATGACATAATTGCCCCATGTAAGACTCATGAAAGCAGTCTGGTCAATCAGATTTCCTAGTGTATCTAAAATATTCATAAGTTACCTCCGAATTATCAGTAAAAGATTAGTTTAATGAAGCGATAGGAACTCCTGCTTCGAAGGAATCACCTACTGCTACTGAAATACTAGCTACTGTTCCATCTTCCGGAGCAACAACTGAATTTTCCATCTTCATTGCTTCAAATACAAGGATTGTGTCACCCTTCTTTACTGCCTGTCCTACCTCAGCACTAATGGATAAAACCTTACCTGGCATCGGTGCTGTAACTTTGATGCTACCTGTATTTCCTGATGCAGCTGGTGCTTTTGCAGCAGGTGCCTTTGCAACAGGTGCCTTTGCAGCAACCGGAGCACTTGGTGTGCTTCCTGTTTCTTCTACAGTAACATCATATGTATTACCATTAACTGTAATTGTATAACTTTTCATTATATTATCCTCCTAAATGTTTGCATATATTATCTTCTCTTAATAGAACGAACAACAAAACTGTCTGTAGACTTCTGTTCGCTGGCGACAATTGCTGCAGTAATAACAGCAATCAATTCACTTTGGTCAATTTCGTCATCCACATTTGCTAAGACAGCATCTGCCGATTTATCAACTATCTCTGCAGTCTGCTTCTTATTCTTTCCGCTGATTGAATCCATCACCTTAGGAATGAATCCAAAGCATGAAATAATCAGTGACATAAAAATCAAGACAATAAACACGGTCCCCATTCCCATCAAAGTATTGGAACCTGCTTCAGCCATTTTTTCTCCAAAACTTGGTTCTTTTCCGGAATCCTTCATTCTCTGAGCATTCTTTCTATCTCCGATGGAAACACCTTTAACAATAGTTCCTAAATTCTTGTAACATCCCAGTTTTAAATCAATGGTTACTTTTTGCTTATCAAATTCCATATCAAATAAAACATCAGCTACGTTTTTGTCAATTTCAATGACTTCAATGGATTCTACATCCATATTTTTAAATTTTCCCGGTTCCAGGCTTTTTAACTCATCGTATGTATCAAACAATCCCTCATAACCGGTTTGGTCTGAATATTGTTCTCTTACCAATGCAATTTCTTCGTCTGAAAATTCGAGAAGACTTGCGATCATTTGAGAATAATTCTGAACCTGCTGTTCCACATCGCTCTGCTTTAACATACCATCAAGATATGTTTTTTCATCCTGAGCCTGGGTTTCTGATTCCATTCCCGGAACTTCACTATACCCATCTTCTGCCACATACGATTCTGCTTCATCGGCAGAAATTGAAATATTGGCAACTGAGAAACAAAGCAACATTAAGGCGATGCAGGAAAAATAACGTAATTTATTAGATATTTTCATCGTTTCACCTCTCTTAAACTGTGCCATGCTTCTTTCCTGGTCTTTCTTCGTATTTTGTACAAAGCATTTCGAATGCACCAATTACATATTTTCTAGTGTTGATTGGTTCAATAATGCTGTCTACATATCCTCTGGATGCTGTAGCCTCCACACTGTTCTGAAGTGCATCATATTCCGCAGCCTTTTCCGCAATATCAACATCCTGTCCTGCGAACATAATCTTCGCTGCAGCAGTTGCATCCATCATACCAATCTTCGCATTAGGCCAAGCATATACCACATCTGCACCAAGTGTCTTGCTGTTCATTGCAATGTAAGAGCTTCCAAAAGCTTCTCCTACAATCACATTAACTTTTGGAACTGTGGCGTTAGTGAACGCATATACTAATTTTGCAGTACTCTTTGCAACTTTGGCTTCCTGACACTTTGTCGTAGCAAAACCATTAATATTGGTAAATGTAAGAATAGAAATATCAAATGCATCACAGAAATCAACAAATCGAGCAGCCTTATCACAGCCCTTGTATGTAAGCTTTGGCTCAAATTCTGCTGTTACATTCATTTCATCATCATAAACTTTTGTTCTGTTGGCAACAACACCTACAGTTGCACCATCTAACTTAATGAAACCTGTAAACATTTCAGGTGCGTAATCTTTCTTTACTTCGATAACAAAACCATCATCAGATAAGTTTCTCATGGCAAGTGCTGCATCTTCAATCTGTGTTTCGAATCCTTCTACGGCTCTGTTTAAGTCATCATCCACATCCATATCAATCACTTCACCGGCTTCATTATCAGCAGGAAGAACGGAAATCAAATCACGAATCCCCTCTAAAACTTCTGCTTCAGTTCCAACGAAATCAACGTTTCCAGCTTCTTTACTCTGGTATTCAGCAGAAGCGGTATCGCAAACTTCCTTGCGGTTTTCATCAATCGCATTTGGTGAATTCACAAAAAGCTGTGCATTGTCTTTTTCCATAAAAGTAAAATCAGACAATCCTGCAACGACACTTAATCCACCACCGCATTTTCCAAAGATCGCTGTAATCTGTGGAATCACACCGGACGCCATGGACTGTTTCAGATAAATACGTCCGAATGCATTCAGTCCGTCATCTGATTCCTGAAGTCTTAATCCTGCACTGTCGATTAATCCAATCACAGGGGACCCTGTCTTCATTGCCATGTTATAAATGTTTAAAATTTTCTTTGCATGCATTTCTCCCACAGAACCACCTAATACAGATGAATCCTGGCTATATACATACACTAACTGACCGTCGATAATTCCATATCCGGTAATAACTCCATCGGATGGTGTATCAACAGTTTGAAGATTGAAATCTGTGCTTCTTGCTTTTACATGTGCACCAATTTCAACAAAGCTGTTATCATCAAGAAGATTATTGATTCTCTCTCTTGCTGTAACCTTTGATGTCGTACTCATAAAATAGTCCTCCATTATATTATTTTAAGCCCCAATAATTCCTCATTAGAGCATTTTGGCATGTGCCAATTTTCGCCAAATATAGATTAAATCTTTTATCGTCAAATATCAAGTAAAAAAACACTTTTATGTCACTTTTTAGCGTGTTCTTACTCTCTGATTGATCCATTCCCGATTGATTGGCTCAAATTGTTCCTCTTGGAAATAAACCTTGTACCAGATTAAGAACACGTAAACAGTCCAGATTCTTCGACTGTTATCTGCTTTTCCCTGCTTATGTTCTTCCATAAGCTTTTCCAAAATTTCCGTATGGAAAAATTGTTTTGCCGCATCGGAAGTTAACACGGAAAGAACTTTATTGTAATACCGGTCTTCCTTTAACCAAACACGGATTGGAACCGGGAATCCCAATTTCTTTTTATTGGCTGTCGCTTCCGGAATATGACGTTTAGCAGCAATACGAAATGCTTTCTTAGTGGCTTCCTGATCACAACGGAAGTCAATCGGGAGAGTCTTCGCATATTCAAACACTTTCACATCCAGAAATGGTACTCTGGATTCCAGACAATGTGCCATACTCATTTTATCTGCCTTTAAGAGAATGTCTCCCTGAAGCCAGAAATTCGTATCAATATACTGCATCTTAGCAATATCATTCAAATTTTTTACTTTATCATATGTGGTTGAAACAATTTCCTGCGGTGTAATATGGGTTAGGGATGTTTTCAGTAGTTTTTCCCTGTCTTCCACAGAAAACATATTTGCATTTCCAATAAAACGTTCTTCTACCGTCTTGCTTCCACGAATCACAAAATCCCTGCCCTTGATATCCGGCATTTTCTTTGCAATACCCGCTATTCCTTTACGAATAGATTTCGGAATCTTCTGATATTTCTTTAAAGATAGTGGTTCATGGTAAATGTTATATCCACCAAAGAACTCATCTGCCCCTTCTCCGGAAAGAACCACTTTAATCTGTTCCGCAGCTAACTGATCCACGAAATACAATGCAATACAGGATGGATCTGCCAATGGCTCGTCCATATAATACATCACAGTCTCAATGGAATCAAAATATTCATCACTATCAATATTTTTACTGAAATTTTTCTTATGAAGTTCTTCTACCAGACTTTCAGCATAACGAATTTCATTGTATTGGCTCTGCTTGTCCAAAAATCCCACGGTAAATGTTTTTTCCCCCGGGAATTCCGAAACCACATAGCTGGAATCCACACCACTAGATAACAATGAACCAACTTCCACGTCGGCAATCATATGTGCATCCACAGTATCATGAACTACAGTTTCAATTTCCTGAACTGTCTGCTCCAAGTCTCCGCTTTCCTTTGGTTCCATGATTGGATCAAAATAACGTTCAACGGTAAGCTTACCGTTTTCATAAGTCATATAATGACCAGCCGGCAAACGATAAATTCCTTGGAAGAATGTTTCCGGCAAAACAGAATACTGAAAACTGAGATACTGCTCCAATGCTGCAACATTCACTTTCTTTTCCACTTCCGGAAATTCAAGAATCGCTTTAATTTCAGAAGCAAAAACTAAATGTTTGCCAGTCTGGGTATAATAAAAAGGCTTGATTCCAAAATGATCTCTTGCACCAAACATTACCTGTTTTTCCGCATCCCAAATAACAAAAGCAAACATTCCACGTAACTTTTTCAAAAGATCAGTACCATATTCCTCATATCCATGAATCAGACATTCTGTATCGGATTCATTGGAAAATTTGTGTCCCTTTGCGATTAAATCCTTACGTAACTCCAAGTGGTTGTATATTTCCCCATTGAATACAATGGCAATATCTCCACTTTCGTTGTACATTGGCTGGGCACCATGATTCAAATCAATAATACTGAGTCTTCGATGGCCGATTGCAGCAAGTTTGTCCACATACATTCCCTCATCATCAGGTCCTCTGTGCGCAATCTTGTCCATCATTTTTTTCAAAACGGCTTTGCTGTCTTCCTTTTCTCCAAAAAAACCACATATACCACACATATTTTCATCCTTCTTTCATCAGTCTATTTCAATCCACACTCAAGTTTATAATACTTTTTTCACTTCGTCTTCCGCAATGATTTCAGAAATCAGAACACGCTCATCCATCGGATGCTTCACGCCCTTGATTTCCTGATAATCTTCATGGCCTTTTCCGGCAAGAATAATAACATCACCATCTTCTGCATTTAAGATTGCATATCTGATAGCATCCTTTCGGTCCGGTATGGTAACATACTTCCCATCGGCCTTATGTACTCCTATCAGAATATCGTCGATGATATCCATCGGTTCCTCAAATCTCGGATTATCAGATGTTACAATGGTAAGGTCTGAAAGTTTAGAAGAAACCTCACCCATTTCATAACGGCGATCTTTTGAACGATTTCCACCACACCCAAACAAAGTCACAAGACGTTTTGGGTCATATTGTTTCAAACTCAGCAATAAACTTTCCAAACTCATTGCATTATGTGCATAATCAATCATCAAAGTGAAACGCTTAGAAACCGGAATAATTTCCACACGTCCCTTGACGCGAACGTCTTCTAACGCTTTCTGCATTTTTTCCGTATCCTTTGTAAAGTGACTGCAAATTGCAATGGCACAAAGGGAATTATAAACGCTAAAGTTTCCCGGCACATGAATTTCCACAGGAAAATTCAATTTTCCTGTTAAATCATAAGAAACACAAAGGCAACCAGGTTTCGTAAATAACGTAATGTTCTTAGCCGTAAAATCATAATCTCCATCGACACCAAAGGTTTCAAGTTCACAGGTATGTCCATCAAGAACACGGTCAATGAAGTCTGCATCCATATTGACAATTCCCTGCTTGCACTGGCTAAGCAGTTTCTTTTTACAATTCAGATAGTCATCAAAATCTTTATGTTCATTAGGTCCGATATGATCCGGCTCAATATTCGTAAAAATCCCATAATCAAATGTGAATCCGGAAACACGATCCTGCATTAGTCCCTGAGAAGATACTTCCATGACTACACATTCACATCCCGCATCCACCATTTCTTGAAAAGTCTGCTGAACCACAAAAGATTCCGGCGTAGTATTATTCGCCGGAGTCACATGATCTCCCACTATTGTTTCAATGGTACCAATCAGTCCGGTTTTAATTCCAATACTTTCTAAAACGGAGCGAACCATATAAGACGTGGTGGTCTTTCCTTTCGTTCCGGTAATTCCAATCGTAGTAATCTTTTCTGCAGGATTTCCAAAGTAGTCTGCAGACATACACGCCAGTGCATATCTGGTATTTTCCACACGAATGACTGTCAGTCCTTCCGGAATTTCCACATCCTCCATAACAACCACAGCCACGGCCCCTTTTTCTGCGACATCCTTCACAAATTGATGTCCGTCAAATCCCGCACCTTTAATGCATACAAACACATCTCCCTGCTGAACTTTTCTGGAATCATTCTGTAAGTGTGTAATCTCGATTTCATCGGAACCGGATACAACCCAATACTCTAACTTCGTCAGTAATTCTTTTAATTTCATACTTACTCCAATCTATCGCTTACGACAATTTCTCTTGAAACGCTTACCAGTCATATTCCCCTGTGAAAACAATTCTTGCAGGGCCTGTCATATATACCGTATTTTCTTCTTCATTGTATTCAATGAACAAATCTCCACCCAGAAGCTTTACAGTCACTTTATTATCTGTTTTTCCGTTTAACACTGCAGCAACAACACTGGCACAGGCACCGGTTCCACAAGCAAAGGTTTCACCGGATCCTCTTTCCCATACACGCATCTTTACAGTATTTCGGTCAAGCACCTGAATAAACTCTGTATTCACACGGTCCGGGAAAATTTCATTCTTTTCAAATTTCGGACCAATTTTTTCAATATCCAAACCGTCCGTATCTTCGATAAATGTCACTGCATGAGGATTTCCCATAGATACACAGGTAATCCCATACTCTTTTCCATCTATGGTAAGAGGTTCATTAATCACCCGTTCCTTTTCCGAAAAAACCGGAACATTCTTAGCTATCAATTCCGGGCTTCCCATATTTACACGGACACTCTTTACAGCACCATCTTCTACCAATAACTGCAATGTTTTAATTCCGGACAGGGTTTCCACCGTAATTTCTTCCTTCTCTGTCATTCCGTAATCATATACAAATTTCGCAACGCATCGGATTCCGTTTCCACACATTTTTCCCTCGGAACCATCTGCATTGTACATACTCATTTTAAAATCTGCCACTTCTGATGGATTAATCATAATCAGGCCATCAGAACCAACACCAAAATGTCTGTCACTGATTTTTTCTGCCAACGCATTCGGATTATCAATTTTATTTGCAAAGCCATCCACGTAAACATAATCGTTTCCGCAGCCTTCCATTTTCGTAAACTTCATAAACCCTCCTAAATAACATCATTTTGTTTTTCCATCCGCCTGAAACACTACATTTAGTGCACGGCAAATTCGGTATAAATATATCACAGATAAAATCAGATGTAAAACATATCTTATGAAAAACTAATTATATAAATAGATTCCATAAACACTGAAAACAATAGGAATAATCATACTTTGGAATATCATCCAACGAACGAATTTCAATTGACCCAAAATAAAAGTCATTGATATATACTTTAGTATATCCAATGACTTGATTTTTTCTAACTGGCAATTTATAAAAATAACAGTTTTCATATTTTATTTTTTCTCGTTTTGTTTTTAACACATCAAGGCTTCCCTGACACTTCCCACGTAACAGACTTTTTGTTCCATTGTTCAGATGAAGTAACATAATTTGATTCATTTCAACGTGATTACGATGAAATACTTTTCTCCCAAAATCCATCAATTGTTTCGTGTCTTTCCACTTTTGATTTTTAGACGGTGGCCACCCACTTCCCAAAACACAGGATATCAATTGAGATTCCCTGTTCTTTGTTGCTCCAACAAAGCAATACCCTGCCTGGTTGGTAAAACCGGTTTTAATTCCTATCGCATTGGGATCCATAGCTAAATATCCATCCCGATTATACAAAGAAATCCTCCGTCCATGTTTTCGTTCCCGAATGGTCTTTTCTTTCTGTCCAATGATTTTTAAGAACATCGGATTTTTTATGGCATAAGCCCCCAGCAAGGTCATGTCATATGCCGTGGAATAGTGCTTCTTTGCATCCAAACCGTTCGGCGTCACAAAATGACTTTCTGTCATTCCAATTTCTTTTGCTTTCCGATTCATCAATCTCGAAAAACCTTCAACACTTCCACCCACATGCTCTGCCACAGCAACCGCTACATCATTATAGGATTCTAACATCAATGCATAAAGTAAGTCTTTCAGGACATACTGTTCTCCGACTTTCACATTCATGCGAACCTTCGGTTGATTCACTGCTTTTTTCGAAACGGTAACAATCTCCTCCTGATTGCATCGCTCCAACGCCAGAATGCAGGTCATAATCTTGGTCGTACTTGCCATAGCTCTTTTTTCATGGCCATTCTTCTCGTACAGTACTCTTCCGGTTTCCCCATCAATTAGAACTCCGGAAATACATCCTAATGGTAAATCATTTTGTTCTTTTCCAAATACCCAATCACTTATTCCGAAACAAAGCGATAGTATCATCGTAACAATGATAATTCCATGTTTCATACAATCCCCTATTTATTATGCTATTTAATCGTTGGATTTCAAGGTAACTTCCTCTTCAGCCTGATGCTTAAACTCTTCAATCATGTCTGCATCAATCACTGGCAAGGTATCAGAAGATTCTACCCCAAAACGACGTAAAAATTCTTCCGTCGTCCCAAAAATCAATGGTCTTCCCGGCGTATCCAATCGACCGATTTCTTCCACCAATTCATATTCCACCAATTTATTTACTGCAAAATCAGATTTTACCCCTCTGATTTTTTCAATTTCCGCTTTGGTAACCGGCTGTTTGTAAGCAATAATGGAAAGAGTTTCCATCATGACATCGGTAAGAACCTGACGTTTCGGCTGTTTTGCTACCTTAATCAACGCTTCATACATTTCCGGTTTTGTGCACATCTGATATGCACCATCTAATTCAATAATTCGAATTCCTCTTGAGGAGCTTTTTAACTCTTCCTGCATTTTCTTTACAATTTTCTTAACTTCCCCATTGGAAAGATCCAATGCTTTGGCAATTTTACTGATTTCCACAGATTCTCCCATTGTAAAAAGAATGGCTTCAATCTGCGCTTCATAATTCTGTTCCATAGTTTCTCCAATCATCTATTCTATTATTCTTTGGAATCAATATAGATATCGTCAAAAATATTATCCTGATGTACCTCAATCTGTCCCACCTTAATCAATTCCAGGACAGCCAGAAAGGATACTATTACTTCCATTTTAGTATGCTGCTTTTCCAACAACTGTTTAAAGCTACATCGCTTTTTCTTTTTCACGGCATTCACAACAAAATCAATCTTTTCCGGAAGACTGACTTCTTCCATTTCGATTTTTCCAAACTTACTACGAACCGGATCAATCTTATCCACCTGTCTTTTTAATACCATCTGAAAAATATCATTCAACTGTTTTAAGGAAACACCATCTAGCAGTTTATCCAAATCCACCGGTGGTTCATATTTCTGAACTTCTTTCGGAACTGTTGGTTCCTTGAACAAGGATTTACCAGCATACAACTGCATATCTTTTAATTCCCCTGCAGCATATTTATACATCTTGTATTCTATTAATTTTTCAACTAATTCTGCTCGCGGATCAATTTCTTCCCCGTTCTCATCCACTTCCTTCGGAAGAAGCATTTTACTCTTGATATCAATCAGAGTCGCTGCCATCAGCAAGAACTCACTGGCAAGATCCAAATCATCCTTCGGCATTTTTTCCACATATTCCAGATACTGTTCCGTGATTTCAACAATTGGAATATCGTAAATATCAACTTTATTTTTTTCAATTAAATGTAATAATAAATCCAACGGTCCTTCAAAGACCTGTAATTTAACTTCTAATTCCATTTCTAATCTCTTTTCCCATAGTCTTCTATCAATATTACATAAAAGTACCCTTTTTTTCAAGTAGAAAACACGGTCTATCCAATCTGCAGTAGTTTTCCAGCCACATATTTTAAGCACATTCCAAACCCAGCTTCTTTCACTGACTCTTTCGCCACAATCTCTGTGGAACAGATTTTTTGATTGTCATAATAATAATCCACTGTCCCTAAAACATCACCTTTACGTATCGGCACTTCAAGTTTCTCCTTCCAGTTTAGAACACTACGTATTTTTTCAAATTTCATTCCGGTGGTATCAACATAAAAAGTTTCCATTTTACTCCCATGGATTTGATTTTTTTCTCCGCCGCACAACTCTTTGGAATAGGTTTTTTCCGAATCTCTATAAACCTTACATTTTGAGAAACCATAATTTAGCAATCGATACGAATCGGAAAATCGAACTTTATAATTTGGAGCAGCCATCACCACGGAAATTAATGTAATTCCATCTTTTACTGCTACATTGGAAACGCAATATTTCGCTTTGCTGGTACTTCCCGTCTTTAACCCTTTCACCCAGTCATTGGCTTTTAATAATTTATTGGTATTGGATAGCACAAATTCCTTTTCCCCTTGCTTCGTTTTGTGAACGATCGTTTCCATCCAAATTGATGAATAATCCAGGACTTGCGGATACTTGGTCACCAATTCCCTCGTGACCAAAGCAACATCTTCCGCCGTGGTATAATGCTCATCCGAATCGGTCAATCCACAGCAGTCCACAAAATGGGTGCGTTTCATCCCTAGTTTTCTTGCTTTTTCATTCATCATCTCCACAAATTTTTCTTCAGACCCACCTATTTTTTCTGCCATAGCTACAGAAGCATCATTACCGGATGCAATCAAGATGCATTTAATCATCGTTTCTACCGTCTGTTCCTCGCCTTCTTCCAGAAACACCTGGGAACCGCCCATACTTTTTGCATGTTCACTGGTAACAACCATATCCGTCAACGAAAGTTTCCTTTGTTCTAAAGCTTCGAATATCAAAAGAACGGTCATAATTTTCGTGATACTTGCCGGGCTTCGAATTTCATCCTTATTTTTTGAAGCAAGAACTGTTCCTGTATTTGCTTCCATAAGAACATAAAATTCGGAATCTAATGCCAATGCTTCTTCTTTTCCTTCCACGGAATTCGGCAGGGACAGAAAAATCACCAGCAAAACAGCAACTATTTTTTTCATAAAAAAACTCCATACACCTTTTTATATTGTAATGGAGTTTTTTCAGGATTATGCAATTTTATTTTTTCTTTTTCTTCTTTTTCTTTTTTGATTTCTTATGGGTTATAGTCGTCTCTTTTTTCCCTTCACGACCTTCGTCCATAACATCTTTATGATATTCAATATTGTCCACTTCGAAGAACTCTAAATCTTTCGAATCCACCAGATGAATCGAAATCACATCACCTTCCTCAATGGTTTCAATTTTCGCAAACAGTGTACTGTTGTCGATGTAGTTGGTTTCAACCATGGAATCATTGACATAAACGCGACAGGAATTTGTGAAGTTTCTACCATACAAATACACCCCTGGATTGTCCTCATCCGATGAAATATTAATATTTGTAATTTTAATCGGATTAATTCCCATCTGAAGTTTCGTTTCTTTATACCCAATCTCTTCACTTCCATCCGCAAAATGCTTTCCATCTGTCATATCATAAGTCAATACGTGAAGTTCATCTTTATAATCTGAATAATCTTTATCAAGATTTGCCTGATGACAAAGATTAATCTTACCTTCTGTCATATGCAGAGCTTTTAAGATGACAGCTTCCAACTGGAAGGTATAGATATCTCTGTCTTTAAAATAATCATTCTCATAATTGCTCCAGATGACATATGGAGTCTGGAACACATTTTCATTCTTCAGGTCTTCTTCCGTAATATCCAACGTTGGTAAATGGTCTCCGTAAAACACAATGATGGTATGTTCTTTTCGATTCTTTAACTGATCTGTAAGATCCTTGATAAACAGATCCACTTCAGATATTTGATCTGCAAAGTATTCGTAAGATTTTTTTAAGTCCTCGTCTTCCAATCCCTCAACTTTAATCTTTGACTCATAATCCTCCGGATCATACTTTCCATGAGATTGCACGGTAATCGTATAGATGAAATCTTTTTCCTTTGTGGCATCCAGACTATCCATGATTTCCTTTGTAAGATATCGATCCTTTAACCAATTCTTCGGATTATATGCATCTGCATCAGTAATATTCATTGTTTCTAGGGAATCAAAGTTATCATATCCTAAATGTGCAAACACTTTGTAACGACTATAAAAAGTTGCATCATTATTATGAATTGCATGACACTTATAACCGAATGGCTTTAAATTATAACAGATACTTTCCAGAGAATAATCCTGCAAATAAGTATTGTATGGGATTTCTCCGGAACCAAAGTTCTCAAGGCTCATCCCTGTCTCTACTTCAAATTCAGTATTGACAGTTCCCGCACCAATCACAGGAACCGTCATATATCCGCTTGGATACTCTGACTGCAACTTTTCAAAATTCGGAATCGGGTTTTCTGAAAAAGTTACGTTTTTTAAATCATTTACTTCAAAGAAAGATTCCAACTGAACGAAAATGATATTCGGTTCATCTTTTACCTTTTCGTCTTCGATTGCTTCCTTATTGCTCTTTGAAATATCCTTAACTAATAATTCTGTGTAGTTATCAGGTTTTTCAACTCCCATATTGAAAATACTGTTGGTAAAACAATATACAAAGCCATAATCAAAATAGCAGTTTCTCAAGTTATCAAACTTCTTTGTAATCAGATTGGAGGCTCGTCCTAATTGAATACTTCCAAAGCAAAGCACTGCAATAATCAAAATGGTAATAGCATCTTTTCCATAGCTGACTTTGTGGTCAATCTTCGGTGCCTTAATAAATGCTATGACTAATAAGACAATTGCCAAAATCACCCCAAGAATAAAACCTACAATCTGCCAAACGCCGAGATATTTGTCCATAATCTTAATCCCACTGTCAATCATGGCCAAATCAGAACGAATAAATGGTGTAACACGAATTCCAACTAAAATGGCATTCGTCGCTCCAAATAACATCCAGATTGCTGAAACAAGAAAAATACCAAACAGACGTCTTCGAATCAGTAAGGTAAAAGAAAGGGTAAACAATACAATCATTGCATTACATATAAAAATATACGGGGAACCTATCAAAAAGAATACACCTTGCATATTGGAATAATCCGTCGCATTAATCCCGGCGAACAATTCAATCAGAAAAGTCACCAAAATTGCCATGAAGAAATAAAAATACAATATTTTCCGATTGTATGCTTCATTCCAGAACTTTTTAAATTTTTCTATATATTCATTGATTTTCTCTTTCATTCCAAAATCCTTCTATCCTTCATTACTCAATTTATTTCAGAGTGTATTATACTACTATTTTGTTTCTTTTCAAATATTTTCTTCTCTTGTACCTGTTCCAATCATAGATGTCCTTTGTTATCATTTTGTGAATCCGGCCCGCCTTTATTATTGATTATTCATTGATTTATGCTATACTATTTGAGTCTTAAGAAACATATAGGTACTATTTTTAGGAGGATTTTATGGGAAGTACATTTTTTAGAAAGTTACCAACTCCGTTGGAAATCAAAACAATGTATCCTGTTCCGGATGCTGTAGCTCAGAAGAAAAAAGAAAATGACGAAGAGCTTCGTAAGATTTTCACAGGAGAAAGTGATAAATTCGCTGTTATTATCGGACCTTGCTCAGCAGACAACCAGGAAGCCGTAGAAGATTATGTTGGTCGTTTAGCAAAGGTTCAGGAACAGGTAAAGGACAAACTCTTTATTGTTCCGAGAGTTTATACGAATAAACCAAGAACTACCGGTAAGGGATATAAAGGAATGTTGCATCAGCCAGATCCGGAAAAGAAACCGGATTTATTACAGGGATTAATTACCATTCGTCACATGTTTTTAAAGATTATGGAAGAAACTGGTTTTCCTTTGGCCGATGAAATGCTCTATCCTGAAAACACAAGATATTTTTCAGACTGTTTATCTTACGTGGCAATCGGTGCCCGTTCTGTTGAAAACCAGCAGCATCGTTTAACAGCCAGCGGCTTAGATATTCCGGTTGGTATGAAGAATCCAACCAGTGGTGATTTTTCCATTATGATGAATTCCATTGAAGCTGCACAGTCTTCACACACATTCCTCTATCGAGGATGGGAAATTCAGACAGACGGAAATGATCTTGCTCATGCGATTTTAAGAGGCGCTGTTAACCAATATGGACAGTGCATTCCTAACTACCACTATGAAGATATGTTAAATCTCTATAACTTGTATAAGGAAAAAGGCTTTGCAAATCCGGCTGTTGTTATTGACTGTAACCATTCCAACTCTAACAAACAGTATATGGAACAAATTCGAATTGCAAAGGAAATCATGCATAACCGTAAGAATTCAGAAGAATTAAAGAGTTTTGTAAAGGGACTAATGATTGAAAGCTATATCGTTGGTGGAAATCAGAAAATTGACGAACACTGTTACGGTAAGTCAATCACTGATCCATGTATCGGTTGGGAAGATACAGAAAAATTACTTTATGCCATTGCTGAACAGGTCTAATCATTCCAATAAAAAAAGAACTATTCTAACTAATAGTTCTTTTTTTATGCTTTCGGATGCGCTTTCGCGTAAACCTCACGAACTCTTCGATTTCCCGTCGCCATGTAAATCTGAGTGGTTGAAATATCTGAATGACCTAGCATTTCCTGAACCGCTCGTAAATCAGCACCATTTTCAACAAGATGTGCTGCAAAAGAATGTCTCAACGTATGCGGCGTGATTTCTGATGAAATTCCTGCCTTCTTACCGTATGATTTAATTAATTTCCAAAATCCCTGACGGCTCATCACTTCACCGGAACAATTCGGAAACAAGATATCAGATTCCGTATTTTCTCCAATCAGTGCATTTCTACCGTTTTCCAAATATTCAACCAATGCACTCTTCGCCTCGGTGCCAAAAGGAATAAACCGTTCTTTCTTTCGATCTCTGCAAATGATATATTCCAACTTAATGTTAATATCATCCATGCGTAATGTAATCAATTCAGTCACTCTCATCCCTGTGGCATAGAGAAGTTCCAGCATGGACTTATCGCGTAAAGCCTTCGGCGTCTTCTGGGACGGTTGCTTAAGCAATGCATCAATTTCTTTAATCGTTAAGATTTCAGGAACTTTTTTTTCAATCTTTGGCGCTTTAATTCCTAACGCCGGATTTTCACTACAATAGCCATTTTTCCACAAAAAATTGAAATATGCTTTCAACGAAGCAATATTTCTTGAAATCGTGGACGGTGCTCTTCCTAATTTTTTCAGAGCATCAATATAATCAACTAAACTTTCCTGACTAACATCAGAAATATCATCAATTCCTTTCCGAATCGCATACTCATAAAACTTATTCAAATCTCTTTGATAAGAAATTTCTGTATTGCTTGAAGTATTCTTTTCCATATGAATTTGTACTATGAATTCTTCAATATAATTTTGCATTTTTTCCTCGCTCATTAGTCGTTCTTAAGACCTGTAATGTTTATTATATAAGCCTTTTTCAAGAAAATCAAACACATTTTTCCTTGTGATTCTAGGGTTACATAACAAATCTACAACATATACGTTTCCATTTATTTTTTTCCACCATATATTGTAAATTGTTCAAAAAAGAATTTTCATAAAAACTTGAAATAAAATACTAAGCAAAAAAATGTTAGCCGTAACAAAATATATTTTTTTAGATTTCTTCTTTTCAAAGAGTAAATGTATAAAAAACCAGAGACCCGTACACATGAAAATTTTACTCCAAATATTTTTGCACTTCCATAAATAACTGACCATAAAAATCGCTCCGATTAAATACCCCAGATACAATGTCAACAAGACCAAAATCACTCTCTTATATTTCAATCTGCTTAACAGATAAAACACTCCCCATAGTTTCAAATCATGGAATAACGTAAGAAAAAACAACCGACGAAAGCAACTAAAATCATATTCCGTTACATAAAAAGAAAAATCTATGTTCATCTGGGAATATATGGCAAAAGCCATAATCATTCCCAAAAGCAAAACATAGATTTTATAGTTTCTTTTTATCGTTTCCATCATTGAGTTTATGCTGTCCAATTCATCATTACTAAATTCTACGCGATAAAAAATTATTTATTACAATATTTATAATAGTAGGTCAGAATTGCTGCAACTGTTTTGGAATCATTGATTTCATTGTTTAAAATCATAGGCATCAATTCATCTACCGTATAAAATTCCAATTCAATATCCTCATCCGGATCCAAAGACTGTTCTGTCTTTTCCAAATTCCAAGCCACATATGTATCAATTACTTCTCCGGAATATGCAATTGCCGGAACAATGGATTGAAGAAATTCAATCTTTCCACAACGATATCCTGTTTCTTCTTCTAGTTCTCTAGCGGCACAAACATCCGTTGGTTCATCCACACTATCTCTTCCACCGGCTGGAATTTCCAATGCGAAACGATCAATGGCATTTCTCCACTGACGCACCAGAATTATTCTACCATCTTCCATTACCGGCAACACAGCAGCTGCCCCTTTATGCTCCAGATAATCCCATTCCACCTGATTGCCTTTCGGTGTAATGATATCATCCTTACAAAAATCTAGAATCGCTCCCTGATATACATGTCTTCGATTAATTCTCTGAAATTCTTTCATATTATCCTCACAACAACTATTTCATTGATGTACTTTTTTCATAGCAGGCATTTGTTGCATCAAACAATGCACTTCTTAATCCTGCTTTTTCCAATGCTTCCACAGCAGCTATTGTTGTTCCTGCCGGTGAGCACACCATATCCTTTAACTCTCCCGGATGCTTTCCTGTTTCCAGCATTAACTTCGCTGACCCTAAAACTGTCTGAGCCACAAATTTATATGCGTCATTTCGAGTCATTCCAAATTTAACAACACTATCTGCCAATGCTTCCATAAACATAAATACATAAGCAGGGGAACTTCCACTGGCACATACAATGGCATTCATATATTTTTCATCTACAACACCCATTTTTCCAATTGATGTAAAGATTTCTTCTACCACTCCTGCTTCTTCCTCAGAAAGGCTGTCTGTCCTATAAGAAACCCCGGTCATACCTTCTCCAACCAGAGCCGGTGTATTCGGCATTGTACGAACAATTTTCTTCGTATTCAATTTTTCTGACAAATAATCAATAGTAATTCCCGGACATAGAGAAATGAATACATGCTCATCATTAACGTCCCCTGCAATCTCAGAAAGTACTCCATCTAACATCTGCGGTTTAATTGCTAAAATAACATATTTTGCTCCTGCTAAAACTAAACCATTTGTTTTTGTTGCAGTAATATTTAATTCTTTGGAAACACTATCCATTCGTTCCTGAAAATTATCGTGAAATACAATTTCACTTTGTCCCACATTTACTAGTCCCTTTGCAATGGCATAACCCATATTACCCATTCCGATAAAACCTATTCTAGCCATAACATCCTCCTCTATATTTCTTCATTCAACTTGCACTATTATAACATAAGAAAAGGGAAATACAAATGTATTTCCCTTAAAACATAGATTCTATTTTGCGTAATCTATCGCTCTTGATTCTCTTACAACGTTAACTTTAATCTGTCCCGGATATTCTAATTCAGCTTCAATCTGCTTAGAAATTTCTCTAGCCATCAATACCATATCGGCATCGCTAACCTTTTCCGGTACAACCATAACTCGAATCTCTCTACCCGCCTGAATAGCAAAAGATTTATCCACTCCCTCAAATGAATTCGTAATATCTTCTAATTGTTTTAATCGGTTCGTGTATGTTTCCAGAGTTTCACGTCTCGCACCTGGTCTGGCAGCAGAAATTGCATCTGCAGCCTGAATAATGCAGGCAATCAGTGATTCTGGTTCCACATCACCATGATGTGCTTCGACAGCATTAATAACAACTGCTGATTCTTTATATTTTCTACAAAGATCAACCCCCAACTGAATGTGCGTTCCTTCCATTTCATGATCAACTGCTTTACCAATGTCATGTAACAAACCGGCACGCTTTGCAATTCTTACATCCAGACCAAGCTCTGCAGCCATCAGTCCGGAAAGATGTGCAACTTCAATGGAATGCTTTAAAGCATTTTGTCCATAACTCGTTCTAAACTTCATCTTACCAAGTAATCGAACAAGTTCAGGATGTATTCCATGTACTCCGACTTCTAAAGTAGCCGACTCACCTTCTTCTCTAATTGTCTGTTCAACTTCCTTCTTAGCCTTATTCACCATTTCTTCAATTCTGGTTGGCTGAATTCGTCCGTCAACAATCAATTTTTCCAAGGCAATTCTGGCAACTTCTCTTCGAATCGGATCAAAACCTGATAAAACTACTGCTTCCGGAGTATCATCAATAATCAAATCAACACCGGTTAATGATTCGAGAGTTCTAATATTTCTTCCCTCTCTACCGATAATTCTACCTTTCATTTCATCATTAGGGAGTGAAACTACTGAAATCGTTGATTCGGAAACATGGTCTGTCGCACACTTCTGAATGGAGTTAATAATAATTTCCTTCGCCCTTTTATCGGCTTCTTCACGAGCACGAACTTCCAGTTCTTTAACCAACTTCGCAGTTTCAATTTTCATTTCTTCTTCAACTGTTTTCAACAAATATTCTTTTGCTTGTTCGGAGGTTAATCCAGAGATTCTTTCTAATTCCTGTAGACGTTGTTCGCTTAACTTGTTTACTTTTTCCTGAGTTTCAGCTAAAGCTTCTTCTTTCGCTTTAATGCTGTTTTCTTTCTTATCAAGGGCCTCGGCCTTACGGTCTACAGCTTCTTCCTTGTTAAGCACTCTCTTCTCATAGCGTTGAACTTCTGATCTACGTTCCTTAATTTCCTTGTCTAATTCGTTCTTTGTCTTAAGGTTTTCTTCCTTTGCTTCCAACAAAGCTTCTTTCTTCTTTGACTCAGCTGTTTTAATAGCCTCATCAATGATATCTCTCGCTCTGGTTTCCGCAGAACCAATCTTTTTTGCATCAGCACCTTTGCTTATCTTTAAAGCAACAACTACACTGATTACAGCGACAAGGACAGAAACTCCAACGCAAATAAGTATAGCATCTGTCAAACTTATCACAGGAGCACCTCCTTATTTAGTTTTCATTGTACAAAACAACATCTATATTTTACTTGAAAGACATACTTATGTCAAGTAAACATAGCATAGAACTTACGACAATATCTAGTATTATTCTACATAGAAAAATAACATATCTTGTATAATTTGCCAGTTATTCCTCTCCAAATAAATCTCCATTTTCCCAAGTGTGAATCGCCTGTTCCACTTCACTGTAAGAATACCCTTTTCCTAACAGATATTGATATAACTTTCTCTTATCATTCATATCATTCAAATCATAGCGAGAACTTCTTTTTTCAATCAGTAATCGAAGGGAATCTTCGTTGGAAAAATCACTTTCCACAAATGCCTGTTCCATAGTTTCTTTAGAAATCCCTTTCAAAAACAATTCCTGATGAATTTGTCGTTTACTTTTCTTATTTCTTTTAAATTCAATATAATGACAAGCATAACGAAAATCATCAATCATTCGATATTCTTTTAAATATGCAATCACGGAATCTATTACAATAGCCGGATAATATCCGGCTATCAATTTATCTCTGATTTGCTTTTCTGTCTGCTCAGAACGATCCAACAAATAAAGTGCTCGTTCTTTCCCTCTCCCAATTAAATGAACAATCAATCGATTCCATTGTTCTTCTTCAAGAACATTTCCCTGTTCACAATGATTCTTTTTTAATTCTTTATAACTCAAAAGAATCTCTGTATGATTTGAAAATTTAACCTTATAGCGCTTCTTATAAGGTGTTACTTCTATCACTTCCATCATTCTATTTTACCGGTGCAATATCCTCATCTACGTTCTCTGCAGTTTCTGGAACAGAATCCACATCAACTTTTCCTCCGAGACCATAAAAATCACGAACTTTATTTTCAATCTCTGCCATAATCTTAGGATTTTCACAAAGATATTTTTTCGCATTTTCTCTACCCTGACCGATTTTTTCGTTATTATAGGCATACCACGCACCACTTTTCATAACAACATCGCAATTAGCCGCCAAATCCAGAATATCTCCTTCTCGGGAAATACCTTTACCAAAAGTAATATCAAACTCTGCTTCCTTAAATGGTGGTGCAATCTTATTTTTTACAACTTTCACGCGGGCACGGTTTCCGACCATTTCACCGGCTACTTTTAAGGTTTCAATTCTACGCACATCCATACGAACAGATGCATAGAATTTTAATGCTCTACCACCTGTAGTGGTTTCAGGATTTCCAAACATAACTCCAATCTTTTCACGAAGCTGATTAATGAAAATCACCGTACATCCTGTTTTATTCATAATACCTGTCAACTTACGAAGTGCCTGTGACATCAATCTAGCATGCTGTCCCATATGAGAATCACCCATATCTCCATCAATTTCAGCCTTCGGTACCAAGGCGGCAACCGAGTCTACAACGATAATGTCAACTGCACCGGAACGAACCATGGTTTCTGTAATTTCCAATGCCTGTTCCCCATAATCAGGCTGTGAAATATATAAGTTATCAATATCTACACCAATCGCTCTGGCATATACAGGATCTAACGCGTGCTCCGCATCAATAAAGCCTGCCACACCACCTCGCTTCTGAACTTCAGCAATCATATGTAATGCTACCGTCGTTTTACCACTGGATTCCGGACCATAAATCTCCACAACTCTTCCCTTCGGAATCCCCCCTAATCCTAACGCAAGATCCAAACTAAGAGAACCTGTAGGAATCGTCTCAACGTTCATTTTATTTCCGGAGTCACCTAGTTTCATAACAGACCCTTTTCCATGCTGTCTTTCAATCTGAGCAATCGCTGCATCTAATGCTTTTAGCTTTTCTTCTTTATTCATAATGTTTTCCTTTCTCGTCTTTCGAACTTATGTTCGTATACGCATATCTTAATACATTTTTTTCTTCTTGTCAACACTCACCACTCATAAATCACACATATAATATGTTACTATACTTCCTTTGTGATTTCAAGAGATTTGTGTTGCAAAAAATCACTTTCCTACAGCATAAGAAAAGAGATGTCCATTATGATATGCTCCCTGTCAAGTAGACAGGATAAATATCTAAAATGAGTGTTTAGAGAATGACCATACTTCGTATGAGGTATGGTCA
>CACXEU010000076.1 GCA_902766735.1 uncultured Lachnospiraceae bacterium
CAAGTCATCAAAAGTCAGACTCGGATCATCTACCAGATAATAGTAACGATTAGATTTCATCTTGTTTCCATCCCCGAGAAACCTTGAATCTGCATCAGACAGTTCCAACAAATATCGAAAAGTGCTTTTCCGTGTCTGAACCTCATCGGTTCCAATCACTTCATTCTCATCATACAAAGACTCTCCCGGCTCACCGTATTCGATTAGCTGAAACTTTTCCCCGTCATACAGTAACCTTGAAAAATAGAGCTGACAATTCTGAAACTCATCATCCTCCGGAGTAAATATCTCTAGAATCACTACTTGATCCGGAATTCCCAGTGTCCGATTCTCCAAAAATTTCTTCCAGCGTATTTCATTTTTGACAATAATACCATCCTTCCATTCCACATCTGCCACAATTGGCTTTTTCTGTAGCCCGACAACATTCTCGTCATACTTGCTCGTGGAAGAAAACTCCTTTGTCTCTTTTACTTCTTTTTTTCCCTCGCCTGCCCCACATCCGGTCATCAGACATGCCACCATCAATACAATAATTATTTTTTTCATCATACCCACCTCTCTTTTCCATTTTCATTTTCTGTCTATTCATCCTCTTCTAAAGCAATGTTATATGAGCCATCCCTATTCTGTATGGCTATCATGCTGCAATCCGGCGAAAAATTCAGCATATAAATATTTCCAATCTGATTGTTGGATGTATCCAGCACATTGTTGGCAAGATTCTTTCCAATATCCTCTTTTTCAATCTGAATTGGCATACTGTTTGACACAAGGAATTCCGCATTGTTCACGATGTGATAGGTTTTGTCATCATAAACAAATTTTCCGGAACCACTACCTTGATAACCCTGTTCCAAATCCAAGCCACCGCCTTCTCTTTTCCCCGTTTGTCCCCATATATTCCCGTCTATTGTTTCCCTTGGCTTTACATTTGATGTTTCCTGCGCTACACGGACTGTCGTTGCATTTTCCTGATTGAATTTCTCATAGGTCATCCCGCCGAAAAACGACACCCCTGCAACGAGAACAATACTAGCTGCCACAGATACGTAAGAAAAAATCTTCTTTTCCCGAAATGACTTTTTCTGTGACACCTCCGTTGCCTCTTCAATCAGGTCATCATCAATTTGATCCACTATCTTTAAGAAGTCCTCTTTTCTCATAAGGTTACCTCCTGTTCCATCAAATACTTTTTTAAGCTTTTTCGCACTCGGTGTAACGTTACTTTCACTTTACTTTCTGAAACACCAAAGTTCGTTGCAATGTCTCCAATGGAATCGTAAAACCAGTATCTGCGAAGAAACATTTTCCGTACTTCTGGTTTCTGTTCCCGTAAGAATTCACTAATCAGTTCAGCAAGTTCTTTTTGCTCATACACGTTCTCCGGTGTGTCCACACCTGACAAGATGTCTGACACTTCCTCCATTGGGATTTCATTTCCTCGTTTTCTTTTTTCAGCCTGATGGTATCGTACCCGGTCAATGGAAAGATTCTTTGCAATCCTGCATACAAAACTTTTCAGATACTCCGGACGTTCCGGCGGAATTCTGTTCCATAATCCCAGATAGGTTTCATTCTCAATTTCCTCAGCGTCTTCCAAGCTACCGGTAATATTTTTTCCTATCTGGAAACACAGTTTTCCATACTTCTTTTGTATTTCAGTAATTGCATCATGATTCCTGTCCCGGAACATACCAATAATTTCTTTATCTTCCATGGATTCTCCTTTTGGTGTTCTATCTATTTAGTCGAAAAGAAATCAGATTGGTTACAAAACCATAAAAAAAAGTTGGCAGATTGTTCTACCAACTTTTCTCACTCTGATTATTACAGTAAGTTCTTTCTTAATTCATCCCCTGATGCGGCATGTAAATAAGCCGGTGCAATATCAAATACAGTCTTACATCCCTTTTGTCCTTCCTTACATAAACGATATGCAGCTCTTGCATAGGCTACTAATACGCTGGAAGTAAATTCAGGATTAGAATCCAATGTTAATTTATATTCAATGACATGCTTGTTTTCATCGTTAAATCCAGTGCTTCCACTTCTAAGAACCACACCACCATGAGGAATTCCTGCATGATCTCTGTTTAATTCTTCCTGACTGATGAAATGTACGGTTGTATCATAGTCTGCAAAGTAGTTTGGCATAGTCTTAATCTCATTTTCAATCTTGTCAAGATCTGCACCTTCCTCTGCCACTACAAAACATTCTCTGGTATGTTTTTCTCTTGTAGTAAGTTCCGGGTTTTCTCCCTTACGGACACTTTCCAGTGCTGCTTCCACAGGAATTGTATACTGTCTTGCATCTGCAACACCTTCGATTCTTCTGATTGCATCTGAATGTCCCTGGCTTACACCCTTGCCCCAGAAAGTATAATCCTTTCCGTTTGGTAAAATAGCCTGTGCGTAAAGTCTGTTCAATGAGAACATTCCCGGATCCCAACCTACTGAGATGATTCCAATATGTCCGTTTTCCTGACATGCTTTATCTACATTTGCAAAATGTTCCGGAATTTTCGCATGAGTATCAAAACTATCTATTACATTAAAGTATTTTGCCATTTCCGGTGTCTGGGTTGGCAAATCATTGGCACTACCACCACAAAGAATTAATACATCAATGTCATCTTTCTTTGCTTCGATTTCATCCATTGAGAAAACCGCTACATCTGTTACGGTCTTTACTGTGGATGGATCTCTTCTGGAAAATACTCCTACTAATTCCATATCCTGGCTTTTACTTAAAGCGCATTCCACTCCTCTTCCCAGATTTCCATAACCTGCAATACCTACTCTAATCATTTCTTAATCTTCCTCCTTTGATTCGTTGATATATTTATCAACAATTTTCTGAATGGTTCCTTCATTCTTTAATTGTTCTAAGGCCTGATTAATATGCTTGGTCAGTCGCTTATTTCCTTTTTTAATTGCTACAGAATATTCTTCTTCAGCATACGCTGTTTCCAAGACTTTCAGCCCTTGATTTCTTTTTACAAATTCTCTCGCCGGTTCCTGATCAATGACTACACAATCAATCTTCCCGGCAACTAATGCTTTAATGGCATCTTCTCCCTCGTTATAACGCTCTACTCTTCCCAGTCCTTCTAATTCAATGTCATCAGTACAATACAAATCTCCTGTAGTTCCGGTCTGCACACCTACACGGCGATATTTTCCAAACCTGAACAAATCTGATGCCTCACGAATTACAGAGTCTTCTTTCACAATGATAGTCTGTACCGTCGTGGTATAAGCCTGCGAAAAATCAACCTGCTTTTTCCGTAATTCCGTAATGGAAATCCCTGAAATTCCAACGTCAACTTTTCCCGATGCAACTGCTCCAAGAATTGTGGAAAATTTCATATCTTTTACCTGAACTTCCACACCCAACTTTTCACCAATCGCTTCCGCAATTTCCACATCAATCCCCTTGTACTGATTCTTTTCCACATATTCATACGGTGGAAAATCTGCACTAATGGCAACCACTAAAACATCCGCATTAGCAGTCCCAATCCGATTCTTCTTGCCCTGGGTACCACAAGCGGTAATGATTCCTACGACGGCTGTCACAATCACTAATAATAGACTCAACTTTTTCATAAGAAACCTCCCCAAAATCCGTACACAATTTTACTTGTGTCTAGCATAACACATTTCCATCAAAAATGCTATATCAACTATTTTGGGAATCTCTTCTCTTCTTTTCATACTCTTTTAGTAATATACAATTACCGGATCTCCATTGGAAACCAACTGATAAATCTGTGCTGCTGCCGAAGCCGGAAGATTGATACATCCATGCGATCCGCCTGCTACCCAGATGTTCCCACCAAATCTTGGTCTCCATGAAGCATCATGAAGTCCAACCCCCGTTGGTGTCAGTCGAATCCAGTAACTAACCTTTGTTTCATATTCGTATCGACCATTTCGTCGTTCCCCACGAAGAATCTTATTTTGACGCTTATCATATGCGGTAAAAGCTCCTGCCGGTGTCTTATGTTTCGGATCATTCTTTCCGGAAACCACATCCGTTTCCAGTTTCTTCTTTCCTTTCACATATACCCACAAATGCTGTTTTGTCAAATCAACTTCCACATACGTTTTTCCAAATCCGTAATTGTTCTTCAATGACGCCGCTTCCTTGGACGCATAAACAGGCTTGCGTTCCACATCCTTACGTTTTTTCAACTCCTTGGCTAATCGTTCCAATTCCTTTTCTTCGTCAATCTTCCAACCATAATAAGGACTTGGTGCCAATGTAATTTTCTTACCTTTTGTCGTTTTAAACTTTCGTGGCTTTGAAATAGTGTTTACCTTCTTTGCAAGTTTTGAAACAAACTGCCTCATATGCTTGTTCCAAATCGCCTTCTTTTTAACATAGTTTCCCTTATTATCCTTGGATAACCATTTTACCAGTTTTGTTCCATCCAAGACTTCCTGACTTCCATCCGGTAAATTATATGTAATTTTAACTCCTACCAAATCATTCAGGTTTAGTATCTGGTTGTTTAGAGTCGCATCATCGGAATAAACCTTTGGAGACTGATACATTTCCTCCATGTCCAAAGACTCCTTACATTCCTTCAAGGCACCACCCACGTAGGAAATTGCCGCCTTCTTCTTTAATGTCGTTCCCTGAACTTCCGGTGCAATAGCAAAGGTTCCATCTTCATAAACCGGTGCGGCATCCTTCGGCTTCACCATATTCTTTCGATCCATTTCCGGAAACTGATTTACCACCTTCTTAAGTTTGTCAATGGAATATTCTCCCTGAAGGTGATAATCCTGATTATCCCTGTTCCAAAACCAAAGAATACTGTTTTGCTCATCCAGGATTTCCTGAACATCATATTCATTCACATACTGATAATCGATTTCTCTTCCGAAAATCGTTTCTGTCTTATCTTCACGGAAATTTAATGTGATTTGATAATCCTTTGCGCTGGAGCATACGGTCCTTTCTGCCTCTTCCACGGTCATTCCACTAACATCAATACCATTGATTCGGGTTCCCTTTGAAAATACCGTCTGGTAGGTGGATGACATATAAAAAAATCCAATGCCCACCACAGACACAATCGTCAGCAAAATACCAATCAGAACCTTGCTCCGTCGTATTCTCCGAACTTTTTCTTCTACACTCATTTTTCTTCTCCTGAAATTCCTTATATCACAAAAAACAAGTTTTAAAACATAGTAAAAGGTGATGAAAACTCACCACCCTTAATACTATCATATTGATATTTTTTTAACAAGATAATTATTCCCAAAATCAGGAATAATTCTATCGAATTTTTCGGGTTTCGATGTAAAATCTCTTTTCATCCGCATGTCCCATAGAAAATGTCTTTCGCGGAAGGGAGCCATCTGCTCGAACAGCCGGGAATAAATCTTCTTTTTTCATTCCTTCAAAAAGGAATCCCAATACATGGTCTTCTTTACAAAGTGCTTTTACTGTTTCTTCTCCATGAATATAATCAATTCCTACTTCCGGATGTTCCTTCACATATAAATCAATAAATGTCTGCAAAGTTCCAATCGGAAGTTTTGCTGTAGCCTTTACCTGAATGGTTCCGCATTCCTCATTGGTAATGCATTCAAAATACTGCTTCTCGTCTCCACCATGTTCCTCTGTATATGCCACAAACTTTTCAATAAAATCCTGAGCATCCACATGAAACAGCACACGATAGATTGGTTCGAAAGCAATACTGTGATCATGAACATTTTCCAGTTCTACCAGTGCATATCGCGCCTCCGGATTCTTTGTCAGCAGATAACTCTCTTTTGCAGCCGCCAACGAATGGTTGCCATCCCCTACTACAAACAACAAATCTTCATTGGCTTCTAACAATTTTCCTAAAGCCTGCTGAATGGATTCTACCATTTTTTCATCTAAAAACCATCCGGTAATGTGTCCACCGTTTTTCATCAATTCGAAGTCATACGCTACTTTCAGTGTATCCTTCTGCTGTTCCAACGGTTTTACCACGGAATAACTTGGGTCATCAAACAATAACAAGATATGTGGCATTTCTAACGGTGCATCTTTTCGAATTTGAATTCTTGGAGGAAGACGGTCTTCCACCGTTTCTTCCGTGGCACGAATCAAAGTCTTACTGTTTTTATGATAATCGTAATCCTCCAGGTCAATGACTCCGACCAATCCTTTTCGAACCTTGTCTCCAATGGTTCGTTCCACGTAAATCATGGCATTCTTATATTCATCTAACACATCCCCGTTCAGGTATTCCATCATTTTCTCATTGATTTTTCGAATACTTTCTTCATTTTCATCCTTAAGCCATGCCTCGGGAAGCATAATGTTTAATGCTGAAGGAGAATCCCCTACAATGCGCTTCACATCTTCCCAATACTCCGGTTCTGATGTGTGCTGGTCACATGCAATCACGGACCATTTTTCAAAATCTTTTTTTGGCAACAATATATCTGCCGTTTCAAAATAACTCATATCCTACCTCGTTTTCTATCATAATCTTCGTTTATTTTATCACAGTCCCACCTAGAATAGAACTACATTTTTTTATTGGTTCTATCCCCTATCTATGATATACTTTTTCTATATTACGCAATGCGAATAAATTGAAATAATTGGAGAAAAAAATGATACAAAATATTACAATCAAAAATATTCAAAAAAGTTACTCCAGAAAGGGAGTGGACATCCTAAAAGACATTAGTTTCACCGCAAACTCCGGGGAATGTATTGGTATTCTCGGATTAAACGGTTGTGGAAAAACAACATTACTCAGCAGTATGGCCGGATTGGTAGTTCCTGACAACGGAAGTTTTTTACTAGACGGAGAAAATATCTTTGATTCTCATTCTTTTGAAGAAAAGATTGGTTATGTTCCACAGAACAATCCCCTTATGGATGATTTGTCTGCCAGAGATAATCTTCGTCTCTGGTATACCGGTTCTAATCTACATTTAGATGAGGAGCTGAATCACGGAATTTTGAAATCCCTAGGAATCGATCAATTCGTGGATAAAAAAGTTTCCCAGTTATCCGGTGGTATGAAAAAGCGATTAAGCATTGGTTGCTCCATGGCGAATCAGCCTCCTGTCCTACTGATGGATGAACCTTCCGCCAGCCTGGATATTGACTGTAAGGAAATCATTGCACAATATGTCAAGAACTTCACCAAGGCCGGAGGAATTGTTATTATTGCCACCCATGAAGAAGGAGAAATCAAATTATGTGACCGCATCTTTTTATTAAAGAATGGTTATCTCCATCCGTATGAGTATACGGATCTTCACACACTTACGAAAGATTTAAAGGAACACAAGCATGGATAAATGGATTTTATTATTTAAATTAGAAATGAAACGGGTGAAAAATTCCATTCCGTCAATGCTGATTGGTATGACAATTTTTATTGCCATCATTATGGGACTTTCTCTGGTTTCTTTCGGAGTACAAAAAAATTTCAATAAAGTCTCTTCAAATTATCAGATTGCTCTGGTAGAAAAAGAAGAGAATATGTATACGGGACTGGTTATGGAAACCGTAGACTCCCTGACCACAGGTAAATCTACCTTCCAGTTGCATCATGTTAGCCGAGATGAAGCCCTTGCCGGCTTGACCACCGGAAAATTCGATGCTGCTTTTATCATTCCCGATTCCTTCTTTGACGATATGATTATGGGACGGGATACGAAACTGGAAGTTCATTATGGTGGAGCTCCTGCCACGGTCATTAGTTTTGTCATTGCAGACTTAACAGATGTTGCAACAAATTATGTAACACTTTCCGAGCGTTGCTTCTATTCTTCCAAGGAACTGTTACAGAAAAGAAATGTGGCAAAAGGGGACGAATACGATGTCGCCCTGACTATGCCTTTTATCAATCTCTTGTTAGAACGAAATAACATTTTCACTACAAAGAAAGTTTCCACAACAGACGATATGTCCTTCACGCCATATTATATCTGTGTCGGATTAATTCTTGTCTTTCTGTTATTAGGACTTCAAAGTTCCGGATTCCTGTCGAAACATCAACGGGATTTAGAGCGAAAACTACAGATAGCCAAAGTCAGCAGTTTCTACCAGATTCTCGCGAAATACCTGGCACTGTTTGTATGTTATGCAACGTTGTATCTTTGCATCATTTTGGGAATCTTTATTGCAAAACCAGAATACGGATTGCGAGCTCTTTGTATTTTCCCGGTACTGATTCCGATTTGTGCATTTTTAGTATTTATCTATGAGTTCATCGAAAATACTGCCAATGCCATCCTGACCTTGTTTGTTACAGTAATATCCCTTGGATTTATTTCGGGATATTTCTTTCCATTGTCCATGTTGCCGAAAGCATTTGTGAATCTTTCCTCTTGGACCTTAACAAGGTTGATGCTTGATTATGCGCAAGATTGTATGAATCATCAGGGATGGATCTTACATTTCCTTCTTATGATGTTACACGCTGTCATCTTGTTTGCACTAACTGTGTTGATACGAAACTATAAATTACGAAAATAATATAAGGAGAACCCTATGAATCATTTTAAGAAAGCACTCATATGGATTATTCTTTTAACCAAAAGATATTTAAAGAAACCACTGTTTCTCATTACCATATTATCAATACCGCTTCTGTCCTTTGCCTTAAAAAATATGTCCGGTGAAGACGAACGAATTATGCGGGTTGCCATCTATGAAGAAGAAGCCGGTGCCAATCCTTTGGCAGATAAAGTTGTAAAAGCAATTCTTACCAGAGAAAGCGGTGCGATTTCTTTCTACAAAGTAGATTCCCCGGAAGACTTAAAACGAGAAGTCCAAAACGGTAATGCCATATGCGGTTACCGGTTTCCGGCTGATTTTGAAAAGCATCTGACCAATTACATCAAAAAGGATATAGATGATTTACCTTATAAAAACGCAGTCATTCAATGTACCCTGATTGAAGACCGAAACTTCATTCATCTGGCACATGAAATTATCTTTTCTTCCGTCTATGATGATTTTTCAAGAATTGCCTTGAAGGATTATATGTACCACAGTACTTATTTAGGAAAATTTACGGAAGATGATTGGAATGAATTATCAGAAATCAGAAATCAATACAACGATATGACCTTAGACTTCTTCAAGTTCTATTATGCTGATGGAACAGAGAATGAATTAATCAACCACCCGGAAGACCAAAGTTATTTAACCCTTCCGGTTCGTGGTCTGGTATACGCACTAATTCTTTTAGCGGCAATGACCGGAGCAATTCTTTTATTCCGTGATATGGAATCCGGCTTCTTTGATGCAATACCACTACGCCGAAGAAACCTGTTATCTTACTTGTACATTATGATTCCATCGGTAATGGCTGGATTGATTGGATTCTTTGGAATCCTCATCTCCGGAACTACAGAAAATATCGGAATGGAAATTTACAATACGATTCTTTATGTGTTCATGACTATCGGATTTATCAGCATCCTTCACATTCTGCTGAACAACCTGAATCGCTTCGTTTCCATCCTTCCGATTTTCATTATCACAAATCTGATTATTTGTCCGGTATTCATTAACGTTCAGACAGCCGTTCCAGCCAGTGTGTACATTAAATGGATTCTTCCGGTAAATTACGGAATTCGTGGAAATCACTCCTTTGTGGCAAGAATGTTGATGTTATCCATCGGTGTTCTTGGATTAGTGATTTGCCTGAAGTTCCAACATCTGAGAAAGATGAAACATAACGCATAACAAAAAAGAACGCGAAAGCAACAATCTCTGCTTTCGCGTTCTTATTTTTATTTCGTCTTCACTTTCTTTACGGAAGACCACGTTGAATAAACAATTTTTTTCTTTCCAAGAATCTTAAAGGTTCTCATCTTTACATAATAGAGTTTCTTTGATTTCAGTTTTCTCACTTCCATCAGTCGAAAACTCTTGGAGCATTTCTGTGTCTTCTTGCTCTTGAAATTTCTGCTTGTGGAACAAGCCACTTCGTAGCCTGAAATTTCATTGAACTTCTCTCCCATAAGTCCCTGCCAGAGAACCGAAACACCACCCTTAATTCCTGTTAATTTTTTAATCTTTGTGTTATATGGAACCACATTGAATTTAGCGGAACCAGATCCGGAATAATTTCCTCTTAACTTTACCTTCACGGTATATGTTCCGATTTTTTTAACTTTTTTTGGATATATCACGCTGTAGTTTGACGCCGGAATTACCAGGTCTCCATCCTTTACTACGACTTTCGGTTTATATTTTCCTTTTTTCTTATATGGAAAATTCTTTTTTTTCAAAACAACCTTTGCCTTAATCTTCTTTACGGAAATGACAAAATTCTGTGTCACGGTTCCGGTATAATTACCAATTCCGGTTACAGTCATTGTAGCTGTTCCCACATTAACAGCATTTTCATATGAAACCGTGTAGTCCACATCTTTTACTAAAATTTTCTCACCATTCTTAATTTCAAGATTCTGTACGGCTTCGCTTCCGCTGTAAACCTTATCTTCCACACCGGAAATAATACAGTTTCCCAAATCTACCTTTTCTGTCTCATCTACAGTGACCAGTTCCTCTGCAAAAACCTCTTTTACTGTATTGACATTATAGCTAAAAGCCAATCCCGAGATCATTGCAACACTTACTACCGCACTTACTATTTTCTGTTTCATTTTTTTTCCCCTTTTCCCTTTATTTTTTATTTCTTACCAATATAGAAATCGTCATGCATAACACTGCTACACCTGCTACATATTTACTCCACGGTGCAACCTTATGTTTCTTCTCAGTGCCTATCACGATACGATCACCGGAATGAATGTACTTTAATTGATATCCCATGATTTTTTTCATAGTCTCATATGGTTTTTCTCCGGTACAATGACAGGTATAAAACTGACTTTCATATTTTATCAGTTCCTTTGCCGTATAAATAATCATTCGGACGTCTTCACGAGAATAATTATGCTTTCTCATCAAGTGGAACCCACTTATGACAACATCCGGATCACTTCCAAACAGTTCTCGATAGGTCTCCATAATATTTAAGATTCCATGATGTGCACACCCTGAAAACAGAATGTTCTTATCGCCCTGATGAATTACCAGACATTGTTCGTGCAAAAAGTCATCCTGAACCATAACTCCATCCACACATTTCTTCAGTCGCTGATTTGTTTTAGGAGTTGGCTGTTTGTCATGAATTCTTGAAACCAAAAACAATTCATCATCAATCTTCCAGTTTCCTTCAATAGCTACAATCTGTTCATGATTCTTCAGCTCCTGATTCAGACCAATATACTTTTCTTTTCTCGTTTCCTCATGAATAGAATAATACTCGCTAAAAGCCGTTTTCTGTAAATAAACTTTTGCCGTAGAATTCATTTTAAGAAAATCAGATAATCCACCACCATGATCATAATGACCATGACTTAACACCACCGTATCAACCTGACTTAAGTCAACCCCCAATGCTTTCGCATTTTCTAAAAATAAATCCGACGCACCGGTGTCCAATAAAATTTTATGTTTCGTTGTTTCAATATAAAAGCTCAATCCGTGTTCCGTTAAACAGTCACGATTCCCCTCCGTATTTTCCACTAAATTAATAACTTTCATTTTCCGACTCCTCATAATAACGACGACTTGTTCATTTTACCATAGACTGTTAAAGATTAAAACATCCTTTTTTGTCGTCAATTTTTTCCACAAAAAAGAAAATCCTCACAACCCAACTCAATGGATTGTGAGGATTTTTATCACTTTTTCTCTTTTTTCAAAATCATTTCCCAAAGATATTCTTTGTCCTGTAACCCGGTATTCTCGTTTTCGTAGGCTGCTTCTGCAATATCATAAATCCGGTAATTATGGATATCCGTGTAGAAAATCCGATTATCCTTTAAAATTGCATATGCTCTGACGAAATGTGTCGTCTGAAACTCCTTGTCATTGCCTACCGCGAAACGCAAGGTCATTGCATAGCGATTTGACAAATCCGAATTCTGTGAAAACTTGCCTTTGGAAAGGTCACAAGGGACAACATAAATCATCGGATTTTTTGAATTCACTTGCATGTCCTGTGGCTCATACCCTTCGAGACCAATTCCGTAAATTAGACCAAATTCTTTGACCGCCTGTCCCTGAATGGTCTCTCCCACCGAATAAATAGTACGAATTCCATGATACTTTGGATTCACCTGATATCCTTCCACTTCCAGAAGATTCTCTTCAATATGTTCTGATTCCACGGAAATCAATGGAGACACATATATGCCATTCCAAGAACTATCTACGAGACGTAACTGTATTTTTGCCTGGTCAGTCAGATTCGTCAAAGCCGTTTTTGGGATGGAGATTGTTGCATAACTCTTTTCTTTGGAAACAGATACGGTTCCTGCCGTATTCCAACTCCAGTTTGTTCCGGTGCCACCATAGGAATATAATGCTCCGTCTTCGATAAGGTAATCAAATCCACCCTTCGTATCTAATCCATCCGAGCCATTCACAAAACCAGTCTGCGTTGAACCGTCCTGATCTAAATATAACTGAAGATAAGAATAATTTACAGAAGTATCCAAACGACATACAACAGAATTTCCTTCGATTCTTGCCGTAAAGGTTGTTCCCTCCTGAATCGTACTTTCTGTTTCTTTTTCACCGGTAGTTTCTTCCTTGATTGTCGTTTCTTCTTTGGTCGTCTCCTCCATCTCTTCAGAAATTGTAATGGTTCCAAGATTCAACCATCCGTCACTTTCCTGTCCCTGATTGGCAAATCCCAATACATTTCCATGTTCCAATGGATTTAAAACTTTCATGCACAGCGTATAGTTTCCGGCATTTAATCCCGGATTTTCAATTGTCTTTGAAAAACTACGCACCGTAGCATCCGCCGGAATATCACACAAATCCCAATCCGTCTGCCACTGTTTTACCAGGGTTCCGTTTTGTTTCACCCCAATTGCCACAGGCCATACTTCATGGTCATAATAAAACGGTGCACTTCCGATATTCTTCATATCAATTCTGATTGGCAAAGTTCCTTCGCAACGGTCCGGATAATACGCCGTGGTTACGCGGAAATCATAGCCTAACTGCTTGGCTGCATTCCTTGCATTGGTTTTCGTGGTTCCCTGATAATATTTCATCTGCTCACATAGCATCCATGTAGCATGCGCTTCTTCCATACATAAATTCCAGTCCTGAAATTCACCATTCGATGTTGCACCGGAAAAAATCTGATTTTGGCTTGGGGGATAAACTTCTCCTCCAATACAGTTTCTTTTCCACCGTTCCCCCTGGCCGAAGTTATACATCTTCTGCATAAAACTCCAGTCCTGCCCGCCATTCTTTACAGAAAGCGTAGCATAGCCAAAGGAATCATCATGAAATCCTACATCATACTGATTAAAATCAATTCCGCTTTTTGGCTCTCTGGCGCAAAGCTGTGTTTTCTGAAATGCACTATCATAGGCATCTAAAACTTCTTGAAACGCAGCTGTTGGAATGCTCCAATTCTTTCCAGGAACAGTTCCATCGTCATAAGGCCAGTTATGCCATTCTCCCCAAAATCCCAACAATCCTAAAGTCACATAGCCGATTCTTCCATCTCCATCATACTTACTGCCGAAAGCATGAATCAGATTTACCATGGACTGGCGGAAAGTTGTATTGGAATAATCCGGACAATAACCGGAACCTCCCAGACGCTCCGGTTCATCATAATAACGCATTTCCAATCCCTGATTGATTAAAAACTGCGGTACACCGGAGGGTTCTCCCGGATAATCATAATAAAATCGCATCACTGCCTGATGGCCTCTGGCAGCAATCGTATTCAAGCGATTTTCCAATGCTGTCCAATCAAATGTATTCATTCCGGTCTGCACTGCACTGACCGGAATATAGAACCATTCCATACTGTGGGGAAAAGCAGATGTTTTTTCTTCAAAAGGTACAAATCCTTTTAGCGGATTTCCTTCCTTTGATTCCCCTGCAGCAATGGAATGTGCCACCATTTCCTGTCCTGAAACATTCCCTATATATTTTCCAAGTAACATAAGCACCATACAACAAGCCAGTACGATGCCGGTAAATTTAAATCCCTTTGTTTTCAATTTTTTATCCTCTTTTTTTATTTTTTTTCAAATCAATCTTTCTAACTACATCTCTCATTTTTAAAATTGCGCTCGGTGCTACGGACAATTCATCCACTCCCATGCGAATCAACAATTCCGCCATTTCCGGATTTGATGCTAATTCTCCGCTAACACCTATCCATTTTTTATTATTATGAGCACTCTCAATAGACATTGTAATTAGTTTAAAGATGGCATCATAATTTCTATCACAAAATGTTTCCAATGCCGGATTATTTCTGTCACAAGCATTCGTGTACTGAATCAAATCATTGGTTCCAATACTAAAGAAATCCACCATAGGAGCTAACTGTTCACTAACCAATGCAGCTGCCGGTGTTTCAATCATCACGCCAAGCTCCACATCATCAGAAAAAAGTTTGCCCTCTTTTTGCAATTCCTGTTTTACTGTTTCACATAATTCTAAAATGCGGTTCACCTCGCAGACATATGTAACAAACGGAAACATAATGCCTAATTGTCCATAAGCGGATGCACGATACAAAGCCCGAAGCTGCGTCTTTAAAATTTCTTCTTCTCGCAGAGCCGCTCGAATTCCTCGATATCCCAAGGCAGGATTTTCTTCCTTTGGGAATTTCCAATACTTCGGATGTTTATCACCACCAAAATCCAGGGTTCGAATGATAACCTCCTGTCCTGCCATTTGTTCCAAAGCTTTTTTATATACCTCAAACTGTTCTTCTTCCGTTGGGAAATCATCCCGTTCCAGATATATAAATTCGCTTCGCAAAAGACCGATTCCTTCCGCATCGTTTTGCAATGCAGCATCCAGTTGGCCGATTTCATCCACATTGGCAGAAATCGTAATCTTCTTTCCATTCAGGGTTTTCGTTTCCAATCCCTTCAAGTCCTGAAGCATCAACTGTTCTTCCTGGTCCTCTGTTTTCTTCTTTTTCATCTCTTGCTTTGTATCGTCATCCGGATCCACATACACAATTCCTTCATGACTATCCACTGCAAGCGTTTTTCCTGCTTTGACCTTCTTGATGAATTTCTCCCCTACATCAACAATCAACGGAAGATTCATATCCTTCGCTAAAATAGCCGTGTGGGATCTGGAAGAACCATTCGCCAGAACAACCGCCAATACTTCCTCCCCTAAGGTTGCGATTTCACTCGGTGCCAAATCCTTTGCACATAAAATGACTTTGTCCTTATTGGTAGTATGTTCCCTTCTCTCTTCCACTAGATTCTGAATGATTCGATGAGAAACATCTTCAATATCGGTGGCTCGTTCCTTAAAGTAGTCATCATCCATAGAACGGAACAACGTGGAATATTTCTTTTCAGCTTCCCAAACTGCATATTCCGCATTTACCATCTCCTGTTCAATCAGTTCATCGATAAATCTTCGATACCCCTGATCCCGAACCAGTTCAATATGACTTTGAAAAATTTCAGCGCTACCCACTCCTACCTTTTTCAAAGTTGTCTCATAGAGTTCCTTCAGCTGTTCCACCGATTGCTCTACGGCATGATTAATTCGTTTTTTCTCCTCTTCAGCATCTGCAATATACTGTTTTTCTGTAGCCTTTTTCTTCTTTTGCAGAAGTAAGGCTTTTCCCAAAACATATCCCCCACAAACTCCTTTTCCAGTAAATGTAATCATAAACCCCTCCATAGAAAAGCAACATTTGTGCTGCCATTTATTTAATTAGCCAAGGATTTTTTGAGTCTTCCGAAGTCAATTACTCCAAGTCCCACAGTATCCTTTGTAAATCTGGCTTTTATTCTTTCGTTTTGAAACACTGGTTGCTCCAATGTTTTTTCGTTTGAAATCAAATGGTTTTCTGTGTCATACCATCCCAGAAACTTTTGAAACAGATCCGCTTTTGCCGTAATGGAAACAGTGTCTCCCGGTGTCAAATGATATCTGTTTTTCACACTGCCGTTTCCTTCCACATCGACTTCTATGGACAATGTTCCAATCTCATCTTTTCCAAGAATCTGATCCGGCTTTTTCACCTTTCCATTGGATTCCTTTAATTCCATCTTCGATAGTTCATCGGATGTATTAAACCGCTGGGTATACGGACTATTTCTATTGATTTCCAGATTCTGAAAGACTGCTCGTCCTGTTTCTCCGGTATCCGCATCCATTTTACACAAACAATAATTCACGGTTTCCTTTTCCGGCGCAGACAATTCTATCTGATAGGTACGGTCTCCCGGAAGCAGAAATTCTTTCGCATTTCCCGCATCTACCAGAACAATTCCCTGAACCTGTTCATCAATTTCCCCATTTGTGATTCGACCGACTACATTTTGATTCTCATCACGAATGACAAGATTCACGGATCCGGTAATGGTTCCCAACAATTGCTGTCTCGGTTGTTTTAACTGTTCTTCCGTCACAGTTTCCATTGCAGCAAGATAAAATTCCTGTGTATGGGCACATTGGAAATCCGGTGTTTTCGTCGGAACTAAAACACCAATTGCCTGATGGATAATAAAATACTCTAATGTTTTTCTTCCAAAATCTCCCCAGGTTCCCACTGCTGCAAGATACATATTTCCAAAGGCTGCAACCATTTGAGCTCCCTGAAAATTACCCAGGGTGTAACTAAACAAATCCTTTAAGGATTTTCCCGAATCCGAAGAAACCGATTGTCCTAAATTCTCATCATAGTAGGAGGAAATATCCTTTACTACAGAAGTCATTTCCTTAAAGTACTTAAACACCGAGTAGGTTCCCAGCTCGTAAGGCTGATACCCTCGTACATCATCTGGTTTATACTGCTGATAGCGTAAGCGCACTTTTTCCAAATACGTTTCATAGTCTACATAGTTTTTTCCGGATCCTTCCGTGGTTTTACTCGGAAGAACGTAGGTAATCCCGTATCGACCATACCCCCAGGCAGAAGGCAATACTTTCGACACAAAATCCTCCGGGTTAACGATATTAAATATATTGTAATATTTCTGATTTGCCCGATTTGAGTTTCTAGTATAATTTGGGGTAGCAAAAGCATAAACAAAAACATCCTTTGCCTCAAGAGACAAACCCGGGATTCCTTGCTGATCCATCTGCTGTCCCAATAAATTTGCCACGGCAGCTCCACGACTATGACCTGTAACCAATATCTTGACATTTCCCGTCAGTTCCTCACTGTTTTCATGAATAAAATCAAGAATTCCTTCATACACAAAATCGGCAGCCTGCTGAAACCCTTTGTGTGTATCTTCGGTTCCGGCATCAAAGCTGTCCATCCATTCCGCATCCTTGGCTCCCCTAATTGCCACCACAATCACGGTAGCCTTGTCTCCTTGATTTTCAATCTTTTTATAGGCAATATCAAACGGGGAAACAGAACCATCTTCCTTTCCCCGATTGGAACTGTATGCAGAAAATCCTAAATCAGCAAACAGCATTCTCCGATAAAGATCAATGCTTTTTTCAAGACTGCTATAACACATCATAGACAATGCCATGGAAAATCGTGCCATGTCATGATGATAGGTATAGGAATCCATAAAAAATTCTTTTTCCACCAAGGTTATGGGAACTTTCCCTGTTCCACCACGGGAAGTGTAAATACCATATGCTACACTTTTCCCATCTTGTTCTGCCCCCATAGCCACCTGTCTCCCAGCATCAGCCAAAGAACATGCCAAGATCATCACCAGCATCAGACTGGTAATCAAGCGAACTATTCGTTTCATTGTAACCGCTCCGTAATTTCTTTTTCCAAGGTCTGAAGATCTTCGCGAATCTTGATTTTCTGAGGACATACCTTTTCACAAGCACCACACTGAACACAATGATGCGCTTTCTGTTCCTCTCCGATTTCATTGTTCCACATCCATCCCAATCCACCGAGATTCATATACATATGATACTGGTTCCAGATATGGAAATTCTTTGGAATATCAACGCCTGCCGGACATGGCATACAATAACCACAACCGGTACAGCCGTTTGCTACACGACTCCGAATGGTCTCAGCCACTTTCTTTACTAATTCCTTTTCTTCTTTCGTCATTGGTTCAAAATTTGAGAATGTCTGAAGATTATCCATAGTCTGTTCCATATTGGACATTCCACTGAGAACCGTCATAATATTCGGGAAGGATGCTACCCAACGTAATGCCCAGCTGGCAATGGTATCTTGTCGTTTTCCCTTAAAAATGGATTCGATTTCTTCCGGCAACGTTGCAAGATTTCCACCCTTGATTGGCTCCATGATAGTCAGCGGAATTCCCAGTTCTTCTGCCAATTCATATCCCTTGATTCCCGCCTGAATTTCTGTATCCATGTAATTTAACTGAATCTGACAGAAATCCCAATCCTTCGCCCGAATGATTCGCTCAAAATGTTCATAATCATCATGGAAGGAAAAACCGATGAATCGAATCTTTCCTTTCTTTCTCATTTCTTCACATGCTTCAAACACCTGAAGTTTTTCCATTGTATCCCACCGTTCTCCATTTAGGGCATGAAGCAGATAGAAGTCCACGTAGTCTTTATTTAATTTTTTTAACTGCTCGTCTAACAAGCGTTCCACATCTTCTGTCTTATGTACTTCCCACACCGGAAGTTTTGTTGCAAGGTAATAGGAATCTCTTGGAAATTCATCCAATACTTTTCCGGTAAAAATCTCGCTTTCTCCACCATGATAAACATAGGCTGTATCAAAATAATTGACTCCATTTTCATAGGCAGTCTTCAACATTTTCGTTGCTTCCACTTCCTCAATCTTTCCGTCCTTCTGAGGAAATCTCATACAACCAAATCCCAACAACGAAGTTTCCACATTCAACTTACTGATTTTTCTTTTTTCCATTGTACTTTCTCCTTTTCCTTAACCCCATGCTGGAAATGTTTTAAACTGCTGCTGGCTTTCCTCCCAGTTCTCATAGTCAAGCTTTCTTAAAGCAATCCATCCCTTTGTTCCGTCTGCAACTTTCACATAAGCGTAGGAATCGGATACGTCAATGCTTCCATCGCTGTTTTTCATGGTCTTATAAGATATTCTTAAAATATTTAATTTCGTATTCTTTTTTAATTTTGCTATTTCCGTATCTGTAGAATCAGCACTCTGATAAACTTTGGCACTTTCATTGAGAACATACTCGTACTTCTGTGAATATTTATTCAAATCAAAAGTACCATTGGTAATCTTCACCAGTTTTCCCGCTTTCAGTTGAAAACGGATTAGAGAATAATAACTTCCAATATTAACTCTACAAGGAGAATCTGCCACAACAGTAACGATTCCTTTTCCATTGGTGGTCACTTTATCAATTCGGTACAAATACATCTCTGCAAAACGATGATTCAAATTCATCAAACGTTTCAGTTTTCCATTCCGGTAGGAGAAAATCCCTGCCTTATTGGAAAGGCACATGCTTTCTGTTGATGCATAAAATACGAGATCTTTTCCTTTCGTCTTTTTATTAATGTCCAATGTATAACAATGCAGAGAAAGTCCTTCCTGTTTTGCTACCTTTTTCCCATTAATATACAATGAGAAAACCGTATAATGCTCGTCTTTTGCCAGTTTCGTCTTTACACGAATTGTTTCCTTTCCCTTCTTTCCGTCTAAATTAATCTTGTAAGTTTTATTTTCCTTTAATGTCTTTGCTTCTGTGCAAGTTTCTGATGCCATTCCGATCACAACCATCAATGTCAGCACACAAAGAATCTTCCAAATGCTCTTCTTCATTTTCCGTCTCCTTTCCGTTCAAACACTCTGTTCTCATTATATCACAATTCCTCAGATTTCTTGTCGATTTCTGTCAGATATTGGTAACTTTTTTGATACTTTTCTGCTCTTTTACGATCATTCTCCGTTACAACTTCCAAACGACTCAAATCCATATTATGCTCCAGGTCTTTTATTTTCACTTTTCGTGCAATGGAATGCCCAGCGACACGCTGGATATAGGAATCATAATCCTCTGATTCTTCCTTTGTAAGAATCTCCAAAGCCTGAATCACTTCTTCAGGAAATCCCAGTTCTGACAAGTCCTGAAAAGAGACCTCTGTATCTTCTACTAAATCATGCAGCAAAGCAACTGTGACAGTTACCTCATCCTCCATTTGTTCTGCCACATGAAACGGATGAAATACATAGGGAAGCCCTGCTTTGTCCTGTTGTTCTTTTTGTTTCTCAAACAATAATTTTATGGCTTTTTTCGTCATCGGTGTATAAATCATATTGCACTCCTTATACTCTTATTTTCCCATCTATGGCAAAAATTAAATGAGTCCTACGAGAATTCGTCTATTTTATATATTTTTCAATTATTTTACGCACTTTTTCACTCTGTTCAACAGACTCAATGGTTGAGACGACAGTCTGTGAATTTACCACTTTGAATTGATTATCGTTATAGTATTTTCTTAAAAATTTCAGGAAGTCATCTTCGCCCATAGCATTCTTTAATTCACAAAGAAATAGTACACTTCCATCATATTCTCTTTCCCCGTACAAATCATCCTCTGTATATTCTTTCACAGAAACATTTAAATAATTCTTCTTGTGACTCTTTTCCTGTTCCGAAACCATTTCCTCATATTCCCTGCGGTACTTTTCCAAATCAATTTTCGGATCCGCATAAGTATTTGCATACTGAAGACTTTTGGTTTCTTGCATTCCATATAGTATTTTTTCACAATAAGAGGTAAACCCCTCATCCAGCCATGCTTCCTTGTATTCATCAGATCCGACTGCTGCATAAAACCACTGATGCGCCAATTCATGAGATACGACTTCCATTAGAGAAAGTGGATCGGTCTTTGCGGTAATCGTTCCTTTGCCTACATACGCAGTGGCATTGTTCATGCATAATCCCGGGAACTCCATTCCACCATAAGACAAGCCAAAAATACAGGGAGCAATGTCTATGGTTTCATATGGATATGCTCCAATTTTTTCTGTCAAAATGCCGATGGTATCTTCCAAGACAAGTCTCGTTATTTTTCTATAGCGCTTCACATATTTTCCTGGTAGATAAAAATTGTTTACCTGAATTCCGGATACCTCATAAGTTTCCAACTTCATGGAATTGCATAGGACCATTGCAAAATCTCTAATTTGCTTTCCTTCTACTGTTGTAGTTCCATCTTCTGTACGATGTTTTCCTGTTGCAGCAACCAGATAGTCTTCCGGTGCTTTTACCGTCACATGATAGTTGCTCACCTCATTAGCTCTGGATTCTCCATCATCAAAATACGGGTCCTTATTCCATACTCCGTTCCGATAAGGAGCCAGATAAGGGTAACAAAACGAAAGAGCATACATTTTCCCGCCAGCCACCTTTTGTACAGAAAAGCGATCCTGCCGTTCCGGAATGTCTGTCTGGCAACGGATTAAGACCTCCACAGTTTGCTTCGGTTTCAATTCTTCTTCCAAATGAATTGAAAACACACTTTTATCTTTTTCATAACAGATTTCGTCGACATTTTTTCCGTTTATCTGAACGGATTTTATAGAACTTTTCTTCTGTTTATTTGCCTTTGAAGAATAATTTTCTTTATCATATTTTACAATTGCTGGCGCCATGTTTCGAAAGTACAACTGACTGACCGAATCTTCCGATGTATTTACAATTTTAATGTTTACCTCTTCGTGTAAAGAGTCTTTTTCTTCATCAAGTTCCCAATTCATGGAATAATCTGACGCCCAGATTGTTCCGGTAACAGCCAATTCTGTAATTTCTTCCCGTGCTTTATTCTGAACAGTTCCTTCTCTCTTTTCGGTTGTAAAATTTGTTTTTTTCCCACTTTGAGCCCAAAGAAATCCACATACTATCATTAGTAAGATAACAACTGTAATTAATACCTTTTTCATCATTTTCCTCCTCTTTCCTTCCGCTTATGTTTATACGCTCATTCTATCACACTACCACTCTTAATAAAACTAAAAGCTGGCTTTGCCATTTACAAAACCGACTTTTTCCCGTAACTCTTTTAAACTTCACATATTTTATCGTGCGCATATTGTGAAGCCTCTCTGCCATCTTAATCATTGCGCATTCTTCATCTTGCAAAGAATCCTTTCCTATCTCATAACTCTTTAGGCGAAGAACAATATCTCTTTCTCTATCAAATCTAAAATGCCAAAGTGACAATGCAGTCGATTATAAAAACAAGTAACAGCACGCTTCCGACAATCTTAAAGGCTTTCGCTTTAGTTGAAAACTTGTCAATAAGTGGCTGTAACCCATACAACAGAAACATTGATCCGATACCAAATCTCAAACTGGATTTCAGGGCAATTCTTCCTTGAAAATTAATCGTATATCCCTCTTTGGCACTGTAAAACCAAGGTGCATTGTTTTTGCCATTTTCTACATACTCCCATGAAGTAGGACTAATTATATAACTGGCTACTAATTCCACTAAAGAAGTAACTACAAATGCTGCGATAAAGGCCAGAATAAACTTTACACAAAACGCCAGTATCGTAGAAACTGAAGATATTTTTTCCAGCTTCATTTTGCGGATTGGATTTACGGTAGCCATTACAATCAACATCCCAAATCCATAAATTGGCAAGTACGGGCCAAACAGAACTCCTCGATTTTGAAATCCATGGTGGTTTTCAAGCATAATCGTTAACACTTCATAAATCCATCCAACCACTGCTGCACATATAAAATACATAAAGTATTTTACAATCCAATCATAACCATTCATTATTTTTTCTCTCATTTTAACTTATCCTTCCCCTATTGCTCATTTATTTTTTTCTAAGCTTCACCCATTTACCATAAGCCACACATTTATTAATTCTGCAACTTTCTTTCCTGTTCCCATATAAACTTTTCCATTATATATCTTTTCGAACAAGTCATATACTGATGAAATCTTATCCCAAAACATTTCTATACTCCTCTAAATACTCCATTTTGCTGCACTACAATACACCTAATAACATTTCTTTCGCCCACTGATACTGACCTTTGTCTTCATATTCACGATAGAATACTTC
>CACXEU010000077.1 GCA_902766735.1 uncultured Lachnospiraceae bacterium
CCAAGTTTTTCATTTCCGCATGTAATTTAGCCTTTCCCCCTACCTGCGTTTCTTGAGGTTTTTCATTTTCGCACGTAATTTAGCCTTTCCCCCTACGTGCAGTTTCTAGGTTTTGTGTTTTCGCACGTAATCCTCCTCAAATCCCGATTTATCGTTGAAGCATCATTGCGATTTTCTTCCCCCAATAAACACCTATGATACATCCCAATACACTTAATACTATATAGCATCCCCCTGAGAGGTAGGACTTTCTCTCCCATAAATCGGCTGCTTCAAGCGAAAAAGTAGAAAAGGTCGTAAATCCGCCACATACTCCCGTTTTCCAAAACAATAATGTGTTTTTGGAAGTTTCATCTCTATCACCAATAAATCCTACTATAAATCCAATTAGTATTGCCCCAACAAGATTTGTTATCAAAGTTAAAACCGGGAACTCAGTTTTTATTGGTATAAGGCTAATCGCGTATCTCCCGATTGCACCAACTGCGCCTCCAAGCGCTACGTATAAAAAATTCATTTTTCCTCCCCTGTTTAAAACAATTCATCCAACATGATATAGTAATCCAACTTTTCCCAATTCGGTTCTATTTCTAATTTTTCAAAGAGAATATCAGGATTGAATCCCGGATATTCTTTTCCGCCAAAACTTCCATCAAAATTGTGTTTCAGGCTTCGATAGCAAAGGGCGATGTCCCTCCATCGGTCACCAATTCCGGTATCTCCTAAATCAATATATCCTGTTACCTTTCCATTCTCAAAAAACACATTTGGTAAGCAAAAATCTCCGTGGGACAATACCGGCTCATAATCCGGCTTCTGTTCTTCAAGCCATTTTAAAAGTTCCTTTGGATTTTTAAAACGTCCGCATTCTCCAAAGGTTGTTGGTTCCACATGTTCTACATCCACCAAATCATTTTCAACTCTGTACTTCGCCTCTCTTAGTTCCGCCTCAAGGTCTCGATTTCTTGGACAATCGGATATGTCAACACTCCACAACTTTTTTAACGCATCGGCCAGCAGTTCCACCAGTTCATCCGGGTGTTCCAGATAATATGTATCACATGCCATCTTTCCCTGAATCCGGCTCATTAATGTGTATTGATTGGTCCCATCCGTTTCATAAGCAATAATCTTCGGAACCGGAAGCTTTCCTTCTAACCACCGCATCACTTGAACGGTTTCATCATTTTCCTTACGATATTTCTCAATCTTTAAGACATATTCCCTAAACATCATTACTCTGGAATCAGACATTCCTATCTCGTCTTCTGTATAAGGCTTATCCAAAATAATATTTTTTATTTTATCAGGTATCATTGTAACTTCAACTCCATACACATTCTGAAATCTCATCATTTCTCCCTAACCATTATACATCTTTCTGCTTTTTTATGTAGTACACGTTTTATAGTGCTTCGCCTGTGTCTGGTACATGTTTGCATAAAATCCATCTTTGATTTTCATCAGGTCCTCATGGCATCCATCTTCGATAATGCCGCCGCCATGGAAAACAATGATTCTGTCACAAAATCGGCAGGAGGAAAGACGGTGAGAAATATATACCGCTGTTTTTCCGCCTACCAGATTGTCAAAATGCTGATAGATTTCATATTCTGCCACCGGATCCAAAGCTGCGGTAGGCTCATCTAAAATAACCATTGGAGCATCCTTGTAGAGGGCTCTGACAATGGCAAGCTTTTGCGCCTGTCCGCCGGATGGTTCTACACCGGATTCATCGAACATTTTATAGAGGTTAGTCTCTTCCTTTTTATCCAGTGATTCAATCCAATCATCCAGTTCCACCATTTTGCAAAGTTCTTTTACCCTCTCACGCACTCCGGGATTTTCCGCTTCTTCCATAGCAATATTTTCCAAAATGGAAAATGCCATGAGGCGATAATCCTGAAATACAACTGCCAAAAGCTTAATGTAATCCTTATAGCGATACTGATTAATATTGACGCCGTTTAACAGTATTTCACCTTCTGTCACCTCATAAAGGCGACAGAGCAGCTTAATAAACGTGGTTTTTCCAGCACCGTTTCTTCCAACAATAGCCAGATGCTCTCCGGAGCGAATGGTAGTGTTCACGTTCTTTAAAATATAAACCTCTGTATTTGGATATTTAAAACTGACGTTTTTAAATTCAATGGTTGGTGCACCGGAAAGTTTCGGTGTTTCGAAGGAGTCCTTCTCCTGGGAAACCTCTTCCTCATCCACCTGTTCCATGAAATCAATGTAGTTTTTCAATAGTGAAGAAGAATAACGCAATCGAAACAGTCCATGGGAAACATTCTCCATTGATTGCTTGAAACGAATGGTGGACTGAATCAAACTGCTGAAATCACCAATGGTTACATGTTTTTCCAATGTCTTAATTCCTAAAATCAGATAAATTGCCACATTACCTGCCTGAGACATCACACTATCCCATTTTGTATAACTCCAGATTTTCAGATTGTATTTTTTCGCGACACGGTAAATCCTTTCACCCATTTCGCTCTGATTTTCCAAAATCATTTTGGATGCCTTATAAACTCGGATGTCTTTGGCATATTTGCTTTCCGTCAGATTCTGCATATAATAATCCTGCTCTCGCACCTGACTTGTATAAATTCTGTAGTACTCTTCCTCTAGTTTTGTACGTTTCATGGTCGCCCAGGTACTTACGACAAAACTAATTACAATTGGAATCAATAACCAGAAGGAGCAGTTCACAACTAAGTAGAACACTCCGGTCAAAACAAAGAAGCCGGAAATTATTTCTACCAATCCCTGCATGATGGTTTGTACATCTGCCTGTTCAAATGCTCTTTCTGCCTTTTTAATACTGTCCAGAATCTCCGGATTTTCCGTATATTCAAACTTCATTTTCATTGTGCGGGTACTCAGTTTCAATCCAATTGCTCGTTCAAACCGGTCTGCACAGTAATATTGTCTTTCACTGGCAAATTTTTGCAATGAGCGATAAAGCAGTGTTCCCAGGCAAATAAATAGTACCCAGAAAACAATTAAATTCATATTTCTTTTTTCCTGATATGCAATTTCATTGATCAAATACTTCGAACCGATAATTGTAATAAACGGTCCAATACTTTCCACAAGAATTCCCAATCCCAGGTACAAATAGTAAATCGGATATTCCTTCCAGGAGAAAGCCGCAAAATATTTGATACAACGAAAGATGTTTCTAAGTTGTTGTTGTGCATTTTTAAACATATTCCACCTCTCCCCTCTGTAAATCTTTTTCATCTTTTTTTTGAGATTCTTCCAGATAGTACTGCGCCTGCACCTGATACATATATGCATACGCTCCGTTCTTCTCAATTAACTCATCATGGGTTCCCTGCTCAATAATTTCTCCGCCTTCAAACATGACAATCTGGTCGCAGAAGCGGGTACTGGATAATCGATGGGAAATGAATATAGATGTCTTTCCTTCCACCATTTTATTAAATTCCTGATACATATGATCCTCAGCCAATGCATCTAAAGCGGCAGTCGGTTCATCCAAAACAATAACGCTTCGGTTCTGATAAAGCGCCTTTGCCATGGCAAGACGTTGACGCTCTCCACCGGATAAATCAATTCCTTTGCTGTCAAAAATTCGAAGCAACTGAGTTTCCATTCCTTTTTCATATTTGGAAATCTTTTCGTCCAAACCACTGCGACTAATAGCCTGTTCCACCAGCTTCATGTCGGTTCGTTCCCGTTCACGCATGGAAACATTCTCCCAAATCGGGAAGGCAAAAATTTCAACATTCTGAAATACCGGAGCAAAAATTTCGTAGTACTTACTCCGATTGAATTTTTTAATATCCACGCCGTTTAAGAGAATTCGTCCTTTTGTTGGCTCATAAAGTCTCATCAACAATTTAGTCAGTGTGGTCTTACCTGCACCATTGATTCCCACCACAGCCAGTTTCATTCCGGCCTTAATCGTAAGGTTAATGTTTTTCAGCACATCCTCCTGATGTCCCGGATAATGGAACGATACATTTTCAAAGGTAAATTCATATCGTTCTAATGAAATATCCTCAATGGTTCCTTCATCTTTTTCAGCATCTGGTTGTTCTTCTTCCCAGTCCATAAAGGTTCTGTAATCATCCATCCGTAACTGGTTCATATGCATCCAGACAAGATTGCTGAACAAATCAGTCATTGCCGCCGAAAAGGTTGCCACCATTCCAAGATATAAAACAAAATTTGAGATACTAAGATTCTTATGAAGTACCAAATAGATTAACACTACATATAAAATTCCATTTTGAATCAGATTTAAAAGACTGATTTTCACCTCGCACAGTGTCCACTGATTATGACGCATTTTACAGCGTTTTAAAAAAACCGTATTGATATCTTCCCACAGCCTTTGAATCCAATGTGTCATTCCAAAGAGTCTGATGTCCTTGGCATAACCAAAATCTCTTGTACTCTGGGATAAATACTCATGCTTTCTCCAGTTTCCTGCCATGGCATTATCATAATGAATCTTATTCCATTGCATTGTATTTTCAAAAAATCGATAACTTAGATACGACAATATTCCAAGCGCCAGAACCAGTAATGGATGAATAAACAAAATGGTAATTCCTGAAACCACCGAAAGCGTCAGTGCATTCAGCACCCACTGTACATTGTTACAATAGCCTTGGAACCCTCTTCCATAATAAGTCGCCTTTCTCGCCCGTTCCGTCAAATCCAAAAAATCCGGGTTCTCCATATTCTTAAAGTCCGTAAAAAATACTTTTCTCAAATAATTTCCCATTAGACGATATTGCACCTTGTCAAATCCATACTCCATGACAATTCTTGATTTTTCCTTTGCAAAGCTTATCAGAACAGAAAACACCCCAATAATAAGAACTACAGCTACCATTACTTTAGTATTCACACCTGTCTCTACTAATCCCAGAACAACTTTTGGAATAACAACTCCCACAAGCTCAAACAACGACATTGCGATGCTGGAAACAATCACTGCAATAATATACATTTTGTTATATTTCCATGAGGTTTTCACCGCATACGAAAAATTATTTATAAATCCGTATTTATTTGCCTGAATTCCTTTCTCTTCATCTTTCACCTCATTAGAAAAAAATTCTTTAATTTTTTGAATAAATTTTTTCATTATGCCTCCTTAAACTGCTTTTCTCCCAACTCCCTTAATAATTCATTGATTTCGCCAACATGATTAATTCCCAGATTTAAAGCATATACAATTGCCAAATCTCTTGAATTATTGTTAGCAAAACTATAGCCACAGATTTTCAACAAATCGCTGGATTCCTCTAATGTTAAGCCGAAACCAATGCACACCGCCATACAGCTCTCCTTAGACGGATGATACTTTCTATCCGTAACAAATTTAGAAACCAGTTTTCGATCAATCCCAGCATTTTCACACAACTCCTTCGTGGAAATGTTCTTTTTGCAAAAATAATGATTAATCATTTTCCCAAAAGTTCTGTAATCATAATGATTATTGATAAAATTTGATAAGTTTTCATAGTTACTGTTTAATTGCTTCATTGCTCTACCCTCTATTTTCTATCAAACAAAAAAGCGACTTAGGAAAAGGAATCCTAAATCGCTTAAAATATCTCTGATTATTTTCATGCACGATTATCCGCGCCTTAATAGAACATCTAGAAAGTTCTTATATTCGTAAACAGCTTTCCGGAGGTCCTAAATGGCACGTGTCCTTTTTCTCCAATCCAAATTTGATTTTCATGGTATCTATTCTTTTTCACGACATTATTTAATCTGTTATTCATCATTTATTTAGTCCTCCTTTCTGTTTTATTTTTTTACTAACGTATAAAATATTAACATAGAAAAAAATGGAAATCAACCCATCTCCGGGATTTGTCGCTTTTTAAGCGACTTCATTTCTTTTATAATCCAATGGCCATTCCAATCAGTCGCACCAGCAGTGCCACAACCCAGGCAACAAAGCATTGCCATAAAACTACACTAATGGCCCATTTACGCCCCATCTCTCTTCGAATGGATGCAATTGCCGCAACACATGGCGTATACAGCAGAGAAAATACCAATAAGGACGCCGCAGACAATGGCGATAACACAGTATTCACTCCAGAGCCGAATAAGATTTCCATGGTGGAAACCACACTTTCCTTTGCCATAAATCCGCTAAACAAGGATGTACAGATTCTCCAGTCTCCCAATCCCAAAGGCTTCATCACCGGAACCAGAACTCCTGAAATAGTTGCAAGTATACTATCCTGTGAACGTTCCACCAGGTTGAAATAGGGGTCAAAACTCTGTAATAACCATACCACCATCGTGGCAATCAAAATCACGGAAAAAGCTCTCTGGATAAAATCCATTGCCTTTTCCCAGAGAAGCTGGAAAACATTTTTCATGCCAGGCAACCGATAATTCGGTAACTCCATAACAAAAGGAACCGCTTCTCCCTTAAACAATGTTTCCTTGAAAACAAGGGCAACACATACACTAATGAGAATTCCCAAAAGGTATAGGCCAATCATGATTAACGCGCCATACTTTGGAAAAAACATGTCCACAAAAAATGCATAAATCGGAAGTTTTGCCGAACAACTCATAAACGGTGTCAATAAAATCGTCATCTTTCGGTCTCGTTCACTTGGTAATGTTCTTGTTGCCATCACTGCAGGAACCGTACAACCGAACCCGATTAACATTGGCACAATACTTCTACCGGACAATCCGATTTTTCGAAGCATTTTATCCATAACAAACGCCACACGGGCAATATATCCGCTGTCCTCCAGCAAGGACAGGAAAAAGAATAACGTCACAATAATTGGTAAAAAGCTTAGCACACTTCCCACACCGGAAAAGATTCCATCGATCACCAGACCGTGTAACACCTCGTTGACCTTCGCCGCCGTCAATCCACGATCCACAGCATTGGTCAGAGCTTCCACCGCCTGTTCCAAAAAATCCTGTAACCATGCGCCAATCACATTAAAGGTCAGCCAGAACACCATTCCCATAATGAGAACAAAGGATGGAATTGCAGTATACTTTCCCGTAAGAATCCGGTCAATTTTTTCGCTTCGGATTCGTTCTTTGCTTTCCTTTGGTTTTCTTACGGTCTCCTCACAAACTTTCCCAATAAAGCGGAATCTCATATCTGCAATGGCAGCACTTCTATCCAGGCCACATTCTTTTTCCATCTGATGAACAATGTGACGAATAAATTCTTTTTCATCTTCTTCCAGTTTCAACTGGGATAAAACAATCTCGTCTCCTTCAATGACCTTGCTGGCTGCAAAGCGCAACGGGATTCCAGCTTGTTTCGCATGATCCTCAATCAGATGGCTGATTCCGTGAATGCATCGATGAACAGCCCCTCCCTGCTCCTCAGAACTGCAGTAATCCTTTTCAATCGGTTTTTCCTGATAGTGAGCAATATGAATTGCATGACGCACCAGTTCATCCACGCCGGAATTTTTCGAAGCCGAAATCGGAACCACCGGAACTCCCAGCATTTCTTCCATGGCATTGACTTCCACCGTACCACCATTGGTTGCCACCTCGTCCATCATATTTAAGGCAACAACCATTGGTACATCCATTTCCAATAACTGCATGGTCAGATAAAGATTTCGTTCAATATTAGTTGCATCTACAATATTAATAATTGCTTTCGGTTTTTCCTCCAGCACAAAATTTCTGGAAACAATTTCCTCGCTACTATAAGGAGACATAGAATAAATTCCCGGCAAATCCGTAACCATTGTATCCGGATGTCCTTTGATGGCACCATCCTTTCGGTCTACAGTTACTCCCGGAAAATTTCCCACATGCTGGTTAGAACCGGTCAGCTGATTAAACAACGTAGTTTTTCCGCAGTTCTGATTTCCTACCAGAGCGAATGTCATGACCGTTCCTTCCGGAAGTGGATTGCCACTTCCCTTGCGATGATATTTTCCACCTTCTCCCAAGCCCGGATGGGCAATTTTCTTATGATGTTTCTTTTCTATCTTTTCTTCTGTTTTCTTAGGAATTGGCTCAATCTCTATTTTTTCTGCATCTTCCAAACGGAGCGTCAGCTTATACCCATGAATCAAAACCTCTACGGGATCTCCCATTGGGGCATATTTTACCACAGAAACTTCTGCTCCGGGAATCACACCCATATCCAGTAAATGCTGGCGCAAAGCTCCTTTTCCACCAACCTTCGTTATGAAACCTGCTTCATTAATTCCTAATTCCTTTAGCGTCATACTAATTTCTTCTTTCCGTTTCTTCTACTTTACGATTCCAATCAGGTCGTTAATATCCTTCACGCCGTGACGAATCATATAGTCTTCGATTCCCTTAATGACCTTCACGGTAGCTGCCGGATCATTAAAGTTCGCAGTTCCCACTGCAACTGCTGTGGCTCCTGCTAAAATCATCTCAATGGCATCTTCTGCAGTAACCACACCACCCATTCCGATTAACGGAAGGTCTACGGCATTGGCCACCTGATAAACCATACGAACTGCAACCGGATGAATTGCCGGGCCGGACATACCTCCGGTTTTATTGGCAAGAACAAATCGCTGACGTTCCACATCAATCTTCATTCCTGTAATGGTATTAATTAAGGACAATGCATCTGCTCCACCGGCTTCCGCTGCTTTCGCCATCACCGTGATGTCGGTTACATTCGGGCTCAACTTCATGATTACAGGCTGCTTTGCCACCTTCTTTACTTCTTTGGTAATTGCTTCCACTGCTTTTGGATCCTGACCAAAAGCAATTCCGCCTTCCTTCACATTCGGACATGAAATATTGATTTCTAATAAATCCACATCTTCATCGCCTAATTTTTCCACGACGTCGATGTAATCTTCTGTGGTTCTTCCGCAAACATTCACAATAATCTTTGTATCATATTGCTTTAAAAACGGAATATCCCTCTTTGCAAACACATCATATCCCGGATTCTGAAGACCTACTGCATTTAACATTCCACCATAAGTTTCCGCAACTCGTGGAGTACAGTTTCCTTCCCAAGGTACATTGGCAACTCCCTTTGTAGTCACCGCACCTAAACAATTCAAATCCACAAACTCACCGTATTCCGCACCGGAACCAAAGGTTCCTGAGGCAACCGTAATCGGATTTTTCAATTCAACGCCTGCAATATTTACCTTTGTATTTAACTCCATTACAGTTCTACCTCCTCTGCTAAAAATACCGGACCATCCTTACAAATTCTTGTATTATTCACATTAGAATGATGATCTTTTTCCTTGGTTTTGCAAACACATGCCAGACAGGCACCGATTCCACATGCCATACGTTCTTCCAGGGAAACCTGACATTCAATTCCTTTTTCCATGGCATATTCCTTAATGGCACGAAGCATTGGCATTGGGCCACAGGCATAAATGACATCCCCTTCCACTGTCTGTTCTTTGATGGCATCAATAACCGTTCCCTTGGTTCCCTTGCTACCATCTTCCGTTGCAATATAAAGGGTTCCTCGTTCCTCTAATTCCCCGGTCAAGAATAATTCATCGCGATATCCGGCAACAACCTGTACTTCAGCCTTGCTCTTTAATTCTTCTGCTAACTGAACCATCGGTGGGATTCCGATTCCACCACCAATCAGGATTGCTTTCTTTCCTTCACGTTGCATAAATCCGTTTCCTAACGGTCCAATGATTGCAACGCTGTCGCCTGCCTGATAAGTCGATAATTCTTCTGTTCCTCCACCAACTACGCGATATACGATACGTAATGCGCTATTTGTCTTGTCTACCTGGCAAATACTAATGGGTCTTGGAAGAAGTTTTGTCTTGTCATTGCAATATACAGAAATGAACTGTCCGGCAACAGCCTCTTTTGCTGCCTTCGTCTCCAGCCACATGCTGTAAACTCCTGTTCCGATACATTCCTGACTGATAATTTTCGATGTTTCTTTTTCTCTCATGGGATTGTCCTTTCCGATGTTACTTTTTTTCTTCGTGATATTCTGTATCTGTATTGACATTCCATACATTGGATTTATCAGATACATGGTTAACAATATTTTTAACCGCTTCAAAAGAAGTTGCCATGGAATGATCCATATTGTTGTATCGATGCTGTCCGTTTCGTCCAATACAGTATAAATTTGGAATGGTATTTAAGTATGCAATGATATCATCCATATATTGGTATCCGTCAAAATATGCCGGATAAGCTTTCTGAATTCGCTCCCTATGGGAATCCAGTACATCTTCCCTGTTAATGACACCCATGGAAACCAATTCATTAATTGCAAGCTCAATGCATTCTTCATCGGAAAGATTCCAGAAATCATCCCCTTCACGGCAGAAGTATTCCAGGCCAATCCAAACGTTTTCATCCGGTTTTTCCACCATATATGGAGACCAGTTATTGAAAATCTGAATTCTTCCCAGTTTCACGCCGGTATCCTGCACATAAATCCAACAATCCGGCACAATATTATTTAAGGTTTTAATCTTTGTTTCATTTTTCAGATTTAACTTATTGAGAAGCAAACCAACGGTAACAAAATCTCTGAAAGGCAAGTCTGCTGCTGCATCCTGTACCTTCTTTGGAATTTCACTTCCATTGATGCTTGCAATTAAATCATTTACCGGCATAGAAGACATCACAATATCTGCTTCATATACGGTATCTCCGCATACCACACTAGTAATCTTTCCGTTTTCTACATTGATTTTCTGAACTTCACTTTCCTGAATAATAGTTCCACCCATTTTGCGGATTTCATCTGCTGCAGTTTCCCATAACTGCCCTGGTCCGAATTTTGGATAAATATATTCTTCAATCAGGGAAGTTTCCACTTTCTTGTTCTTTCCCGGAATGATTTTTCTAAAAATGTCTTTAATTACGGCAGAAATGGAAAGTCCCTTTACACGCTGAGACCCCCAATCCGCTGAAATTTCTCTAGGGTGTCTTCCCCAAAGTTTTTCTGTATATCCTTCAAAAAACATTCCGTAAAGAACTCTACCGAAACGATTGATATAGAAGTTTTCCAGATTATCTTCCGGAAGTTTTCTGACTACCGAATGAAGGTAACTAAACCCTGCCTTCATTGTGGTAATAAATCCCATATTCTTAATGGTTGACCACTTTAAGGACACCGGATAATCGAAGAAATGCTTTGAATAATAAATTCTGGACACTCTGTTTCTTACAAGCATTACCCTGTCTTCCTTTTCAGGATCCGGACCGACTTCCGGGAAGTTCTTCACGGTTCCTAATTTAATATCATCATAAGATGGCTTACTCTGCGTCGGCATCATTTCCTGCCACCACTGGTTAACTCTTTCATCCTTTGAGAAGAAACGGTGTCCACCAATATCCATACGATTTCCTTTATATCGAACCGTCTGGGAAATTCCTCCGATACGATCTGTTTTTTCTAAAATTACTACTTCATACTTCCCGTTCTTTAATAATTCATATGCAGCTGTCAGTCCTGCTGGGCCGGCACCTATAATAATAACCTTTTCCATTTTTTAATCCTTTTCATTTCTAAGTTTTTTATTTTTCGTCAATTCTATTCCGCATCACGAAATACAACCTTACCATTCAGAATCGTATACTTTACTTTTCCTGAAACCTTCATTCCGCCAAACGGTGTGTTCTTTCCCTTAGAGCGGAACTGATTTACATCCACGGTATATGTTTCTTCCGGATCAATTACCACAATATCCGCAATCTTTCCTTCATTCAGTGTTCCCTTGTCAATCCCCAATACTTTTGCCGGATTATAGCTCATCTTTTCCGCCATCTGCATTGGTGTCAGTTTTCCGGTCTTTACCAGATTTGTCATCGTGAGTGCTACTGATGTTTCTAAACCAACAATTCCGAACGGTGCTTTTTCCATCACCTGATTTTTTTCTTCCGCACTGTGCGGTGCATGGTCTGTGGAAATCACATCCATCACATTCTCATGTAACCCATGGATTAATGTTTCCATATCTTCTCTTTCTCGAAGTGGTGGATTCATCTTGAAGTTTCCTTCATTGGCAGTAATGTCTTCGGTACACATGGAAAAATGATGTGGACATACCTCTCCGGTTACGTCAATTCCCGCTTTCTTTGCTTCTCGAATCATCGTTACGCTATCTCTTGTGGAACAATGACAAAGATGAAGTCTTGCTCCGGTTTCCTTCGCCAACATGATATCTCTCGCAGCAATGATATCTTCTACCGCATTGCTGATTCCCTTCACGCCCAAAGCTTCTGCCTTTGCATCCATATTCATCACGCCACCTTCAACCAGGTTAATGTCTTCACAGTGTGCCATAACCGGAAGTCCTAATCTTGCTGCTTCCTTCATGGCTTTTCGATATACGGCAGAATTCATTACGGATTTTCCATCTTCACTAATAGCACAAATGCCTGCTTCTTTCATAGCCTCAAAGTCATTGACTTCTTTTCCAAGCATTCCCTTCGTAACTGCACCCACCGGAAGTACATTAGTAAGTCCTACTTTCTTCGCCTTTTCCACAATATACTGCACGGTCTCCGGGCTATCCACTACCGGTGTCGTATTCGGCATACAACAAACTGTAGTAAACCCACCGGCTGCTGCTGCCGCACTTCCTGTTGCAATATCTTCTTTGTAGGTCTGTCCCGGATCTCTGAAATGCACATGTAAATCAATCAGCCCCGGCATGACATAGCAGCCTTCTGCATCAATTACTTGTTCCGCGTCAGCTTCTAACGTTTTTTCTTTTTTCTGAATTACGCCATCTTCCACCAGAATATCCAGTTTTTCCATCTGTTTTTCTGCCGGATTAATGACAAGTCCATTTTTTATTAATAAACGCATTTATTTCATCTCCTAATTCACAGAATAATCCGTCTAAAATTATAGCAAAAATCAGCATTTCTTTCAACCAAACCTCCATAAAAGAAACGCTCTATATCATTCCCGATACAGAGCGTCATAAATTATTTTTTTATTGGTAATTTTAATTCAATACTTTTTGCCACAACATAGGTTCCATAAGCTGCGAAAAATGCAATCAGCACGAAATAGGATACACAATACTGGCTCTTTGCTTCAAACAACAAATGATATAAAAATCCTCCAACCAATACTAAAATCAGTGTCATTGTTTCGACATTGCACCTTTTCAAAAGAAGGGAAACCATTGCCACAGAAAACATCACGAACATCAGCATCTGATAAACGTTAAAGTAAGAATCCAGTTTCTTTCCCCAGCTTCCATCGTAGATTGGCTTTCCGTTTTCATCATTCTGCCGATAAACTTTATTAAGCCAGGACTTCTGATCAACTTGTCCATAATAATGTGCCTTTACCTGACTTACCCAGATTGATTCATACGTTGGCTCATTCCACTGAGACAAAACCTTTTTCGAAAAGAAGGATTTGCAATAAGAACCATCGGACTTAAATTTTTCAATTCGTTTTGAAACATCTTCCTTTGCAGCCTTTGTAGTCAGTTCACTATCTCCACCATTCTTCTTATACAAGCTAATTGTGATTCCATTATACCATCCCGGTGCCATATAGGATTCGTTAAGTCCCATATCTAAAAAAGTTGTCTGGGAAATACCCGGTTTTAATTCCACACCACTCTTACTTTCATAATGCATCACCACAAAGTTCATACAGTTGAAGGAAACAACGCAAAATACTGCAACCAAAATCAGGGATACCCAATCCTTTTCCCGAATAATGAAGATTACCAACCCTATCGTAATAGCAACTACAAAAATCAGGTTATTATATTTCGCCAATACACCGATTACCATTAGAATCGTGGCTGGCAAAATATATAATGCTCTTTTCGCGCTATCACTCTGCATAAAGCAAAGCACAAAATAATATGCCCAAATAGCTGCTGAGAATCCAATGATGATTCCATACGGGAATGCTGTCATGAATACCGGCTGGAGACACAGTGCCAAAATCACAGTTAAAATCAAGACAACACCTTTGCTTCGGAACAGTTTTTCCGCAATCTTCTGTAATCCCAAATACAGGAACGCCAAACATACCACGTTCATTAATTCCAATGGCAACGCGGTTTCAAATCCACAAACCCGATATAACTTTTCACTTAAAAAGGTCAAGCCCAACTGATGATGAAATGGTTGGAAATAACTCAAGTCTCCAAGATAAGATTCCCAGGTCGATACAGTCATCGGCGTCATATCGCCCTTTGCAAACATAGCTGCGGCATCAAAGACCTGCTTCGCATCTGCTGCCGGAACACACTGTACCTTAATAACCCAGATGGTCCCCAAAATCATTGTATAAATAAACAATCCAATCTTCAGCTTGCTCACAGGGATTTTCTGAAAGGTTTCACGAAAATACGCGAAAATGATTGCTGTCGATAGGAACAACAAAATCCATACAAAGTTCAAGAAAACATTATCTTTTTCGTACAAGATTTTTTCTCCCACAAAATGGTTTGGATCAATCACGGATGTTTCCGCAATGCTCGCAATCGCTACAAATCCGAAAAAAATCAATGCCAACAGAGTAGTCCCCATCCCACAAATTTTTTCAATCGGATTTTTCACCTCAGTGTCTTTCCAGGCATCCTTATTAAAATTAATATACTGCATTTTCACTCTCTCCGTTAAATATATTTTCTTTGTAAAATAGTACTTTAAACTTTCCTAAATCTTTTTCCTCTATGTAATTGTTCATATTTCCCAATCCCAACTGAGTATACTCACTCTGCGTCATCAGCACAAAACATTTTCCTTTTTTCCCGTCTTTTCCATACCACTTTTTATTTGTCTGGTAATAGTCCGGTTCAATTCCTGACTGAGTATATTTCACACATCGTACTTTCACTTCTGAATCTGAAAACATAGTAATTACATTGGCATTCCAAAATGTTGCGTATCCATAAGTATATTCATTTTCTTCCAAATATTGGATTACGTTTTTTAGTTCTTTTGTCGCATCGGATTGTTCCGGAATCGTCCAGCACTGTTTTACCGTCAATACCATAAAACAAGCCATAGGAATTAAAATCAGTGCGGCAAACCGTCCCTTTATTTTCTCACCTCTGAATTCCTTTACCTGTATCATACAGCAAAGCGCTGCCGTCACAATCAATGGAGACAATCTCCAGTTTGCAGCATTTAATCTTCCGAAAATCCATCCAAAAAGAATTACTGCAGTAACCAAATGATGTGTCAACAAAACAATTTTCCATTCCGGCTTCTTAAGCTTCTGATATCGAAACAACATTGCAATTGGTGTTCCCAAAAGAATAAACGACGTAACAATTCGCAACATCACAAAAATCCCCGTCAGTGAAAACAATTCTGTACCATCTTCCAGCTGTACCCCTAACAAGGTAAATATATTGTCTGGAATACTAAAGAAGTTATTAATCCAATCTTCCATCTTTCCAAATAAGGAATATGCATTTGCATAACTTGCAACGACATCTCCGGTAAACATTTTGATGGAAACGACCCCCAACACAATTCCAATTCCAAGCACTCCGCCTACAATCAGATAGTTATAATTTTCTTTGCTAAGCAACGGTCGCTTTACCTCAAAGAACAAATAAGCAGCAATCGCTCCCAACACCGGAATCACCGAAATAGCTGCAATCTGGAATCCATTTACTCCGGCAACAAAAGCCAATACCATCAACAATATTCCATATGCAATCGCTTTTTTCCCAACACCTTGATCCGCAAGATTTCTTTTCACTTCCTTACGAAGTCTAAACGCCACAGCTAAAACCGCAAGGGTTAGCAATGGTCCAAGGCTATAATAAATAATGTGTCCCCAGAATATTTCTCTCAATTTTTCGCTGGAGGATACAAGTACTAAAATCAAACTAATTGCCACAGCTGTTTCTTTCAGGCTAAAGTAGCATCGCCTACATATGAAATAAATTGCCGTCACAAACATCAAGAAGAAAATCACCATTCCTATGATTTGTGCTTTCATTCCTAATCCAAAGATAGCAATTAGCGGCCACATGATAATATTTCCCGCTAACGGCATCAGTGCCGCATACGAAAAGTCCGGGTTGATAAACGTTCCTGCATCATAAGATGCACCCGCCCACATAATCGTATCTGTACAATCCGCATGATAATACCCCGGTTCTAATATTACAATAACGTACAACGTAAAAATGAGAGCCACTCCTACCATTACACTCGTTACAATTGTCTTCCATTCATCTTTTAACATTTCCGTTTTATCTCCTTCCACAACTTCTAAAATTATAACAAAAACATATTCGTTCTTCAACAAATCGCCCCTCCAAATCTCATATTTCCCCTTTGTTTTTTTCTATGCTATAATATTCAAAGTTCTATCAATTATTGTGGAGGTATTTACAATGTTCAAAATCATTAGTGACAGTGCCTGTGACTTATCGAATTCCTATGTTCAACAGCACGATTTAGATATCATTCCCGTTTTCGTATCTTACGATGCGGAAAATTATATGCCGATTGATCAGGTGGACAGGGATGAATTCTACCAGAAATTAGTAGACGATCCATCTTTATTTCCAAAGACATCTCTTCCTTCCGTGGAACTTTACGCCAATGCATTCCGCAAATATGCCGAGCAGGATATTCCGGTGATTTGTTTCACCATTTCCATCAAGTTGAGTGGTTCCTTCAATTCTGCCAGAAATGCCAAGATGATTGTGGAAGAAGAGTTTCCCAATGCTCAAATCATTGTCCTTGACTCCATGCAGAACACCGTAACCCAAGCTTTGATTATCGACCAGGTCGTTCGTATGCGTTCTGCCGGTTTATCCATCAGCGACGTCATTCCTAAACTAGATACACTAATGAAATCTGCAAGAATTATTTTCACTGTAGGTTCTTTAGATTATCTAAAGATAAATGGTCGCATTGGCAAAGTGGCACAAATTGGTGTCAATAAGCTAGGCGTAAAACCTATTATCATCATGAAAGATGGCGAAATTGGTTTAGGCGGTATTGGAAGGAATCGAAAGAAGCTCCGCCAGTCCATCATTGATGTTACAAAAAAATATATTTCAACCTTAGGCAAGGAAAACTACGTGATTTCTGTCGGCTATGGCTATGACAAGGAGGAAGGAACTGAATTTATGAAAGACGTGGAAAATCAATTGGATGTCACGCTGAATGAAGATACCAATGTAGCTATCGGCATCACTTCCTGCGTCCACACCGGTCCTTATGCCATCGGGATTGGAGTAATTCAGAAATACGAAACTCTTTAGCATGCAATGAGCCGCATTCATAGATTTGCACAGCAAATCTATTTCATCGCTGGCTTTCGCCACTTCCGTTATGCATTGAGCCGCATTCATAGATTTGCACAGCAAATCTATTTCATCGCTGGCTTTCGCCAAATAAACAACAGCCCGCCACCTCGATTCCTCACTTCGTGATTCATCTCGGTGGAGTGGCTGCGCCACCCACAAAAAATAAAAAGGAGCACTCTCCTGAAAGCTAGCTTTCGTCGAGTACTCCTTTTTATTTTTTATGCGGGCTTTGCTTTAGCCAAAGTATTTAACACCAGACTCAAAGACTTTAAGGTCTTGTTCGCCGTAAATGTTCTTGGCTACGGATGAACCCTTTCTTTCGATGTGGGCCATCTTACCGAAGCAACGTCCGTCTGGACTTGTGATACCTTCAATTGCGTAGTATGAACCGTTTACATTGTATTCTTCATCCATCGTAGGCTGTCCCTGTTCATTAACGTACTGGGTAGCAACCTGTCCGTTTGCAAAGAGTTCCTTGATTGTTTCTTCCGGTGCTACGAAACGTCCTTCCCCATGAGATGCAGGGTTTACGTATACACCACCAAGTTCAGCTTCCTGTAACCATGGTGATTTGTTTGAAACAACCTTTGTGTAAACCATCTTAGATACATGACGGTTAATCGTATTGTATGTTAAGGTTGGAGACTGATTTGTCTGACCTGTAATCTGTCCGTTTGGTACTAATCCTAATTTGATTAATGCCTGGAATCCGTTACAGATACCTAATGCCAAACCATCTCTTTCATTTAATAACTTATGTACTGCTTCCTCAATCTTTGCATTTCTGAATGCTGTCGCAAAGAATTTTGCAGAACCATCCGGTTCATCACCGGCACTGAATCCACCTGGGAACATAATAATCTGAGCCTGTGAAATAGCATCTTCAAAGATGTTTACAGAATCTCTGATATCTTCCGGTGTAAGGTTCTTAAATACCTTCGTAATTACATTGGCTCCAGCCTTTTCAAAGGCTTTTGCTGTATCATATTCACAGTTTGTTCCAGGGAATACCGGAATAAATACGGTAGGTTTTGCAATCTTATTCTTACATACGTAAATGCTTCCCTTATCATAAACCGGAGTATCCAATACAGATGTATCCTTATGACTTCTGGTAGG
>CACXEU010000078.1 GCA_902766735.1 uncultured Lachnospiraceae bacterium
GTGTTTCTTTTTGATGCTCAAGGAAGAGTTCTTCTTGAAAAAAGAACGGATGACGGCACATATTGTGTACCGGGTGGAAGCATGGAACTGGGAGAAACACCGGAAGAGGCTGCTAAGCGTGAATTATTTGAAGAAACAGGATTAATTGCAAAAGACTTACACTTTATTAATGTGGAAGCCGGAGAGAAATGTCATTTTATATACCCAAATGGTGATGAAGTGTATGCTGTGGATATCAATTATTTTTGCGATTCGTACGAGGGTATTCTGAAAAATCAAGAGGGTGAAGTTGATGACCTGAAGTTTTATGGCGTGGGCGAATTGCCAGTTGACTTATGGGAGAGGGATAGAATAATCATTGAGAATATTTGGAAAGAAAGAGGGCTATTATGAAATACGATTGTGGAATTACAAAAGATAAAAAATGGTTCAGATATCGCGCTGCGGCGATAATTGTTGAAGAAGGTTGTGTGCTTTTTGCCGGAAATGAGATAGATGATTATTACTATTCCATAGGTGGAGGAGTTCATATGGGGGAGACTGCTGAGGATGCAGTGAAAAGAGAAGTCTATGAGGAGACGGGAGTGCACTATGAAGTTGAACGTCTTGCAGTAATACATGAGAATTTCTTTAATGAAAATATGGGCACATTGAAAGGCATGGATTGTCACGAAGTGTCATTCTATTTTTTTATGAAACCTAGAGGAACAAAACAGCTTAATAGCGATAGTTACTCTCAGGGAGTTAGAGAAACTATGCACTGGATTCCAATTGAAGATTTAGATAAGCATAAAGCATTTCCTACGTTTATGAAGGATTTTTTGCAATCTGAATATAGTGGTATAGAACATATTGTGACAGATGAGAGGGTTTAAGGTATGGAGTATTGAATATGAAAATATCAGAATTACAAAATGATGAACTAACAGACAAGTTAGTAGATACAATTCTATTTGAAGGTGTAGAACAATACAAAGAAACAGTAGATGTGGCGATTGTTTTAGGTTCTTCTAAAGCACATCTATATAGATTACCACCAGTTGTGGAAGCGTATAAAAATGGAAAAGTAAAAAAGATTATTACTTCGGGCTATACAAGAAATATTAATGGAAATATGATAAATGAAGGGGAAGTTCTCAAAGATAAAGCAATTCAGATGGGGGTAAATCCAAGGGATATTATGGTAGAAAACAGCGCAAGTAATACTTATGAGAATTTTAGTTTTTCAAGAGCATTGTTAATAAAACATGATTTGTTAAAAAGTGGCAAGACAATAGGAATTGCTACAACAACGTATCATATGCGAAGAAGTTTTTGTATTGCTGAAAAAGTATTTGAAAACGACAAAGTCAGGCTTGTGATGTTTCCAGGTGATGATAATTCCAGCAATAGAAACACTTGGGCTACAAATGATAAGGGTAGGGAAAGGTGTTATAGCGAAGCAGGCAAGATTCTTTGGATGGTCAGAGAAGGAATGATTAACGATTGGGAGATTGAAACAAATGAATCAAGAAATTAAATGGCTATTTTTCGACTTGGGTTCCACATTAATTGATGAAAGTGATTGTGCGGAATATAGAACGCAGGAATTATTGAAACAACCAAACGCTCCTGCAAGAGATGTTTTGGAAAAGAGAATGATAGAACTTTCAAAAGAGAATCGTCTGCCTTATAAAGATGCAGCAAAGGAGTTTGGGCTAGAGACACTCAAATGGCCGAGTTACTTAGAAAAATTGTATGTTGATACTCCAAAGGTTTTGGAAATTTTGAAAAAGAAATATCATTTAGGGATTATTGCAAATCAGAAATTAGGAACAGAACAGAGATTAACAGATTACGGAATAAGGGATTATTTTGACATTATTATTTCCTCGGCCGAAGTAGGAGTAAGTAAACCGGACTTACAGATTTTTAAATTGGCGATTGCTGAAGCTGGATGTATGCCGGAAGAGTCCTATATGATTGGGGACAGACTTGATAATGATATAGAACCGGCTGCCATGTTGGGGATGAACACAATATGGGTGAAACAAGGTAGTTTTTCGCATGGAAATCCGGAGTTGATTAAATATAAGCCGGGAATTATCGTTGATAGTTTAGAAGAAATGTTGAATTATTTATAGAGAAAATCTTGCTAACCAAACGGAGACGCATAGAATAAGACAAAACTGCGCTACTATATGCTGGAGAGTTAGAAAACAATAGGAAACATGATATTGGGAGAGAAACAATGATAAAAGTACTGTTCTTCTGCTGGGGCAAAAGATTTTAGTAAAGCGGTAAGCCTTGAAAATACGGCACTTTGAAGATTTATCAAACGAATTTACACCCCGTTTACACCTTTTTGAAGGTGGACTACCCGATGAATGATGAGAGCACTCTGCGTTATGTACCGACCCCCAAAAGTTAGACCTAAAAATCTAACGATGGGAGGTCGGTATTTTTATGGCTAAATATAGTTATGACTTAAAGAA
>CACXEU010000079.1 GCA_902766735.1 uncultured Lachnospiraceae bacterium
ATTGACCTTAGAAGATCTGGAGGATTATCCATATCTTTCTTTTGAACAGGGAGACTATAATTCCTTCTATTTTTCCGAGGAAATTCTTAGCACGCTGGATCGTAAGAAAAATATTAAGGTTCGGGACCGGGCCACTTTATTTAATTTACTAATCGGACTGGACGGATATACGGTCAGCTCCGGTGTAATCAGTAAGGAATTAAACGGTGAGAACATCATTGCAAAGCCACTGAAGGTAGAAGAATATATGCGTATCGGAGTGATTACACAGAAGAATGCAGTGCTTAGCCGATATGGAAAAGTGTATATGGAAGCACTGAAAAAACACATCTAAAGATTACTTGTAAAAGCCCCCTATTTACTTTATAATAACAGAATAAGGGGGGATGAAATGAATATTTTATTAGATGAAACGAAACTAGAGAATCTATTGCTAAAGAGAAAAGAACAAATCGGAAATAGTAGCGATTTGTGGGCCGAATTACTTGCTGTGGTTACATATATTGTTTCACTTTTTTGTTCTGATTTTCATGGTGCATTTGGGCTACAACCTTCGACCTTGCAGACAATTGCAAATGTGGTAGCAATAGTTTTTTTATTTGTGCTAACGGTTCAGATAATAAAGCGAATAAGAAACAAATATGACTATGAAATGTTATATGAGGACATTACGAATATGAATCAGATTAAACATTATTTTTCTTTAGTGGCTATAAAAGATGATTATGAGGAATACCCGAATCGCTTTTTGGTTTATTATGACCAATCATGGAAGTGTTGGTTCTTTCCAAATTTTAAAACGAAGGAAGAGGATAACGAAAAATTTATCGTAAGTAAATTATCGAATTCCCTTCACATCAAGGAAGAAGATATTACTCTACAATACATTACAGAAAAGGTTCAACCTAAATTTTCAATTCCTGATCAAATTCAAAAAGTTTACTCGCATAAATTATATCAAGCGAATATTTCTGATTTTCCGGAAGAAATACAGGATAAGGACTTTATGGTTGGACAAACAAAGTATCGCTGGATGACCATTGCTGAGATGGAAGCGGATCCGGTTATAAAAGAAAAAAATAGTGACGTTGTATCCCTTGTAAAAGATTCCATCGCTTAGGAAACATAAACAGTGGATAAGAAACAGAGGTTTGAAATAGTTTAAAACTATTTCAAACCTCTATTTTTATGTATTTTTCAAATAGCAGAAAGCCAATTATACTAATCACAGATAAAACCCACTGGAAAAGTAGGAATAAAAAGGAGGCTATTTATGAACAATACCGTAGTTGGTTTTCCAAGAGTCGGAAAACTGAGAGAGTTAAAATTTATATCAGAAAAATACTTCCGTGGCGAAGTAAATGAGCAGGAACTGCAGCAGGTGGCAAAAGACCTTCGAGTAGAACATTGGAAATTTCAGAAGTCCGCAGGAATTCATTGGATTCCTTCGAATGATTTTTCTTTTTATGACGGATTGCTGGATACGGCAGTGCTGTTGAATGTGATTCCGAAGAAGTATCAGCAGTTGCAACTGGGTGAAACAGATACATATTTTGCAATGGCGAGAGGATATCAGGGAGAAGCCGGTGATGTATCAGCACTGGCAATGAAGAAATGGTTTAATACCAATTATCATTATTTGGTTCCGGAAATTAGTGACGATACAGAAATTAAACTGGTTGGAGAAAAGCCCTTCCTGGAATATCAGGAGGCAAAACAATTTGGAATTCAGACAAAGCCGGTGTTAGTAGGACCGTTTACCTTCTTGAAACTGGCGAAGTATCAGGGAACAAAGAAAGCGGAGGACTTTGCGGGAGATTTGACAAAGGCTTACGTAGCAGCTCTCAAGAAATTAGAATACTTAGGTGCGGAATGGATTCAGTTTGACGAACCGGCATTGGTTCAGGATTTGCGCCCGGAGGATTTCGAATTATTCCGTAGACTCTATCAGGAGATTTTAGCGGCAAAGGGAATTACTAAAGTTTTATTACAGACTTACTTTGGCGATATCAGAGATTATTACAAAGAAATTGTCACCCTGGATTTTGATGGAATTGGATTGGACTTTGTGGAAGGAAAACAGAGTCTTTCCCTGGTTCAGAAATATGGATTTCCAAAGAATAAAGTTCTGTTTGCAGGATTGGTTAATGGAAAGAACATTTGGAAAAGTAATTATGAAACAGTGCTTGGTACGCTGGACGAGTTAAAGGCTTATGCTGAAGAAATCGTATTATCCACATCCTGCTCACTACTCCACGTTCCGTATACATTGCAGAATGAGACTTCCTTGGAACCGGAAGTGGAGCAGTACTTCGCGTTTGCTCTGGAAAAATTGCAGGAACTTAAGGAATTGAGCGTTTTAACGGAAACTGATGATTATAAAGTGGAAAAGGAATATCTGGAAAACAAGGATTTGTTTGCAAAAGAAAGACTGTATCAGAATGATGAGGTGAAGCAGCAGGTAGCGGACTTAAAGGAGGAAGATTTCGTCAGACTTCCGCTTCGAAAGGAAAGACAGCAACTTCAGAAAGAAGCATTGAAGCTTCCGCTGTTTCCAACCACGACGATTGGTTCCTTCCCACAGACCATTGAGGTGAAGAAAAACAGAACTGCGTACAGAAAAGGGGAGATTGATAAGAGCGCTTATGACAATCGGGTCTATGAGTTTATCAAGGATTGTATTGTAAAACAGGAAGAACTGGGAATTGATGTTTTAGTACATGGAGAGTATGAACGTAATGACATGGTGGAATTTTTTGGAGAAAATCTGGAAGGCTATGTGTTTACGGAAAAGGCGTGGGTACAGTCCTATGGAACCCGTTGCGTGAAGCCACCAATTATCTTTGGAGATGTGAAGCGAAGCAAACCGATTACCACTGCATATTTGGAATACGCGCAGAGCCTTACGGATAAGCCGGTGAAGGGAATGTTAACCGGACCGGTAACAATTCTGAACTGGTCCTTCCCACGAGAAGATATTTCCCTGAAGGATATGGCATATCAGATTGGAATTGCCATTCGCAGTGAGGTACTGGATTTGGAAAAGGCAGGAATTAAAATCATTCAGATTGATGAGGCAGCCTTAAAGGAAAAACTTCCGATTCGTAAAAGCGATTGGTACAGCGAGTATCTGGACTGGGCGATTCCGGCATTTCGGTTATGTCACAGCGGTGTGAAACCGGAAACACAGATTCACACCCATATGTGTTACAGCGAATTCAATGAAATCATTCACGACATCGACAATATGGATGCAGATGTTATTTCCTTTGAAGCATCCCGGTCGAAACTGACCATTCTGGATGCCATTCAGGAAAGCAATTTTGAAACAGAGGTGGGACCGGGGGTTTACGACATTCATTCCCCGCGCGTTCCTTCTGTGGAGGAAATTGTGGAAGCTCTGAAAACAATGCTTGAGAAAATCGAGGTGAACAAGCTTTGGGTTAATCCAGATTGTGGATTAAAGACAAGAGGAATTCCGGAAACGGAAGCCAGCCTTAAGAACTTAGTTCAGGCAGCAAAAATATTAAGAGAACAATATTAAAGAACAGGGCGGGCTTCTCCGCTCTGTAGAGAGAGGAAGTAATATGTTAATTTCAGATGTATATAAGAAAAAAGGAAGAAGCCTGTCCTTTGAAATTTTTCCACCAAAGAAGGATGAACAATTAAAAAATATTGATGAAACATTATCGGTACTCAGTGAGCTGAATCCGGATTTCATTAGTGTGACCTTTGGGGCAGGTGGCGGTTCTAATTGCAACCGAACCATCGAACTGGCAAAGAAAATCAAAGAAGAATATCATATTGAACCGGTGGTTCATCTGACCTGCTTAAGTTATGAAAAAACAGAGATTGATGAATTTGCCAAAGTTCTGGAAGCAGAAGGGATTCAAAATATCCTGGCATTACGAGGAGACCGTAATCCAAACCTTCCGGAAAAGAATGACTTTCATCATGCATCGGATCTGATTTCTTATATGAGAACGAAAGGAAACTTCTGCCTGGCAGGAGCCTGCTATCCGGAATGCCATCCGGAATCCGAAAATCGTGTCAGTGAAATGAGAAACCTGAAAGGAAAAGTAGATGCCGGAGCAGAAGTATTGTTATCCCAGCTGTTTTTCGACAATAATGAATTTTATCGTTTTGTGGATGACTGTAGAATCGCGGAAATCAATGTCCCTGTTATTCCGGGAATCATGCCGGTAATTAATGCAGCTCAAATCAAGAGAATGATTACTATGTGTGGCGCATCCCTGCCAATCCGTTTCCAGAAAATCATTAGTAAATACGAGAGTAATAAGGAAGCATTGTTTGATGCGGGAATGTCATATGCTACCAGCCAAATTGTGGATTTACTGGCAAACGACATTGATGGAATTCACTTGTATACCATGAATAATCCAAGGGTTGCCAGAAGAATTTGCGAAGGAATTAAAAATTTATAGAAAAAAGTGTTGACAGTAAAAAAAGGGAATGCTATAATACCTACTATCCCGATAGGAAATATATGACAAGGAGAGCGAAACAATGAAATTTGGAATTTATGCGACTAACAAAAACATGTGTTGTATGTGTTCAGCTATGTATCAGTGTTGTTACATGGCTTGTTGTCGTGTGAAAAAATTTCATGAGATGCTTCTTACCCCTGCCGGACGGCGAAGGGGCGTATATGGAATCTGAGAGAGAATAATATCTGTTTGTGCGTTAAGGAGCTTTCATGGAAAGCTCCTTATTTTTTTGTACAAGTTGAGGAAAATTCCGAAACAAGCGTAGCAGTTTCGGGGATTGGGAAAGGATTTAGTTAAATGAAAGAAAAATATCGTAAGTCCATGATTTTTCTTTTTCATAATACACCAGAGAAATTCTGTTGCAGCATACGATGTTGTTAGAAAAGAACTTAGGAAATAAAAAGAAAAATATTTGGAGGAAAGATAAATGAGAAAATTAACAAAGAAAGCCATTGCGGTAACATTATCCGCAGCATTACTTACAACAACTTTTTTAAGCAATATAACAACTCAGGCAGGAGAGGAAGCACCAATTAAGAAAATTGAAGTGACTTACCCATGGACTCCTGTTGAAGGAGGAACCACAGGAGATTACATTGCAGACTCCTACGATGGAGTGGAAACAGGACATGTTTTCGAATCGGTAACCCAGGAACGATTACTTGATATTTTAGCAAGTGAAGGAAACTATTACATTGTATTTGGTGGTCCGGAACATAGCACGACTCAATCGGTACTCGCAACAATTAATGAGCAGGCTAAGGAAAACGGAATCACAAAGATTTATCATTTTGATCCATATGTGGATGGATATCAGATTGATATCACAGATCAGGATACAGTATTTAAGGGAAACAATAAATCGGTATCTGAATTATGGACCAGAATTAAAGAAGCACTTCCGGAAAATCCGGAAATCAATAATTTCAAAGGAGAAGACACATTACTCTTTGCTTACGAAAATAAAGGTGGCGTGAAGAAAATCACCGGATTTTATGCAAAGAAAAGCGGACTGAAAGCTCCGGGACCAAAGAATGAGAAAGAAGAAATCGCAAAGGTCTTTAAAGATAAAGAAGGAAACGTCGTACAGGCATCTGTACGAAGTGATTATGAATTCTTCAGTAGAAATTATAACCGATCAGCCTCTTATGTAGAACAGAGACAGGACCGTTCTGAAAACAGATTGGGAGCGGCAGTGGAAATCTTCACAAAGGATGACGAAGCAGACTTCCCACTTCACCAGGTAAACTTTAATGAATTAATTAACCTGTTACAGTCACCGGGACAGAAATACATCTTCTTTGGAACTTCTTGGTGCCATAATACTCAGGCAATCATTGGCTCTGTGGCAAGAAAGGCGAAAGCTAACGGAATCCAGACTGTTTACGTATATGACACAACTCTTGGAAATCAGCTGACATTTGATGAAACAGACGTGAATAAAGTAGTGGGAACCAATAGCGCATTTAATACCAGAAACAATGCCAACGTGAATGGAAATAACAACATTAGTTATCTTTACGGAGAACTTGCAAAATTATTAGGAGACTTCCAGACAGAAAACAACTCTAAGCAGAACAACAGCATTGCATATTATCCAAATGGTGATTTGGAAGGAACGATTACATCTGTAAAACCTTGGGAAACTGCAGAAGCAGGAACCGTAACAAGTGCCATTCGTCTTCAGCTTCCATTCTTAATCGGATACGACAAAGATGTACAGCCGAAAGTAAACAAGCAGTGGTTACATGCAAACAAGACAGAAGGAACCGAAGGAACTTATACAGAATATATGTTAGAACTTGCATGGGTTCTTGGAACAGAGGAAGCAAAGGCTTCCACATCAAAAAGAGATGGATTAAGCATCGTGGATTTTGCAGCTGAAGCTGTCAAGGAATTAAGCGCAGTATTAGGAGACAAGGAAATCGGACAGCAGACAAATGAACAGGAAACAACAACTTCTGGTGAAGAGACTACTGGAACGACAGAGGCTACTTCAAAGGAAGAAACTACTGTAAAAAATGGGGCAGTAAAGAAGTCTGCCGTTAAGAAGGCAACAAAAAAGAAATCAGCGAAAAAACTTAGCATCCAGTTGAAAAAAGTTGCCGGAGTATCGGGATATCAGATTCAGATTTTCAAAAGTAAGAAGGCAAAGAAAGCATTAGTAAGTAAGAAAATCAATAAGGTACGTGTAACAATTACTTCTAAGAAATTGAAGAATCAAAAGAAACTGTTTGTCAAGGTTCGCGCTTATGTAAAGAATGGAAAGAAGTATCAGTATAGCGATTGGTCTTCTTTGAAAGCAGTAAAGATTAAATAAAGGAGATGGTTTAGGTGAGTGGTATTGATTGGTTATCAGTAGCGGCACTGGTGGTAGTGCTGGCACTGTTTGTAGGAATCTATTATTTGAAAAACAAGGTTGATTTTACAATCTTGACCTTAGGAACTTTAGTGGCAGGTGTAATCGTGGGAGCAATTTTTAGCGGACACACCACATGGATCACACCGATAGGAAAAATATACGTTAGCGTATTAAATGCACTGGTAACGCCACTGATTATTGTGGCGATTATCAGCAGCATCACATCTTTATCCAATACAGCACAGTTAAAGGGAATCGGACTTCGTTCCATTATTACATTATTATCCACAACATTATTGTCCATCATCCTGGCGTTGGGATTAGGACTGACTTTTGGAATTGGAAGAAACTCCTATCTATCTCTGGACGGGATTGATGCCAGCACATTCCAGGCAAAGGTAACATCTTTTTCTGAGGTGCTGATTGGATTCTTCCCAAGAAACGTGATATCGGATATCTCTGAGGAAAACACTATTCCAGTCATTCTGTTTGCACTTTTAATTGCAGTATCTTATGTTCTGGTTGCAAACAAGACTCCGGAAAAGGTGAAGCCGTTTAAGGATTTTATTGAAGCATTCAAGGAAATTATTTTCAAGGCATTGGATTTCATCATCGGCTTAACACCGTATGCAGTACTTTCCCTGATTGCAACAAGTATTGGAAATGGATTAAGTAAATCAGGAATCATCTGGTCTTTACTGGTATTATTGCTTGTTTCCTTTATCGCATTTATCATAGACATCTGGTTTATTAATGGAGTATTGATTTCCGTCTTTGCGAAATTAAATCCGGTGAAGTTTTTTAAGAAGATTATTCCGGCCCAGGTCATTGCATTCTCTACTCAGTCCAGTGCAGGAACTTTGCCGGTGGCAACAGAAATCCTGACAGATAAGATTGGAGTAGATGGAAGTGTTGCCAATGTAACTACTCCTCTTGGGACAACCATTGGAATGCCTGGCTGTGCAGGAATCTGGCCGGTACTTCTGGCAGTTTACGGAATTAACGGATTGCAGCTTCATTACGGACTTGGAAACTACTTGTTACTGATTGTTGTGGCATTATTCGTTTCGCTGGGGACTGCCGGAGTACCTGGAACAGCAACAATCACTACAGCAAGTGTCTTAACCGTGTTGGGGCTTCCATTGGAAATTATTGTACTAACAATCCCAATTTCAGCATTGGCTGATACCGGAAGGACTGCCACCAATATTACAGGCGCAATTGTTTCGGCAACCATTGTGGGACGACAGGAAGACAAACTGGATGATACAGTTTTTGAACAATCAGGAACCGTACAGTCTTCGAAAGAAACGGCAACAGCATAGAAAGGAGTATTAGAAATGAGAAAGAATAACAGATTCATAAAAAATATTTTAGTTAGTTTTGCCTTGGTTTCTTCTCTGGTTATTACACAACCAATCTATGTGAAAACGATACAGGCTGCAGAAATCGAGGATTGTGATTTAGACGGTTATGATGACCATACGGGAAATCCGGTTCCTTGGATTGGATTTGACTCCACAAAGGGAGAAGCAATTCCGGGGGACTGGGACCACTCAACCATTTATAAAAGTGTAAAAGCATATCAGGATGCTCACAGTAAAAAGGAAGAACCAAAGGAAAAATCCGGAAGTTCTTCTGAAACAAAGAGTAGTGCAGCAGGAAAAAACACTGTAAAAGAAAACAGCAGCAACAGTGGTAATCAGAATACTTCTTCTAAGCAGTCTTCTTCCGTGAAAAAGAACAGTACTGCAAAAAAAAGTACGCCAAAAAAAGAAAAGGTGGAACCTTCGAAAAAAACAGAAGAAAAAGAGACAGTGACTACAGAGGAAACAACCGAAGAAACCACAGAGACAAAAAAGAAACATAAGAAAAAACATAAAAAAGCTGCAGTGACAAAGGAGGATTTGAAACAGAAGGGAAACAAAGAACAGGACGTGGCAGAAGAGACAGAACAGAATGAAGAAAGCGAAATTGCTGTGGGATCCTTTGACATCAATGAGGCAGACGGAAGTATTATTCATGCAGGAAGTAAGCTGATTGTATCCGGAGCAGATTTTGAAGGAAACATCGAAGGCATTGAAATTGAAATTCATTCAAATAATCATATTCATTTAGGATATGCGAATACATTAGAGGATGGAAGTTTTGAATCGCAGGTATCCATTCCGGAAACTCTTCCGGCAGGAAACCATGAAATTGTATTGAAATACCAGGGTAGTGTAATTGCGACAAAGAACATTCAGGTGGGCGAAAAAGTAGCGGATACTTTCTTGAGTGCATTGACAGTAGGATTTACCGGAGAAAACCAGGGATTAATCCCAGGACTTCTTCTTTTGACAGGATTGTTTGCAGCTGGAATTCTTACCTTATTAAGTGGAAGAATTGCAGAAAAAATCAAATCCTAGTTGACAAGTAGGAGATAACATTTTATAATACCTACTAAGTATATAGGAATTATGGACGGAAAAGGAGAAGACAATGAAAATATCAAAGAAAAGCAGATATGGAATCACAGCGTTAATTGATTTAGCAATCAATTCGAAGGATGGACATGTTGCATTAAGCCATATTGCGGAACGAAATGGAATTTCCTTACAGTATTTAGAGCAGGTTTTTGCCGGTCTCAGAAGAGTAGGTATTATAAAAAGTATTAAAGGAGCTCAGGGAGGATATCTGCTGAATAAACCGTCGAAGAGTATCACAGTGGCAGAAATCATTGAGGCATTGGATGGAACGTATCATATTGACAGTGAGGAAGGAACAAAAAACAGTGAGAATCCTGCAATTGCAATTACGCTTCAAACAAGAATCATTGATAAGGTCAATGAAGAGATGGATGCGATTCTTTTAAATATCACATTGGATGATTTAGTGAATGATTATAAGAGCAACAATGAATTCAATGAGCAGATGTATTATATCTAAGAGATAAAATAAATTACCATTCATTTTATAGAGAACTTTAAAAGGTTATTTAAAGTTCTCTTTCAGCATAAATAATTGACAGGAGTTTTGGTATGGAAGTTCGGAAACAGTTAATTAATGAACATCTTTTAGAAGGGCAATTTGGTCTGGAAAAGGAAAGCCTTCGTGTTGACAGGGAAGGCTTTTTGTCTCATACCCCTCATCCCTTCGATGATCTGGTTCAGATTGATCGGGATTTTTGTGAAAATCAGATTGAAATCATTACCGGAGTCAATGACAGCGTGGATGATGTATATGATGAATTGAAAAGTTTACATAATCTGGCAGTGGAACGCCTGTACCATCTGGAATCCGGTAGGGAATATATTTGGAATTTTTCCAATCCTCCGTTCGTGAAAAGTGAGGAGGACATCCCCATTGCAAAATTCCATGGTCACTTAAAAACAAAGGAACGATATCGGGAATATCTTTCCAAAAAATATGGTAGAAGGAAAATGCTGTATTCCGGGATTCATTTTAATTTTTCTTTTTCCAAGCGATATCTGGAGCAGGCATTCCATGACAGTGGGGAGGAAGATTTTAAGACTTTTAAGGATGCATTATATCTGGAACTGGCACAAAAGGTGGTTCGCTACGGTTGGCTTATTGTATATCTGACAGCAGCCAGTCCGCTAATGGATGGTTCGTTTTTGGACTATGAAAAAATCGGGACGGACGTCTTAAGTCCTTATGCATCCGGTCGGTGCAGTGAAATCGGATATTGGAATCAGTTTGTTCCGATTCTGGACTATTCGGATTTAAACTCTTATACAGATAGTGTGCAGGAATATGTGGATCAGGGGCAGTTAAGAGCGGTAGGAGAGTTGTACTATCCGGTAAGACTGAAGCCATTAGGGGAGAATTCTCTGCAGAATCTAAAGGAATCCGGTGTCAATCATATTGAACTTCGAAACATTGATCTAAATCCTTTGGCGGATATTGGAATTCAGAAGGAAGATATTCATTTCCTGCATCTGCTTCTAGTTTACTTAAATGCATTGGAATATGAGACTCTTGCAGATTTTGAGCAGGTGATGTCCATCAAGAATATTAAGGAAGCAGCAAAGTTTGATGATAAAAAGATAGAAATCGAAACCGGGTGGGATCAAAGGAAGAACATTCGAAAATTGACCTGGAAAATCTTAGAGGATATGGAAAACTTTTTCCGTCCTTTCGGAAACCCGGAAACAGAATCAGTTCTGGCATATCAGAAAACTAAGGTACTCAATGAAGAAGAACGTTATGCAAAGAAAATTATGCGTGCTTTTGAAGGTGGCTATGTGAATCATGGTCTGGAAAAATCAAGAGCTTATGCAAAAAGGGTTTTGGAAAAATAATGGAAAAGCAGGAATGAAAAATGTGTGAATTGTTTGGTTACAGCGCAGAAACTGAATATGAAATCAATGAATATTTAAAGACTGTTTTTAAACATAGTCCGAAAAATCCCAATGGATGGGGACTTGCCTGTATGGATGGCAATGAGGCAATGATTGAAAAAGAACCGATTCAGGCCACAAAAAGTAACTACTTAAAAGAACGTCTGAAGCAGCCGGTTTTGTCTCAAAATGTGTTTGGACACATTCGTTTTGCTACTATTGGAAATGAAGAGTATAGCAATTGTCATCCTTTAAGTGGAAAGGATGCAACGGGGCGACGTTGGACAGTCATCCATAATGGGACAATTTTTGACTTTGAACCATTGTCTAAGTTTATCGGAATTCAAGAAGGAACCACGGACAGCGAGAGAGTTTTACTATATATGATTGATAAAATTAATCGGACAGAAACAGAGGATAAACGATTAAGCGGTCGAGAACGATTTGAAATTATTGATTGCCTGATTGGAAATATGTCAAAGGGTAATAAACTGAATTTTATGATTTATGATGGGGAGTATATGTATGTTCACACCAATTATAAGGATTCACTCTATTATCTGGAAAAGGAAGGAGCGGTTTTTTTTTCCACGGAACCATTGACCGGAGAACACTGGAAAAATGTTCCATTCACCCGGCTTTTGGCATACAAAAACGGGAAATTGGTGTTTACCGGAAAAAATCATGGAAATGAATATATTGACAGCGAAGAAAACATGAGATTTATTTTTCAGAATTATTCACAATTATAAAGGAGAGACTTATGGCATACGATATTGAAACACGATGTATTCACGGAGAAGAAACACAGGAGGAGCATCCATTTGGAGCTTTATCCGTGCCAATCTTTCAGACGGCGACTTTTTCACATCCGGGAATCGGGGAAACAACAGGACACAATTATACAAGAGAAAGTAATCCTACCCGGGACGAGTTAGAACGACTGGTTTCTTCTTTGGAAGGCGCCATTGATACGGTAGCCTGTTCCAGCGGAATGGCAGCCATCAGATTGTGTATGGAATTATTTGATTTAGGAGATCACATTATTTGTACCGATGATTTATATGGCGGATCGGTTCGATTGTTTGATTCTGTTGGAAAAACTCATGGATTGGATTTTTCTTATGTAGACACTTCGGATATCGAACAAATTAAGGCGGCAATCAAACCGAATACAGCAGCGTTTTATATTGAGACACCAAGTAATCCGACAATGAAGGTAACAGACTTAGAAGCGGTAATCAAGCTGGCGAAAGAACACAATATTTATGTAGCGGTGGACAATACTTTTTTAACACCGTATTTTCAGAATCCGTTAAAATTGGGAGCCGATGCGGTCATTCACAGTGGAACAAAATATTTGGGTGGCCACAATGATACGCTGGCAGGATTTTTCTCCACAAATAATGAATATGTGGCAAACAAATTGCGTTTCTTATATAAGACGACCGGAAGTAATTTATCTCCATTTGACAGCTTTCTGTTAATTCGTGGAATTAAAACGTTGGGAGTGCGTATGGAAAAATCTTCAGAAAATGCAATGAAAATAGCTCAATGGATGAAGGAACAGGAAAAAATTGAGGAAGTATTTTATGTAGGACTTCCGGAACATCCGGGATATGAAATTAATAAAAAGCAGGCTCGTGGTGCCGGCGGAATGATTTCTTTCCGTGTTGACAGTAAGGAAACAGCAGAACGAATTTTAGAACGTGTAAAGCTGATTGCTTTTGCAGAAAGTCTTGGTGGCGTGGAATCACTGATTACTTATCCAATGACCCAGACTCATGCAGACGTACCGCTGGAAATCCGGGAAAAACTGGGAATTACGGATACGTTGCTTCGAATTTCTGTAGGAATTGAAAGTGTAGATGACTTAATTGCAGACTTGAATCAGGCATTAAATGGTGAGGAATAGAAATGAAATATGATTTTGATCAGATAATCGACAGAAAAAATACCAACAGTTTGAAATATGATTTTGCCAGGGAACGCGGCATGAGAGAAGATGCCCTTCCTCTTTGGGTGGCAGATATGGATTTTCAGACGGCACCGGAAATTCTGGAACGACTACATCATGCAGTGGACCATGGAATTTTCGGATATACGGAAAGTAAGGAACCATATTTCAATGCGATAAAGCATTGGCTTGAAACCTACCATCACTGGGAAGTAAAGCGCAACTGGTTAATTAAGACCCCGGGAATCGTATTTGCCCTGGCGATGGCAGTAAAGGCCTACACGAAAGAAGGGGAAAGCGTTCTCATTCAGCAGCCGGTTTATTACCCGTTTAGCGAAGTGATTGAAGACAATGGACGAAAGTTAATCAATAATTCCCTAAAAAATATTCAGGGACATTACGAAATAGATTTTGAGGATTTTGAAGAAAAGATTGTGACCCATAATGTGAAATTATTCTTGCTTTGTAATCCACATAATCCGGCAGGAAGAGTATGGACGAAAGAAGAGTTAAAACGCATAGGAGAAATTTGTCTGCGTCACGGAGTGATTGTGGTCAGTGATGAAATCCATGCGGACTTTACTTTTTCCGGATATGAACATACTGTGTTTGCATCTCTATCGGAAGAAATCGCAGATATTACCGTGACTTGTACTTCCCCTACGAAGACCTTTAATTTTGCAGGATTACAGATTTCCAATATCTTTATCTCCAATCAGACGTTACGGAGAGCCTTTCGAAAACAGGTGGACGCAGCGGGATACAGTCAGGTAAATACCATGGGATTGGTAGCCTGTCAGGCAGCCTACGAGGAAGGAAGACCATGGCTGGAAGCATTAAAGGTTTATTTGGCGGAGAATCTCAATTATGTCAGAGACTTTCTGAGGGAGAAACTTCCGCAGGTGAAGCTGGTTGAACCGGAAGGAACCTATCTAATCTGGCTGGATTTCAGAGAACTGAATTTATCCAAGGAAGCGTTGGAGGACTTGATTGTCAACAAAGCGAAACTATGGTTAGACAGCGGAGTTATTTTCGGAGAAGATGGCATTGGTTATCAGCGAATCAATATTGCATGTCCGAGAAAAATTCTGGAGCAGGCAATGAACCAACTGAAAAGTGCAATGGAATAAAAGGTAAAGAACTGAGTCGTTTTGAAGAACGCTTGGTTCTTTACCTTTTTTTGTGGACAAATTATAATAAAAAAAAGATTTTTTGATTTTTTTATAACATTTTGGAAAAACCACGGATTATATATTATGAGAGGTGGATATGATAGCGCTATATATGGCCCTCATAGAGGAAGAAGAACAACAGAATAAATTTGAAAAACTTTACTACAAATACCGAAATCTGATGTACTATATTGCAGAAGAAATCTTACATCATCCCAAGGATAGTGAAGATGCAGTGCAGGAAGCATTGATTCGTGTGGCAAAGAACATGGAAAAAATCGGAGCAGTGGAAAGTACGGCAACGAAAAATTTTCTTGGGATTATCACAAAACGGGAAGCTATGAAATTATATGATAAGAGAAAAAAACGGGCAGAAATTGCAGAGTCAGATCTTTCTGTGGAAGAGGATGGGAAGGAACTTCGTTTTTTTGACACATACACAAAGGACGGAAGTGATGTACCAGTAAACGAAGTGGCGATGGCTTTGGAAACATTGCCTTATAAGTATCAATCATTAATGACTTTAAAATACGTCATGGGGTATTCAGGAAAAGAAATTGCGGAGATTGTAGGAATGTCAGAAAACAATGTGCGGCAGCAGCTGTTTCAGGGACGGAAATTATTGGAACAACAGCTGGGACAGCATTGAAATCGTAGGAAAGTTTCAGGAAAGGAAAATCAATGATTAGTGAGAAGACTTTATCAGAGGCATTAGCCCTTAACAATGAAAATTTCATGGAACGAATGCCGAAAGTGAAAGAACCACATCGGTTTTCCAAATCATTTGAACGGCGGATGAATCGTTACATGAAGGCGGAAAGAAAATATGGGGGAAGCATCTTTATGGAACGCGCAGTCCGTTATTGTGCCACGGCAGCAGCAATGGTGGTTTGTCTGGTGTCACTGAATTTGATTTCGGCGAAGGTGTTTGAGCAAAGCATCTGGAATATGATCACCGGGAATAAGTCCGGTTATACCCAGGTGTCTTTCGAGAAGGCATCGGAAACGAAACAGAAATTGACCGGACAGCACTATAGACTGGCAGAGATTCCGAAGAACTATGAAGTGACTATGAGTGTACCGAAGGGAGAACACCTGGAAATTCTGGTACGAAAGGATGGAACGGGAAGTATTTCCTATGTGGAAGGAGACGTTTCGGAGCAGGTTGTGGCAGACATTGCATCAAAGAAACAAAAGCAGGAAATCATTGGGGGACATGATGTAATGATAGCAGAAGATGATGAAAGTATTACAGCCTGTTTCGTGGATGACCGGTATTATCATATCGTCACCATTCAGGGAAGGGATGCATCTATGGAAATGGTTCGAAAGATTATAAGTACATTGGAAGGAGTGGAGTCATATGAATCATAAAAGAATAAGTTTATTAGGTTTTTCACTCCTTTTCTTTCTGATTGGGTGGATGAATATGAAGGAAATTTCTGCAGAGGAAGCTACTATGGAAGAAGTGGTAACATTGGAAGAAACCACAGAGGAGCAAACTACGGAAGAGCAGACCGGGACCATCATTGAGCCAATCACAGAAGAGAAAACTACGGAAGTTCCAACAAGTAAGGAAGGGACCACAAAGATTCCAGCAGGATACATGCCCCCAAAAAAGAATCAGGATTCGGTGGTGACCAGTGAGAATTCCGCGGTGGCAAAGTCGGTGGTGACTGTGGTTTCTCTTTCAAAAAAAGGAAAGAAACAGGCGAAACTTTATGTTTATTCCGAAGGAAAATATAAAACGAAAAAAACGAAATTGGTTGTAAGAATTCAGATGAAAAAAAACGGAAAGTGGAGTACTTATCGGACTTTTCGAAAAGCGAAGAAAAGCTTCTACTGTATTATGAAAAAGAAATTCCGTCTGAGAGGAAAATGTAAATATCGTGCCGATGTGACCGTGTATTATTACAATAAGAAGAAAAAGAGAATCGGTAAACATCGAAAAAAATCGAAAATTATTTTAACGTAGCAGGAGGATGAAAAATGAAACGAACAAAAGTAATCGGAGTATTGATGGCCTTGGTGATGGCAATGACCGTTGCTTCTCCAATGGTGATGCCTCAGGATAATTTTGTGAAGGCAGCAACAAAGAAAACAGTAAAAATCAAATTAAATCACAAGAAGAAAACCATTCGTTTGGGACAGAAGGTAACATTAAAACTGAAACATGCAAAAGCGAAAAAGGTGAAATGGAAGAGCTCCAATAAAAAGATTGCCACAGTGAAAAAAGGCGTTGTAAAAGGAAAGCGAAAAGGAAAAGTCACCATTACGGCAATATACAAAGGAAAGAAATATAAGGCAAAGATTCGGGTGATACATGGAAAGTATTTTACATCGAAAGAAAGAGCCTGGGTGGATATGTCAGGAACGAACCTCGAGCAGGCACAAAAAATGGTGGATGGAATGGACAAGGGAAAAAATATCCTGATAAGTCCGATGTCCTTAAATATTGTTCTAGGGATGCTTGCAAACGGTGCAAATGCCAAAGTGCAGAAAGAAATTGAAGCGTATCTAGGTAAAGCAAAACAAGACTATAATCAGGATGTTTTGAAGTTTATGAAGCATACAGAAAAAGATTCAATGCTGAGTTCCAATAACAGTTTCTGGTACAAAAAGATGTATCAGGTTCATCCGGACCTGGAGAATGTACTGAAGAAATCCTATTTATCTGAAAATCAAGGAATCCAAATGATTCAGGATGATGTCAAGACAATTAATCAATGGGTATCAGATAAAACGGACAAAATGATTCCAACAATTATAGATGGTATTACAGCCGATACCGTTGCGATTTTTATTAATGCGATTTTATTTAAAGGAGAATGGACCGTTCCGTTTGAGGCACATAACACCTATGCTAATACATTTACACAGTTTGACGGAACGAAGAAAAAAATCCCTATGATGCACAGCGAAGAATCTGTTTATTTTGAAAATAAACAGGCCATCGGTTTTGAAAAAACTTATGGAAAAAATGAAGAATATTCTTTTATCGCAATGCTTCCGAAAAAAGAAGGAACATTTACTGTGAAAAGTCTGAATCCGGAGAGTTTCTTAAATTCCGGAACAAAAAAATATAAAGTAGATGTTGAAATGCCGAAATTTACTTATGACTGGGCGGATGATGGAAAATTAAATGACTATCTGAAATCCAATGGATTACCAACAATGTTTGACGCTACGGTAAATCCGATGGGAAAAATATTTGTTAATTGTCCGGAGAATGTATATGTTTCCGATGTAATTCAAAAATGTAAAATCATTGTGGACGAGGAAGGCACAAAAGCAGCTGCTGTTACAGCGGCTATTGCGAAAGCAACTACAATGCTGCACCCGTCGGTGAAAAGAAAAACGGTGAAGCTGAACCGACCATTTGCTTATATGATTGTAGATAATCAGAGCGGAGAAGTTCTCTTTATGGGAAAAATGATTCAACCGAAATAATATATTTAAGAACAAAAACGAGTTTATCAGAGTTTCTTTTAGATTCCGATAAGCTCGTTCTTTTTTATTGCATGAAGGAAGGTGGTATGCTAAAATAAAAGACGATTGTGGGTATCTGTGCCCAGACGAAAGGATAAGGAGTCTTTTTATGCTTAATAATGAAAAAATCATACTGATGACAAAGCTATCATTGTACGAGCAGAAAAATCAAAAATCACAGATTAGTACCAGTAAGTATTTTAAGGGAGATTATGTATCATTAAAGATGATTAGTTCCTTTCTTTACATTACGATTGCGTACATGATGGGATTGGCGATTACCGTGTTATACGCCGCAGATAAGCTGCTGGCATTTACTTCTACCACGGGAGTATTTACCGGACTGATTGTTTTGTTGCTTTTAATATATGTGGTGGTTATGGTCGTCTATATGACATTCTGTCATGCCTTCTATTCTCATAAGTTCAGACAAACCAGAAAAAAACTGAATGAATACAATGGGGATTTAAAAACATTACATAGAATTCAGGAACTAGAATATGATGCGATTATTGATGAGTTAGAAGAACAGGAACAGGAGGATAAACAGTGGTAAAATTATTGGAATTTAAAGAAAAATTAAAAAACTTTTATGCAGAGCATGAAGTATATATGAGACCGGTATTAAAATTTTTAATTCTGTTCATTTCTCTTGCGACGATTCGTTATAAGTTTGATGTGCAGAATGCCGTAAGTTCATGGGTGATTATCTTAGGAATGTCTGTCGTGTTTGCGTTCCTTCCATGGGCGTTAATTGTTACAGGGATTATGTCGGTAATCTTATTGGATGTTTTTGCGTTATCCATGGAACTGGCTGCCTTTGTGTTTATGCTGATTGTAATTATGATGGTAGTCTTTTTCCGATTTGCTCCGGAGCAGGGACTGTTCTTAATTCTTGTTCCATTGGCCTTTTTCTTAAAGATACCATATTTGATTCCGATTGCCGCAGGATTACTTTTTGCCCCGACAGCAGTGGTATCCGTAAGCTTTGGAACATTGATTTATTATATTATTACAATTATTAGTGCAAACAGGGAAGTGTTATCGAACATTACCTTGGGAGAAGGAAAATCCACAGGAAGTTTTGCAGTGGTAAATCTTTTGGCTCATGATGCAGAAATGTATCTTGTGATGGTTTCTTTTGCTGTGACCATTCTGGTAGTTTATTTCACTAGAAGATTATCCATCAACAATGCATGGATGCTGGCAATCATTACCGGTGGAGTGTTGGATTTTGTATTGATTCTTGTGGGAAGCATTGTCTTAAAAATCAATTATTCCAATTTATGGTTGATTTTAGGAAGTGTGATTTCCCTGGTATTAACTTATATTTTACATTTCTTTGTTTTCTCTGTGGATTACTCCAGAACGGAGCATACACAGTTTGAGGACGATGAATATTATTATTATGTGAAGGCGGTACCGAAGATTAATGTTATGGCACCGGAAATGAATGTTAAGCGTATTAATGCGCAAAGAAAAAAGAAACATATGTCAAAAGGGAAATAAAATAATTCTCTTTTACGTTTTAATAGAAAGGAGGGGATTTCATGAATGCAATAGGAAGTTATATGGAAAATGTTTTCAAAAAATATTTTGCGGTTCCTGTTCTAGATTTTGGCGATATCATTGAAATTATTTTAATTGCGATTCTGTTTTACTATATCTTTTTGTGGTTTCGAAAAAGCAGAGCATGGTCGTTATTAAAAGGAATCTCTTTTCTGGTTATTATTATGGTAGTGGCAGGATTATTAAATCTTTCCACCATTGTATGGTTGATTAATAAGACTTTAAGTGCAGGAATTATTGCAGTTGTAATTATCTTTCAGCCGGAGTTGCGAAGAGCGTTGGAAGAATTAGGAAAGAAAAATGTAATTTTTAAAGTATTGAAATTTGGTGGAAGTAGCGATGAAGATCAGTTAGATGATCATTCCATTGATGAAATCACCCGTGCAACACTGGAAATGGGAAAGGCGAAAACAGGAGCACTTATTGTGATTCAACAGGAGCATGATTTGCAGCAATATGTGGAAACAGGAATTCGTGTGGATGCGAAGATTTCCAGCCAGTTGTTAATTAATATTTTTGAAAAGAATACGCCACTTCATGATGGGGCGGTTATCATTGATGCAAATAGAATTAAAGCGGCCACCTGTTATCTTCCGTTGTCTGACAGCATTTCCCTGAGCAAAGACTTAGGAACCCGTCATCGTGCGGGATTAGGAATCAGCGAGGTGACAGACGGCATTGTTATTATTGTATCAGAAGAAACTGGAAGTATTTCTATCGCGAGAGAAGGAAAGTTGATTCGTTATGCAGATGCAGCGATTATTAAGAAGGAACTGAGAAAAACTCAGGTTGAGCAAGAGGAAAAGAAGGCAAGAAGATTCTGGAAAGGAAGAGATCGGATTGAGGAAACTAATAGCAAATCTGAAAAAGATGCTAACAAATAATATAGGGATAAAAATCTTAGCAGTAATTGTTGCTTTCATTGTGTGGCTCGCAGTCGTAAATATTAATGATCCGGAGAAGATTGTGACGGTTTATAATATACCGATTGAAGTAACGGATACAGAAGTATTAACTGAGCAGAACATGGTATACAGTGCAAAGGCTGTGTACACTGTAAACATTACAGTGTCGGGAAAGCGTTCCGTCGTGACGAATCTTACAGCAGATGACTTCAAGGCGACTGCGTCCTTGAAGGATTTGTCAAAAGTGAATTCCATTCCTGTCAATGTGGAAGCAAAAAACATTACGGTTTCCAGAGATGTTACCATAGTGAAGCAGTCTGTACATACCATTGAAGTGGGTGTGGAACAGATTACTGAGAATGATTTTGAGATTGAACCGGAATTCCATGGAAGTCTGGCCGAGGGGTATGTGTTGGGAGAATATTCCCTTTATACGAATAAGGTTACTATCGATGCACCAACGTCAGTATTGGACCGAATTGATAAAGTTGCGGCAATCTGCGACATTGAAAACCTGAATGAAGATGTAGAAGGAAAGAAATGTAAGATTGTCTTATATGATGAAGCTGGTAAGAAAATTAGCTTGAAAAAGAATAACATTACGTTATCCATTTCCAAGGTTCGGATTAATGTGAGTATCCTGAAAGAAGTTGTTCTGAATATCTTGCCGGTAACGGTTGATAACATTGGAACACCGGCGAAGGATTGTGAAGTTACTGAAGTAACTATGCAGCAGAAGAACATTACGGTCATTGGAGATGCAGAAATTCTGGATGGATTAACAGATCTGGATATTTCAGAACAGATTGATATCTCTAAGGATGAAAGTGATGTGACGAAAACTGTGGATGTTTCAAAGATGTTACCACAGGAAGTTACAATCACCAGTGGAAGTATCATTTCCATTGATGTAAAAATTGATAAGTATGTTTCAAAAAGTATTACCATAGAAAAATCAGATGTTGCGGTAAACAATGTGGATGACAGCGTTGAGGCTACAGTTTTGTCGAAAAATATCAGCATTGAATTTTATGGAAAAGAAAGAGACTTGAACAACCTAAAATCAGAAGACATTTCAGTTAGTGTGGATTTAAGTGGCGTTGTGGCTGAGGGAACACAAGATATGAAAGCGACCGTAGGATGCCCGAACAATATTTCCCCAGTCAACGATGTTTTAGTAAAAATAAGTATCAAGAAAAGATAATGGAGGGTTTATGAGCAGCATTTTAGTTACCGGTGGTGCCGGATTTATTGGAAGTCATACCTGTGTGGAATTATTGGAAGGTGGATATGACGTTGTAGTTGTGGATAATCTTAGTAATTCTTGTCAGGAATCATTAAACAGAGTAGAAAAAATCACAGGAAAAGCAATTAAGTTTTATGAGGCAGATATTGCAGATAAGGAAAAGATGAATCAGATTTTTGACGAAAATGATATTTTTGCCGTGATTCATTTTGCAGGCTTAAAGGCGGTGGGAGAATCCGTTCAGAAGCCGTTGGAATATTATACCAATAATATTGCAGGAACCTTGTCAATGTGCGAAGTGATGAGAAATCATAATGTGAAGAATATCATTTTCAGTTCTTCCGCAACTGTTTACGGAGATCCTGAAATGATTCCAATTACAGAAGAATGCCCGAAAGGTCAGTGTACCAATCCTTATGGATGGACAAAATCCATGTTGGAACAGATTCTGATGGATATTCAACATTCTGATCCGGAATGGAATGTAATCCTGCTTCGCTACTTTAATCCAATTGGAGCACATAAGAGTGGAATTATTGGAGAAGATCCGAACGGAATTCCAAATAATCTGATGCCTTATATCACAAAAGTCGCTACAGGACAGCTTCCAAAATTAAATGTATTTGGAAACGACTACCCGACTCCGGATGGAACCGGTGTGAGAGATTACATTCATGTTGTGGATTTATCCATTGGTCATGTGAAGGCATTGGAAAAGATTAAGGAAAATCCGGGAACAAAAATTTACAATCTGGGAACTGGAAAAGGATATAGTGTTTTAGAGGTAGTTGAAAACTTTAAAGAAGCCAGTGGCGTGGATATTCCATATGAAATTGCTCCGAGAAGAGCAGGTGACATTGCAGAATGTTATGCTGATCCTTCTTTGGCAAAAGAAGAACTGGGATGGGAAGCGCAGTATGGAATTCGTGAAATGTGTGCTGATTCCTGGAACTGGCAGAAAAATAATCCAAAGGGCTATCGCTAAGTAGTCTGAAAATACCGATGATGGAGAAAAAGATGAGTACGAAGAGTAAAATAAGTAAAAAGTTAAAACGGGTAAAGCGGGCCAAGAAATTTATGATCTTTTTGGAAAGCATTGTAGGAATTGTTGTTGTATTATATCTGGCGGTAATGTTCATTCCGGGGGTACGTACAGCAGTGGTTAAGGCGGCGGCTTCCACAGCATTGGGACAAAAAATCATTTCCCTAATGGCAAGCGACTCCTTTAATGATGTTGTCTTTGATAAAAACTTTAAAAAAGAAAATATTAAGACTAATGACTTAAAATATAATTACTCTGAAGAATATACGAATTTTATCTTGTTTGGCGTTGATTCCAGACATGGAGAAGTGAATGCTTCAAATAGCGATTCTATGCTGATTGTCAGTGTTCACAATACCACCGGGGAGGTAAAGATGGTTTCCGTTTATCGAGATTCCCTGTTAGGAATTTATGATAAGGAAGGAAATTTATATAATTATTTCAAGGTGAATTCTGCTTATGCAGGTGGCGGTCCGGAAGCAGCAATTAATACGATGAATAAGAATCTGGACTTAGATATTAAAGATTATGTGACAGTAAATTTTGCCGGTGTGGCAAAAATTATTGATTCCTTAGGGGGGATTAAGGTAAATCTCACCGACGACGAAGTGGCACAGTTAAATCAGCATCTGAGAAGTACTATCAGTTCCACAGGAGAGTATTCTCCGGGAATCAAGCATAGTGGAAAGAACATTTCACTAAATGGATTACAGGCCACAACCTATTGCCGAATCCGTAAAGCAACATTCTATGATCCGAAAACCGGAGAGGCAATCAGCAATGACTTTGGTCGTGCGGCAAGGCAGCGATTTGTTATGACTCAGTTGATTGCCAAGGCAAAGAAAGCAGGAGTTGCCCAGTTACAGGATATGGTGCAGGAAGTGCTAAAAGGAAAGAAGAAAAAGAACAGAATTATTTCCACTAGTTTTTCTTTGGACGAAATCGTTAATATGCTTCCGATTGTTATGGATTTTGAATTGGCAGGAAGTCAGGGATTCCCATCCAGCCTTACCACCGGTACCATTAGTGGTGCCAGCTATGTTATTCCGTTAGGGGTAAGCGCAAATGTTAAGGAACTTCATAAATTCCTTTTTGGAGAGGAAAACTATGAACCGACCGAAGCGGTGAATTCTATCAGTAATTATGTAGAAGGATTTACCGGATATGGCGAATTTAGTTCCGGATTAAATTACAAAGGAAACACCGATAGTGGAGAGGTAGAAGAACCTACCACAGAAAAATATGTTCCGGATACGGACTATGACGACGGTGGAGACAGTCAATATTATTAAAAAAATCAGGCAACTTATGTGTGAGGCATAAGTTGCCTTTTCTAATGAAAATCTTTCTTTTTTGACAGATAAAACACAAAATGAACACATCTTATGGATAAACTAAATATCAGATTAACGAAAGGAGAACTTCAAATGTACGAAAACGAAGAAAATAAAGTTGAGAATGAGAATGAAGGAACTTCTCAAGAAAATGGAACTGGGTTCGAAAACAATCAGCAAAATAATCAGAATACACAGCAGAATTTTAATCAGGGATATAATCGTTCCCCGCAGAATCAGCCACCGAAGAAGAAAAGTCCGGTGCCAATTATTATTGTGGCAGTGATTGTAATCATCGGTATGTCAGGTGCTCTTTTAGTCGCAGCGCTACTGGCTGTATTTACAGGGGTTATGTCCTCAGAAGATGGAATCAAGCACATTCAGAAAACTGTGGAAGGTGAGATTTCTGATGAGGATGAAAATGTGGATGAAGCAGAAACCTTTGATAAGACAAAAGTTTACGAATCCGCTGACGGATTATATGTAACAGATGTTTCTGAAGTAGTGGAACAGAACATGCCATCAGTTGTGGCTATTACCAGTACTACAATCGTAGAATCCGGTGACTACTACGATATTTATGATTTTTATTTTGGAAACGGTGGAAATGGTGGTGGAACTCAGGAACAGCAGGCTGCCGGTTCCGGAATTATCATTAAGCAGACGGATGGAGAACTTTTAATTGTCACAAACAATCATGTAGTAGAAGACGCAGATAAGTTAAAGATCCAGTTTAACGGAATGAGTGAAGACAGCGAAGGAGTAGATGGATATGTGAAAGGAACAAATTCTACTTCCGACGTAGCTGTTGTAGCAGTAAAGGTTAAGGATATTCCAAAATCAGCAAATATTAAGGTGGCAAGCATCGGAGATTCCGATTCCGTACAGGTTGGTGACGGTGTTGTGGCAATTGGAAATGCCTTAGGATATGGACAGTCTGTAACCACCGGAATCATTAGCGCAAAAGACCGTAAGGTAGAATTAGACAATGGAGTTATGACGTTACTTCAGACGGATGCAGCTATCAATGGTGGAAACAGTGGTGGAGCATTATTGAACTCCAGCGGTGAAGTCATTGGAATTAATGTTGCAAAATATTCTTCCAATGGAGCAACCTCGGCCAGCATTGAAGGGATGGGATTTGCGATTCCGATTTCTTCGGTAAAGGAAATCATTGGAAATCTGGAAACCATGGAAACACGTCAGAAGGTGGCAGAAGCAGACAGAGGATACCTTGGCATTGGCGGAAATGATGTTAGTGAAGAAGATGCAGAATTTTACAATATTCCAATCGGTGTTATTGTAACTTCGACCAGTGATAATTCACCGGCTGCAAAAGCAGGAATTGCGGTACGTGACATTATTACAGAATTCGACGGTCAGCAGATTACTTCTATGAAGGAACTTCAGAAGAAACTAGAATATTATAAGAAGGGCGAGAAAGTTAAGGTTACTATCAAGAAGAGTAACGGAAATGGTTATGAAGATAAAACAGTTACCGTAACACTTGGGGATAAGAGTGTTTTGGGAAAATAAATGCTAAGATTGGAAGAGAGTTTACTGCAAGAGGTAATTACTGGAACCGGCAGTAAACTCTTTTTCTTTTACATCATTTATGTTAAAATCATAGCAGTTTTGTGAAGGAATACAAAAGGAGATACAAAATGAGTAATGATACCAACGAAAAAGATATGGAAGATTTACGTGAAGTGATAGATGACGAAGCGAATATAACAGAAGAAAATTCTAATAATACAGAATCAACAGAGACAGGCAATGAAGATGAATACGAAAAAATCTGTTATGTTTGCCGGAGACCGGAAAGTAAAACCGGGAAGATGGTAAACATGCCGGGCGGTTTGTGTGTCTGCGCCGATTGTCTGGAACGAAGCTTTAACAGCTTTGGTTCTATGGGAATGGGGCAGCCGGTTAATATTAGCAAGGATGATTTGGAAGAGTTATTGAAGATGCCCGGGGTACATATGATGACACCGGAAGAATTTCGTAACAATATTCCACAGAATCAAAAACTAAAAAAGAAGAGTAAAAAAGATAAAGAAAAACCAATGTTGGACATTAATAAAATTCCGGCACCACATATCATTAAGGGAAAACTGGATGAATATGTGATAGGACAGGAATATGCAAAGAAGGTTATGTCCGTAGCAGTGTACAATCATTATAAACGTGTGGCGACAAACACCATGGATGAGATTGAAATCGAAAAATCCAATATGCTGATGATTGGACCAACCGGTTGCGGAAAGACATATTTGGTAAAAACATTGGCGAGACTTTTAGATGTTCCATTGGCAATTACAGATGCTACATCCCTGACGGAAGCCGGATACATTGGTGATGACATAGAGAGCGTTGTTTCAAAATTGCTTGCAGCAGCAGATAATGACGTGGAACGTGCGGAAACGGGAATTATCTTTATTGACGAAATTGACAAGATTGCAAAGAAGGACAGTGAGAGACGTCGTGATGTCAGTGGAGAATCGGTACAGCAGGGACTTCTCAAAATGTTGGAAGGCAGTGATGTGGAGGTTCCGGTGGGTGCTACCAGTAAGAATGCCATGGTGCCATTAGCCACGGTAAATACCAGAAACATTCTATTTATTTGTGGTGGAGCTTTTCCGGACTTAGAGGATATTATTAAAGAACGAATGAATAAGCAGGCAGCCATTGGTTTTCTGGGAGACTTGTCAGATAAGTATGACAATGACCCGAATATTTTGCAGAATGTGACGCAGGATGACCTTCGTAAGTTTGGTATGATTCCGGAATTCTTAGGAAGACTTCCGATGGTATTTACCTTAGAAGGATTGACTGAGGAAATGCTGGTGCGTATTTTGACCGATCCGAAAAATGCGATTTTAAAACAATACCAGAAACTGTTGGAATTAGATGAGGTGAAGCTGGAATTTACAGAGGATGCACTGCACCTGATTGCCAAGAAGGCATTGGAGCGTAAGACCGGTGCCAGAGCCTTGCGGGCAATTTTGGAAAAGCATATGTTAGACATTATGTATGAAATTCCTAAGGATGATTTGATTGGAACAGTTAAGATTACCGCGGATTATCTGGAAGGAAAAGGGGCTCCGATTATCGGGATGCGTGGACAGGATTTAATGGAGCAGGCAGAATAGATATTTTAAGAAACTCCTGAATATACTGAAATAAGTATGTTCAGGAGTTTTTTTATGCCTGATTGCCGAGAATATATTGCGTCGGAAAACGTCATGGATTTGATTGTGCGTCACAGTGTCAGTAATGTGGAAATAAAGAATACATATGAGGGGTTTTGTCCGCAGATTGTAAATGATAAATATGTGATTTTATATGTGGAATCTAATCAGGAAACCATGAACTTTAAAAATTACACCTATGCCAATATTCCTAAACTTTATGGATTGATGGACACCACAGCGGTGGCGGATACAGGAGCGGTACGGTTACAGAATCAGTCCAGTCTGAATCTAACCGGAAGAGATGTGATTGTGGGAATTATTGATACGGGGATTGATTATCGTCGGCAGGAATTTCAAACAGTGACAGGGCAGACCAGAATTCTTGGAATCTGGGATCAGACCGATAATTCGGGTAATTTACCGGAAGGATTTGATTTTGGTAGTGAGTATACCAGAGAGGACATTAATCGGGCGTTGGAAAGTGACAATCCTTATGAAATTGTGCCCAGTCGGGATGAAAATGGACATGGAACATTTATGGCAAGTGTTGCCTGTGGGACACCAGTCGAGCAGCAGGATTTTGTAGGGGGAGCACCAGGGAGCCTCATTGCCATGGTTAAACTGAAGGAGGCAAAACAATATCTGAAGGACTATTACCTGATTGATGGAGAAGAACCGGTGTATCAGGAAAATGACATTATGCTGGCGTTAGCGTATCTTCGGAGCTTGCAACAGAAATATAACAGACCCATTGTATATTTGCTGGGGCTTGGCACCGGTAGTGGTTCCCGACGTGGTGGAACCCCGCTGGATCAGGTGCTCTCGAACTATGGAAATTACGTAGGAAACTGCGCGGTCACATGTATTGGAAATGAAGGGAATGTACGGCTTCACTACTCAGGGCTTCTTAGAAATGATGATATGGAGGATGTGGAGCTACGGGTAGGGGAAAATGAGAAAGGATTTGTATTGGAACTGTGGGGCAATGCTCCGGACATTTTCTCTGTGGCTTTTGTATCGCCTCTTGGGGAGAGCACCGCGCGGATTCCCGCAAAGAAAGGCGCTAGCGAGACACTGCGCTTTTTAATAGAAGAAACGGTAATTCAGGTGGACTATGCCTTAGTAGAGTCGGGAACCGGTGCAGAGCTTATTTTAATGCGGTTTCAGAATCCATCGCCGGGAATTTGGACCATTCGGGTGTACGGGAACAATATTCTTTCCGGACAATATAACATCTGGGGAAACTTACGGGAGTTTACCAATGAGGGGGTCTATTTCCTAAAACCCACGCCGGAAATGACATTGACAGAGCCTTCGGCCACAGAGAATGTGATCTCAGTAGGAGGGTATAATCATTTGAACAATGCAATCTACCCTGCCACCAGTCGTGGATTCTCCGCAGATGAGGAGGTAAAGCCGGATTTGGTGGCACCGGCAGTCAATGTCTTTGGGGCGGATATTGGAGAAGAAGGCTATGTGCGACGGACAGGAACCTCTGTGGCTGCGGCATTGACCGCAGGGTGTTGTGCTCAGATGTTAGAGTGGGGGATTGTGAATGATAATGAACCTTATATGAAGACCAATGTAATCAAGAATTATTTGATTCGGGGAGCACGAAGAGACCGGGATATTGTGTACCCAAGCACCCAATGGGGATATGGAAAGCTGGATGTATATAACAGCTTCTTGATTTTAACGACGGTGTGAAAAAACTTGACAGGAAAAAACATTCGTGGCAAAATCCCTAGTGTTGTAATATGAATTAAACACGGGAGGATTATATGAATCCAATTACCATAGAAGAATTAGAACAGAAAAAAGCAGATGACGTCATTGTACTTGACGTAAGGAACAGAGAAGATTTTTCCAAGGGAAGTATGGAGCATGCCATCAATATTCCCATGGAAGAGTTTCCGGATGAAATTCAATCCATTGAAAAAGGGAAGCCGGTATATGTTTTGTGCTATACCGGAGATCGTAGTTTAGAAATTGTAGAAATGTTGGAAGAGTCAGGATATGAAGCTGCCAATATTATTGGTGGTTATCGTTCGTTTCTTAGAATTCAATTAAGTCGTTTTCTGGCAGAAGAAGATCAAAAACAGGAAAAGACGAAACAGATTGAACGAAGCATCATTAAAAAATTCCGGAAGCCAATCTGGAGAAAATTCACGAAAGCCATTAACGAATATCAGCTGATTCAGGAAGGGGATAAAATTGCGGTCTGTATTTCCGGTGGGAAAGACTCCATGCTAATGGCGAAGCTGTTTCAGGAAATACAAAGACACGGAAAGATGAATTTTGAATTGGTATTTCTTGTAATGAATCCGGGATATAACGAAGAAAACTGGAAAATCGTTCAGGACAATGCAGAAATCCTTGGAATTCCATTGACAGTCTTCAATACGGAAATCTTTGATATTGTTGCTACAGTAGATAAAAGTCCGTGCTACTTATGTGCCAGAATGAGAAGAGGTTATCTTTACTCCCATGCGAAGGAATTGGGATGCAATAAGATTGCTTTGGGGCACCACTTTGACGACATGATTGAGACAGTGCTGATGGGGATGCTTTACAGTGGAAAGATTGAGACCATGATGCCGAAGCTGCATAGTAGAAACTTTGAAGGAATGGAATTAATTCGACCAATGTATATGATTAAGGAAGAAGCGATTAAGGCATGGAGAGATTATAATCAGTTACACTTTATCCAGTGTGCCTGTCGCTTTACGGAAAACTGTGCCAGCTGTGGTGGCGGGCAGGGCTCCAAGCGTGATGAGATGAAGGCATTGGTGGAACAGTTCCGGAAAACTTCTGATGTAATTGAAACCAATATCTTTAAAAGTGTTCATAATGTGAATTTGAGTACTGTGATTGGTTATCAGAAGGATGGAGAAAAGCATAGCTTTTTGGATGAGTACAATCAGTAGAAAAGGAATAATTGATTTTTAAAGGAAATTGTACTACACTATTACTGTTCTGAATTTCAGAACAGTAATTTTTTATACAAGGAGAAAGAGAAATGAAATTATCAAAATTAGTGGGAGACAGATTTAAAGAAAGACCTGCCAATTGTTTGATTGACAGTCATGCA
>CACXEU010000080.1 GCA_902766735.1 uncultured Lachnospiraceae bacterium
ATATCGTGAAGACCCATATAGAATTGTGAACTTCAAAAAAGATTCCGATGGAAATCTTGTATGTCCCAACGGCAGACGTTTCATATTCAAATATAGTCGACATGTCAAAAGAAATAAGTATGGACGAACCGAAGAAATTTATGAATGTGAAGATTGTACAGGTTGTCCTTATCGTGAAGCATGTTGCAAGAAAAAAGAAGGTAACAGAACCGCAAGATTAAACAGAGAATTAACATCTATGCATAAAGAAGTGATTGAAAATCTTGAGTCAGTTCATGGAGCTCTGCTTCGTATGAATCGAAGCATACAGTCTGAGGGAACATTTGGCATTATCAAATGGAACAGATCTTATAAAAGATTGTTCAGAAGAGGTTTAGAAAACGTAAATTTAGAGCTTACTCTCATTGCTTGTGCTTTTAACCTTTATAAATACCATAATAAACGAAATCGATTGAAGCTGATTGCATGAAATCAGGTAATTAAATAGTTTAAAAAGCTCTTATTAACACAGGGCTTATTAAAGTGCCTCTAAAATCAACAATTATGATAACTGAACATAAAGAAACAGAACTGCATTGGCAATGGCCAATGCAGTTCTGCTATTTAGGGAGTTTTTTTACAGCCTCTTTCTAACATTCTTTCCTAGTTACCTACTCTCTTAGAGTATTCTCCTGTACGAGTATCGATAACGATTGTTTCACCCTGTTCTACGAATAATGGTACGTATACAGTAGCACCTGTTTCAACGATTGCAGGTTTTGTAGCGTTTGTAGCTGTGTTCCCCTTAAATCCAGGTTCTGTTTCTGTAATTACTAATTCTACAGTGATTGGTGGTTCAATGGCGAAGATATCTCCGTTACAAGAACAAATCTTAACTTCTTCGTTTTCCTTCACGAATTTTAATGCATCACCTACATTATCCTTGCTGATAGCGATCTGATCATATGTTTCGCCATCCATAAAGTAATATAAATCACCATCGTTATATAAATACTGCATATTCTTTCTGTCGATATGAGCATTTTCGAATTTTTCTGTTGGTCTGAAAGATGTTTCTACAACACCACCATTTTTAATGTCTTTTAATTTTGTTCTAACGAACGCTGCGCCTTTTCCCGGTTTTACGTGCTGGAATTCAACAATCTGATAAATCTTTCCATCATATTCAATCGTAATACCATTCTTAAAATCGCCTGCTGTTACCATAATTTTTCCTCCTAATGTTCATACGCATAAACGCACATTTGATATGATTATAATTTATTTACCCGTATAATTCAAGTATAATTCTACATTTTTATCTTTGAACCTGTAAAGCGCCACTTTTCTTTAATTCTGTCAGGATTTCATAACAAATCTTCACTCGGTCATTGCAATCCACGGAAACCTGTAAATCCGTTACTGACACATAACGAGGTTCTCTCGTTTGCATCAATCCCTTTATGTATTCCACATTCATGTTTCCATTGAGAATCGGACGACTGGTGTCATCCTTCACCCGTTCAAAAACAGTTTCCGGTGTGGCTTTCAGCAAAACAATCTCTCCCGACTTTTTCAGAATTTCAACATTTTCATCCCGAAGCACTGCTCCGCCACCACAAGAAATAATCTGTCCTGTTCCTTCGGCAATCTTACGCAAGGCTTCCGTCTCAATGTCGCGGAACCCTTCCTCACCTTTTTGTGCAAAGATTTCATTAATGGACATCCCTTGTGTTTCCACAATATACTGATCCGCATCAATTTCCGCAAAACCGGTAATCATTGCCAGCGCACGGGAAATCGTTGTTTTCCCTGTCCCCATGAATCCTATCAAAGCAATGTTTCCCTTTAAGGCACATCCACGATTGATTTCCAATAAACTTCTTACTGTTTCCACATCTAACTGTCCCGGTGCAGAAGCGTTGACCCCTGCTGCAAAAGTTAATACAGAGCCGGTTCGATTGGTTGCCACACGTGTGATGGAGCCCGGCTCAGCCATGGACATGGTAATGAGAGGCTTTTCAATCTGCTGATTTGCCGCACGAGATGCGCGAACGAGACGTTCCACATCACTATAGTTTTCCGGCATTACCGCCAGTTTACATACATCTGCTCCCGTTTTATCAATTGCCTTTAAGATTTCAACCAGTTCTTCTTCTGCCGGGGTTTCAAAGAAATGATGATTGGAGCCGATGACCGCTACTCCTTGCTGCTGAATCGCCTCAATCAATTCCGCGGCATTCTGCAGACGTATTGCCTCCACATCTATAAAATCCACATGATAGTTTTCAGCAATTCCAGCCACAATCAGGCAGGCCTTCCGATACTCTTCATCGGAGCAATCCCACGCTCCACCTTCTGCCTTTGTACGGATTGTGTAAATTAATGGAATCTCGTCCAAACATTCACTAAGGGCTTCTAAAATATCCTGAACCATTTCCAGTTCCAGAATCGCTCCCTGAAGATAGTCCGCTCTCCATTCCACAATGTCCGGCTGCATTTCCTTTACCTTGCTTGCCTGACTTAAGATTTCATCCTTGGACTTTCCTGTGATTGGAACACAGATTTTTGTCACCTCGCTATTCAGCTCTATGTTTTTTGTCTTTAACTGTTTCATCGTACCTTCTCAACGGTTCATTTGAATAATCAACCGTTCTTTCACTTTCTATATTATTCAGTTTACTTTTTGACTATTTAAAATTATACTTATATGAGAAAAAAAATCAACAGAGAAGAGGTATCCATATGGCTTGTATTGAAAACATTACAGGAACGACAAAATTAACCGGTCTGTTAGGCAGTCCGGTAGCACATAGCAAATCCCCATTGATGCACAACGAAGCATTTCGCTTATTAGGTTTAGATTACGTTTATTTGTGCTTTGATGTTGGAGAAGATGACTTGGAAACAGCCTACGAAGGATTAAAGAAATTGAATGTGGCAGGATTTAACTGTACCATGCCTGACAAAACAAGAATGGCTCAGCTGGCAGACGAATTATCTCCTGCAGCTTCCTTAATCGGCGCAGTCAATACTGTTGTAAATAACAACGGAACTTTCGTGGGACATAATACCGACGGAATCGGTTATATGACATCATTAAGAGAAACAGGAAATGATATTGTAGGAAAGAAAATGACATTGATGGGTGCCGGCGGTGCTGCTTCTTCCATTATGGTTCAGGCAGCCTTGGACGGAGCACGGGAAATTGATGTGTTTAGTTTGAAAGACCGCTTTTGGGATAAGGCCGAAGCAATGATTTCTAATATTAATGCGAAGACGAATTGTAAAGTAAATCTCATCGAAATGAATTCCGACGAGATTCTTGGTGCTTCCATTGCTGAAAGCGACATTCTTTGTAACGCCACTACAGTAGGCATGGCACCAAATGATGATAAGTGTCTGATTAAGGACCCGAATATGTTAAGAGAAGGCTTAATTGTTTCCGACATCATTTATAATCCATTAGAGACAAAATTATTTCAAATGGCTCAGTCGCAGGGTTGCACCGTCTTTAACGGATTATATATGCTCCTTTATCAGGGAGCTGAAGCCTTTAAGCTTTGGACCGGTCAGGAAATGCCTGTAGATATCATTAAGAAAAAATATTTTGATTAAGAAAAAAGGACTGTTAAAAAATACCCACCTCCAATCGTTAGATTTTTGGTCTAACTTTTTGGGGACGGTACAAAACAGTCCTTTTTTCATGTTATTCTTTATTTTTCTTTAATAAGCGCTTGCGCCATCTCCACAAAACAAATTTCTCCGGAATTCTTTTCAAGACAATCTGAATTTCTTCCTTCTTATCAATCTGCTTTACCATAACCGTCTGTATTCCACAGCGATTCGCTCCCCAGATATCCGTGAAAATCTGATCCCCGAGAAACAATGTCGTTTCCTTTGTGGTTCCCATTAACTCCATCGCTTTTTCGTAGTTTTTCGTGGACGGCTTATGTGCATTAAAAATATATTTCGATTCCACCGCATAAGCAAAAGGCTCCACGCGGGATTCTTTATTATTTGATATTAAACAGGTATCGATTCCCTTCTGATGCAATTCCTTGAAATAAGCAATAATCTCCGGTGTGGCCGGTGCACCATGAGGAACCAGGGTATTATCAATGTCCGAAATAATTCCGCGAATCCCTTGTTTATAGTACATATCCCAATCAATATCCTGAATAGAATCCAGATATTCATTCGGAAAAAATCTCTCCAGCATTTTCCTCTAGTCCTCTCTATTTCAGTAATTTTGCCAATTCATCCATAAAGGTATTCACGTCTTTAAACTCACGGTAAACCGATGCAAAACGAACATAGGCAACCTGATCTAAAGCCTTCAGACGTTCCATGACCAATTCTCCGATCACTTCACTCTGAATTTCTTTTTGTTCCATATTAAAGATTGCATTTTCAACTTCTTCCACAGTTGAGACAATCTGGTCATAGGATACCGGACGTTTATGACAGGAACGTAAAATTCCAGCCTCAATCTTTCCTCGATCGTAAGGTTCTCTGATGTTTCCTTTTTTTATAACAATCAAAGGAATGCTTTCCACCTTTTCATAAGTTGTAAAACGTTTGGAACATTGTTCACACTGACGTCTTCTTCGAATCGCGTTATTATCCTCAGCCGGACGCGAATCAATTACTTTCGTATCATCTGCTCCACAATATGGACACTTCATTCGTCTTCCTCCTTTAGGTTCACATAAAACGATTATAAAAAATATTGCCCTATCGGTCAAGGTATTTTCACTTTTTGGCGAACCCTGTTTTCCTCTACTTCAACCAGGATAATATCCGGTCCCACCTGGGTAATACAGGAAATCGGAATCACATATTCATAATCACTGCAAAAGAGTCCAAACCACTTTGATGGTGCAGTCACAATTAAAGCTCGGATTTCTCCGGAGCACAAATCAAATTCCAAATCACGGGCACATCCAAGCACCCTACAGGAACAAGTATTAACAATTTCTTTTCTTTTTAAATCCTGAATTCTCATTTTTATTTTATCTTATGCACAAATCCACTTCTTAGCGAATATAATTTTTCATTGTTTTCAATGCATTCTTTTCCAAACGACTGACCTGCGCCTGGGAAATACCAATTTCTTCCGCAATTTCCATCTGCGTTTTCCCATTAAAAAACCGCATATCGATAATTTTTCGTTCTCTTCCCGTCAGCTTGTTCAAAGCCTCTGACAGAACAATGCTTTCCACCCACTTTTCTTCCTTATTTTTCTTATCGCTAATCTGATCCATGACATAAAGGGTATCGCCCCCTTGCTCATACACCGGTTCAAAGAGGGATACCGGACTTTGGATGGCATCTAATGCGTAAGCCACATCCTCAACCTTCACCCCGATTTCCTCAGCGATTTCCTCCATGGTCGGCTCCCGATTCGTCGTCTTCGCAATACGTTCCCGACAGTAAATCGCCTTATAAGCAATATCCTTCACCGAACGACTTACTCGAATCGCCGCATTGTCTCTTAAGAATCTTTTCAGTTCCCCGGCAATCATCGGCACCGCATAGGTAGAAAATTTCACATTCAGCGTATCGTCGAAATTATCAATCGCCTTAATCAATCCCACGCAGCCAATCTGAAACAGGTCATCCATGTTTTCCTTGCTTCCGGAAAAGCGTTGTAAAATGCTTAGCACCAGTCGGAGATTTCCCTGAATATATCGTTCTCTCGCTTCCATATCCCCCTGCTTTATTTTTTCAAACAGTTCCTTCTTTTCCTCTTCTGAAAGTATCGGTAATTTGGAAGTGTTCACTCCACAAATTTCAACTTTATAAAGAGCCATTGTTTTCCTCCAATCTATACTTCTATAGCATTGCCAAAACACCGGCTCTTTATTCAATTATTCATATTTTAAAATTTCCCGTTTCAACCGCTTAATGATTTTCTTTTCCAGTCGCGAAATATAGGATTGGGAAATTCCAAGCCTCTCCGCCACCTGCTTCTGAGTCAGTTCCTTTCCATTCCGCTCGCTTAATCCATAACGCATTTCCACGATTTCACGTTCCCTGACATTCAACTTTTCGATTGCCTTATAAAGCAATCGACGCTCCACCTCCGACTCCAAGTCCCTGGAAATCAAATCTTCGTCCGTCCCCAGAATATCGGAGAGCAGTAATTCATTGCCATCCCAATCTACATTCAGTGGTTCATCAATGGAAACCTCCATCTTCACCTTACTGTTCTTTCTTAAATACATTAAAATTTCATTCTCAATACATCTGGACGCATAGGTTGCCAGCTTGATATTCTTATCCGACTTAAAGGTGTTAATCCCTTTAATCAATCCAATGGTTCCAATGGAAATCAAGTCCTCCACGCCCACACCCGTATTATCAAATTTCTTTGCAATGTACACTACAAGCCGGAGATTATGTTCAATGAGTTTACTCCTCGCTCCTGTATCCTGTTCTTCGCAAAGCATCCGGATGCATTCTGCTTCTTCCTCAGTTTCAAGTGGCGCCGGCAAAACATCATTTCCACCAATATACCTTAATTCTCCTGAGCCTGTTAAAATCCACCCTCTAAACACTCTCCATTTTTCTGTCCAAAACGTCCTTTCTTTTTCTGCAATCATACGCAACTCCCCCTTCTTCAAAATATTTTGGATGCAAAATCATCTCATATCCACTGCTTCGCTCCCAGCCTCCATGATGTACCGCCACCGGAACGTTCTCATAAGCATTTCCGCAGACGCTTAACCGTTCAGCCCAAAACCCCTGCAAGATTCCGTTTTCACGATCAATCGTGTTATATGGAATAAAGATAATTTTTTCAATTTCAATATCTTTGACACTGGCAGCACTTATCACACACGCCGGCTTTCCGGTTATCGGCTCCCGCAAGCAGTTGCCCGTATCACAAAGAGCCAATATTCTTTTCTTTGACTTTCCAACCAACAGTTCCACTGTTTCCACATGTTTTCGAATCTGCCAAGTCTGTTTCAGTCGCCCAATCAGACAATAAAACATGCTCCCCACAATCAATGCCAATCCCACACACAGCTTTCCGTCGATCTCTCCCACCATACCGGTAGCCCGATATACTTCTCTTCGTTTATTCTGCAAATCCGCTACAACCACCAGCATTCCACACAGAAAAAACATTCCCATATATAAAGAAATCACCCGGGATAAATGCCTTTGAATCCCCCTCCATTTCAGACTGATTACCACCAGAACCTGTCCCATAACCCAATAGGTCAATATCCATTGCACCAGCTCTACAACATTCAGCACCTCCATTACAACTGCGTATATCCCGCCAATAACGGAAGCCAAACAGCAATACCGGATTCCTTTTTCATCCTGTTCCCAAATCCGGAGCATCCATAAAACCAGAAAATCCATCAGCATATTAAATGCAAAATACACATCCAAATAAATATAACAAACCATTCCCTTCTCCTTGTGATTTATTATATTTTTTTCCATAAAAAAAGTCCGTCGAAAAAAGTTCCGACGGACAATATTTTCTATTCAGTTTTTTAGAAGAGGCGTCACCGGCATTTCACCGGTGACCTTTTCCCTTGGGAGTTTTCAGTCCCAAGGCTTCCATACATTCCCCCGTGCTTTCACACATTTTGTCCCACCAATTTATCAATCAAAAACTTGTAAGCTAATTAATTGTAGACAACGTTTGATGACCACTTTTCAGCAGTTTCTATAACAGTGCCTGCACTGTTATAAATCCGAACTTCGACCTTGATTTTGTACGTATACCCCTTCGAAACATTAGTTGATTTGGTCAAAGATTTAACTCCTGTTCCCGAAAAACTTTGTGCCCAGGACTTGATTTTCGTGTACGCACCAGACGAAGAACTCTTGTAAAGATGAATATACAATCTACTGTCGTAATTCTTTTTCATAGTTACCGTACCCGTACAAACCGCCAAACCAGAACTGTTTATGGTCAATCCTGCTGAAATAAGTGAGAGATTGGTATATCTTAATGAAATTTCATCATCACTTGCCACTTCGCCTCCATCTGCCTTGACTAGTTCATACGGACTAATTACTAAAATTGTAATCATCAATAAAATAGTTAGTAGTTTCTTCAAGTTTTGCCTCATAAGCATGTCCCCCTTTTTTCATTTATATAAGAGACAGCTTTTAGGCATAAAAAATGACAGGTTTTAACAAAAAAAGTTAAAACCTGTCATTTTTATTTAATACTCTTTGCGATTTTAATCATTTCCGCTCTGGTAACATTAAGTCCTTCCAGAACCAACTGATATTTATCTTTTTCAATTATAATCGTTATTGAATTTTCCTCTTCATTGATAAAGGCATCTTGCTTACCCAAATGGATAAGTTCTCTGTTAGATTTTTCTGTATCAACATTGACTGAAATTTCTTTTCCAATTTGAGAAAAAGAAATCCATTGTTCAGAATTATCTTTACTAACATAATTGTAGAAACATCGGTGAACCTCCACCGACTTTTCCATCAAAACAAACCCTTTCGGCAAATATGTCACAACATATTCCTTTTCAATTCCATCAACTTCAAATTCCTTGGTCGGTCGATTTTCATCCGGTGAATCGCCCACTTCCGAGTAATTTCCAGTCACGTAATTCACGAAGTCAACCACTGCGCTTCTCAACGCCGGAACTGTCGCCACACTGACACCGAATCCAAGAATCACCACCAAAAGAACCATTGCCACCTTGTACATAACCGGGCGATTGGATTTCTTCTTCGTACCGAATTCCCGATCCAGTATCTTTTCGAATTCTTTATGATTTTCTGCAGCCATCTTGACGAAGACTTCATCCACGTTTTCCATTTCCTTTTGGATTTCCTCGCCTTCCTTTTCTACGTAGCTGTTCGCTGCAGTTCGAAACAGCATTTCCTCCTGATGTTTCTTCATTTATCGCTTGTCCTTCTTGATTACTTTTACAAATCTACTCTTTGCTCGTTTTACATATGCACCAACATTACCTAGCGGAATATTCATTTCCTCTGAGATTTGTTTATAACTCATATCGAAAGAATACTTATAGATTAAAAGCGTTCGGTCACGCTCATCCAATTCGTTCATTGCATTGTTTAGAATTTCCTCTAAGTCCATTCGTTCCAACAATGTATCTACACTATACTCATTGTATGCTTCACTATGAGTGATGATTTTCCATAATTCAGCTTTCTTAGTTTCACTGGACTCTTTATCCAGATAATCCATGGACACGGAAGAGATAATACGTTTCACATAAGCATTACGCTTATATTCCTCCAACTCCATGATTTGGTCTACATACTTTATAATACGAATAAATGATTCGTTCAGAATGTCCTGGGCAGCATCATAATTTCGAACAATTTTATATGCATAACTTAATACCCACGGACTATAATTCCTATATAAGGTCTCAACGAAAACTCTTTGACGTTCATTCTCTATACTTTGAATTGCAGCAAATATCGATAACACGGACATCTACCCCCTCTTAAGATTATAAACGTTTTTCATACTTTCAGATTAAATTGTTAGACTTTTAATCACATAAAAAACAGCTGTGGGAAAATCCCACAGCCATAACACCCTAAATTGCTGTAATTATTTGTTCTGTAAAAACTCAGGAATTTTAATTGGTTTTTCTTCTACGTTGCTCTTTGGAACTGTCTGAGCATTTCTCTGATAGTCAGTCTTTGGAGTTGTCGTAGCTTTTGCGAAATCTGCAAATGGAGTAGTTGCTCCACCGAAAGGTCTAGCCTTAAATCCTGCAGATGGTGTTGTATCACCAATTCCTGTAGCCATTACTGTAATAGAACATTCATCTGGATATGTATCATCATATCTTACACCGAAGATAATGTTTGCATCTTCTCCTGCAAGATCCTGTACGTAACTTGCAGCTTCGTTTGCTTCGAATAAGCTAACATCACCAGTGATGTTAATGATAACGTTCTTTGCTCCGTTAATAGTAGTTTCAAGAAGTGGAGATGTAACAGCCTGCTGTACTGCCTGAGCTGCCTTATCGTCACCGCTTGCTTCACCGATACCGATGTGTGCTACACCTGCATCTCTCATAACTGTCTGAACGTCAGCAAAGTCTAAGTTAATCAATGCTGGTACATTAATCAAATCAGTAATACCCTGAACTGACTGCTGTAATACTTCATCAGCCTTCTTTAATGCTTCCGGCATTGTTGTTCTCTTATCAACGATTTCTAATAATTTATCATTAGGAATCACGATTAAAGTATCAACGTTTTCTTTTAATCTTTCGATTCCGCCTAATGCGTTGTTCATACGTGTTCTAGCTTCAAATCTGAAAGGCTTAGTAACAACACCAACTGTTAAAGCGCCCTGTTCTTTCGCAATACGTGCTACAACCGGTGCGGCACCTGTACCGGTTCCACCACCCATACCACATGTTACGAATACCATATCAGCACCCTTTAATAACTGTGCGAGTTCTTCCACGTTTTCTTCTGCTGCAGCTTCACCAACTTCTGGCTTTGCTCCTGCACCAAGTCCTTTAGTAACCTTCTCACCAATCTGTAATGTAGAAGGTGCTTTACTTCTCTTTAATACCTGTGCATCAGAGTTTACTGATATAAACTCTACACCACCGATATTTTCATCTATCATTCTGTTGACAGCGTTGTTTCCTGCTCCACCAACACCTACAACAATAATTTTTGCAACTGCTTCACTTTCGTTTGTAGTAATTTCTAACAAGAGTTTATCCTCCTTCGTTTCCTATTTTCCTGATTTTAATTATAAACGGGCATAGTCCTACCCATTTACACATAAGTATATAATATAATTCTTTTAGAAAAATATCAACAAGAAAATTTGATTTTATAAAAATATTTTTCATTTTCAAATAAAATCACTTTTATTTTTTCTTCTTTTTCTCTTTCTTCACTTCATCTTTAATGAAGGTATAGGATGCATCCTCACTAATCCACTGCATCTGCAAGGTTCCCTGATATTTCGTAAGCTGTTCATAGGTACTTCCGTAAATATCAATAAAATCTTCCATCTTCTCCTTCAACTGATTGTCTTTTCCCAATGCGACTTTCAAACCGCCCTGAAGGAATAAGGTAATATCATAGTCTTTAGAGAAATATACTTTTTCAACAGTAGGTTCCTTAAGTCCCGGATACTGTTCCTTCGCCTTGTCTAAAGCAACGCTCATGGCATCAAAAGCATCCGTCATTCGAACAATGCCTTCCAGGCCTTCCGGACTCTTTGTTTTCAATTTCTGATAAAAAACCACTTCTTCGACTTCCACATTGGTGTAAGGAATGACACCCAGGGAGTTCGGTAACAGTTTTTTCTTTTTCTTCTTTGTCTCAATGTAGGAACAAGGTTCATTTTTCTGAACAATCCCCTTGGAATCCATATAGAAATAATTCTCGGCATACTGAATACAGCTTCTCAATTTCTTCTCTTTCCCATGAACGGTTACTTTTATCGGAGAGTTGATGGAAACCGTATAGTCTTCCAGCATAGTGATTTCTTCCTTCTGACCAATCACACTTTCTAACCAGAACCACAAAGTATTTTTAACATTCTGCTCCTTGAGGTAATCCTGCACTTCCTGTGCCGTGAACTGATTCAGATCTGATGTGTATCCCACCGTTTTTAATTGAAATCCATAAACCAGAATCAACCCGATAATGACCAGAACCGGAATCGCAATCAATATCCGTTTGATTGTCTTTTTTAATTTTCTTCTTTTCTTTCTTCTACTAACCATTTGTTCCTCTTTTTATTTCTCCTCTAACGAATCCTTCTGATTCTTCTGGAAACAGAGAAAACAATCCCCATCTCTACCATCAAAAACGCCAAGGATGTTCCACCATAACTGATAAACGGTAACGACACACCGGTATTTGGAATACTATTGGTAACTACCGCAATATTCAAGATTACCTGAATGGAAATGTGTGCCATGACACCAATTACCAACATGGAACCGTATAAATCATAAGCATTGCTTGCAATCACCCTCATACGACGAATCATGAAAGCAAACAGTAACATAATACAAACCGCTCCAAAGATTCCCAACTCCTCACAGATAATGGAAAAAATCATATCGTTACTTGCTTCCGGGACAAATCCCAGTTTCTGAGCGCTGTTTCCTAAGCCTTTTCCAAACAATCCTCCGGAACCAATGGCATATAAGCCCTGTAACACCTGATATCCGCCGGAATCAGAATATTCCTCAGGATGAAGCCAAACCATGATTCTGGATAATCGGAATGATTTTCCGGCCACGGCCCCCGCCATGACAATGAGCATCATGGCACCGCCTCCTAGAATTCCCAAGGAGAACACGAATTTCTTACACGCTCCCGCTACCAGCAACATCACCGTACTAATCCCTACAATGATAATTGCCGAACTCAGATTTGAGGTCAATACAACAATCAACCCGGCTCCCACGATAGTCACCGCGAAAATCTGATAACAGGTCTTAATATTTTTCAATGCATTCACACTGCACTTTGAAATCATATAAGCAGTGATCACAATCACTCCGATTTTTACCAACTCCGCCGGCTGAAACTGAATCGGTCCCATTTTTACCCAACGTTTCGCACCATGGCTTTCAATTCCCAATGGTGTTTGTACGAGAGCAACCGATGCGATGGATACGATATAAATGAATTTATCAAACTTTTTCCACCAACGATAATCGAGAAAAATCACAGGAATCATTCCAACCAATCCGAAGCAGGTCGCTCGAATCTGATTTTTCAGATAAAATGCAGAGTCTCCCATGGCAGTCAAGCCAACAAAGGAACTGGCACTATATAGAAGCACATAACCCAGAAGCATGATAAAAATCCACACAAGTAATAAACTATAGTCGAAATACTGTTCCCTATAGTTTAACTTTCTTTTCTGCTCGATTTCTTCCCCGGTAACCGGATCATATTCTCTTCTTGCCATGCCCACTCCTATAATGCGTTTACATATTCCTTAAACATATCTCCACGTTGTTCATAGTTATCAAACATTCCCCAGCTGGCACATGCAGGTGATAATAACACTGCATCTCCCGGCTCAGCCAGTTTATAACACTGATCAACGACCTCTTTTAAATCCTTTGCAAAAACAATATTCGTAAATCCTTTTTTCTTTACGGTTTCTGCAATCTGTTCTGCAGTCTGCCCTAAAAGAACCAGATATTTAATCTTATCTCCGAAGCTGTCTGCCCATTCGTCGAAGGAAACCTTCTTATCATAACCACCGGCAATTAAAATCGTCGGTCTTGTCATTGCTTCAATCGCCTTGATGGAAGCATCGGTGTTCGTTCCCTTGGAATCATTATAATAAATTACATCATTTACGGTCTTTACATATTCAATTCTATGAGGCACTGCCTTGAATTTCTTGATTGCTTCACGAATCACATCTACCGGCACTCCCATACTCATAGAAATTGCAATGGCAGCCATAATGTTTTCAGTATTGTGAATTCCCACCAATGTGGTGTCATTAACTGTTGTTACAAAAACTTCACCCTTTTCATCACGATACATAATGTTTTCGCCATCTAAATATACGCCACAGTCCACTTTCTGCTGACTGCTGAACCAGATAATCTTATTCGTTAACTTCTTCGCATATTCACGCAAGATGCTGTCTTCATAGTTCAGGATGATTGGTTCATCCGGATTCTGATTTTCCGCGATACGCATCTTACAATCTGTATAACATTCCATTGTATAATGTCTGTTTAGATGATCCGGTGTGATATTCAGTACTGCACTTACATTCGGATGGAATGTATGGATTGTTTCTAACTGGAAACTACTGATTTCTGCTACTGTCACTGTATCATCCGTGGAATCATAAGCTGTAGTTGTGTAAGGATTTCCAATATTACCAACCACATCCACATCATCAAAGTATGCTTCCATGATTTCCCCAACCAAAGCTGTCGTGGTTGTCTTTCCATTTGTTCCGGTAATGGCAACTAACTTTCCTTTAGAAGCCACATAAGCTAATTCAATCTCACCCCAAATCGGTGTAGCTGCTTCTCTTACACGATTAACAAAAGGTGCATCCACTGGAATTCCCGGACTTAAAATCATCAAATCCACCACTTCAATAACGTCATCAGATAATTCTCCAAGAATCACTTCCACATCTGTGGAGTCTTCTAACTTATTTAAAATATCTTCTTTATTTAACTTTTCATTGCCATCATAAATCATAATATTGGCACCATGTTTCTTTAATAAATCAGCCGCTCCGATTCCGCTCTTTCCGGAACCTGCCACTAATACATTACATCCTTTTACGTCCATTTTCGTTCCTTCCCTTTCTGTTTGTTTCACACGCTCCTATTATAACGCTAAATATCCGATCATACAAAGAATTGCCGTAGTAATTGCAAAAGCTGCAACAACCTGTGTCTCCGTGTAGCCACCTTCCTGGAAATGATGGTGAAGCGGAGCCATACGGAAAATTCTTCGTCCTTCCCCATACTTCTTCTTTGTATACTTAAACCAGGATACCTGGAGCATTACAGAAATTACTTCAATTAAATAGATAAATGCCACGATAATAATGAAGATTGGCATCTTTAAGACAAAGGCCACTGCTGCCACATATCCACCCAATGCCAGAGAACCGGTGTCGCCCATAAACACTCTGGCCGGATATACATTGTATAGGAAGAATCCCATCAATGCGCCAACAAAAGCGGCGGAAATCGGTTCTACCCCTGTTCCAACAGAAACTGCAGTAAAGAACACCGCAATTACAATAGTCACGCTGGTAGCAAGTCCATCTAATCCATCCGTGAAGTTTGAACCATTTACGGTCCCAATCACTGCAATCATGGTAAAGATTACAAATAACCAGATTGGCATTTCCCAGGTATTTCCGTGGGTGAACGGAATAATTACCTTTGTTCCGTTTCCGGAATAAAAAATCAAATAAACAGCAAAGATTCCGCTTACAATAATCTGTCCTGCCATCTTCTGAATTTCTGTTAATCCTAAATTTCTTTTTTTCACAACTTTGATGTAATCATCTAAAAATCCAATCAATCCAAATCCGATCGTAACAAATAATACCGGAACAATTTTATAATTATGTGCAAAAATGATAAATACAAGCGAGGTTACAATGACACCTGCCAAGATAATCATTCCTCCCATGGTCGGGGTTCCTGTTTTGCTCTGATGTGATTTTGGTCCTTCCTCACGAATGTATTGCCCAAATTTTAATTTTTTCAACATTGGAATCACAAACGGGCATAAAATCACACTTACCGCAAATGCCATAATCACTGCAACAATTATTGATGTACTTGTACTCATTTCTATTCTCCTTGTTTCTTTTCTTCCAATATGTATGGAAGAATATTTTCGTATAACCTGCTAATCAACGGTGCTGCCACCTGACCACCATAATAAATTCCTTTTGGTTCATCCACAATAGCCATTGCAATGATTTCCGGATCATTAGCCGGTGCAAAACCCATATAGGAAGCGATATATTTTCCCGAGCCTCTGGGAAGTTTTTGCGAGGTTGCTGTCTTTCCTCCAATTCGAAATCCTTCTACCTGTCCCTTGCTGCCAGTCCCCTCTGCCACAACTTTTTCTAAAATCTGCCGCAAAGTCTTAGAAGTCTTTGCTGAAATTACTTTGTTTTCTTTCCCGAAGGAAAAGTTCTGAATCAATTGGCCATTGTCTTTTTCTGCCCGTAAAGCAAAATGCGGCGTTACTAAAGTTCCGCCATTGATTGCCGCACTGGCGGCCACCAAATATTGCATGGGAGTAATCTGAAAAGACTGTCCAAAAGACATGGTTGCCAATTCCACATTCCCCACCTTTTGAATCTTATGAACAATCGTGGATGCTTCTCCCGGCAAGTCAATCCCTGTTTTCCGGAACAACCCAAGTCTTCCCATATACTGATAAAACCGTTTTGGTCCCAGTTCTAGTCCCACCTGAATAAAGACCGGATTGCAGGAATTCATGGTTCCTTCCACAAAACTTTCACTGCCATGACCAGTGGTCTTATGACATTTGATTCTGCGATCATCCACAATTTTATAACCCGGGCAGAAAAATCTGGATTTCGTTGTTACAACCTTTTCCTCCAGCGCTGCCGTAGCTGTAATCACCTTAAAGGTAGATCCAGGTTCATATGTATCGTTGATACATTGATTTCTCCACATCCTGTTTAACAAATCCGTCTTTTTTCCCTTTCCGATGTGTCCTTGAAGCTCATAAGGATGATTCAAGTCAAATTCCGGACTATTTACCATGGCGTAGACTTCACCATTTTTCGGATTCATTACGATGATAGACACATAGTTTGCTTGCTTCGCCTCCCGGGCAAAATCTGCAATCTGCTGAGCATACTTCTGAATATTTAAATCCATAGAAGTAATCAGATTTCCTCCAGCCACAGGTTCTACTCTGCTTTCCAGAGCACCTTCCTGCTCCACTCCTCTGGAGTCTGTGGGGGTTAAAATAATCCCTTCCTGACCTTCCAGATATTGATTATATTGGACTTCCAGACCGATAATCCCCTGATTATCAGCTCCTGTAAATCCAAGGACCTTGGATGCAAGACCTCCATAAGGATAATACCTTTTGTAATCTTCGTCAACCTTAACCCCCGGTAATTCATAGGTTCTAATTTTATCACCGACGATTTTCGGCACATTCGATTGGATCTTCTCCCGGGAAGATTTCTTAGTAACTTTCTTACGCACTTCTTCTTCCGGAAAATCCATTTCCTTAGCTAAAACCTTGATAACTTTTTCCTGATTCTCTATTTGATTATAAATCACAGATACAGTACATACTGTTTCATTGGACGCCAGAACTTTTCCGTTCCGGTCTAGTATTTTCCCACGGGGTGCTTTAATCTTTCGTTCTCTTTCCTGAACCTCTGCAGCCCGTTCTGTGTAATAGACCGACCGGAACACCATAAGATAAATCAGCCTTCCGGTAATTGCCACAAAAAAGATAATCATAAGAAAAGAATAGATTAACAGAAGTTTTCGTTGTCTTGTTTTAATTGTGTCCAAGCCTTCTCCAACTTTTTTATTATAATCTATTCATCTCTTTTTTGTTCTATTCTTCTTCGTCTTCTTTTAAGATTAGTTTTCCGTCATCCCCTTCAATGATTCCATCAGAGTAGAATTCGGTCTCTAATTTTTGCTTAATCGCTTTATTTTCTAACTTCGCAGTTTTTTCAATTCCCATATAAGGAAGAACCTGCTTCATAATATATGTCCAAAGGTCCGTGTTAAACGCGGTTGCCTGCGGATTTTCTTTCGGAGTATCCATAACGGTATAGCAAACCACCTGCGGATTTTCACAAGGAACGCATCCCAGGAACGAAAGGATATACTGATTTTTCAATCTTCCCTTTCCTTTTCCGGATGTATCAACTTTTTCCGCGGTACCGGTCTTTCCACCAACCGTGTATCCGTCAATGGCAGCTGTAGAACCCGTTCCGTCCGTTACTACTGCACGTAGCGTCTGCTTGATAAAGTTTGATGTATCTCTGGTAACCGTCTGCTTTACCAGGGTCTTGGAGTAATTTTTCGCCACTTCCCCGTTCGGCTTCACGATCTGCTTTACCACTCTCGGCTCATAATAGTAACCACCGTTAATCAAGGATGAAAAGCCTGCTACCATCTGAATCATGTTTACAGTAAAGTTCTGACCGAAGGAGTTGGTTGCCAAGGTGGACATTCCCATATCCTTATCATAAACCAGACCTCTGGTTTCTCCCGGTAAATCGATTCCGGTCTTCGTTCCAAATCCGAAAATCGCCTGATATTTTACAAACTCCTCTTTTCCAAGGAGCTTTCCGATATGCATCAGGTAATCATTGCAGGATTCCGCAATGGCACCTTTCACATCCAGCGTTCCGTGTCCACCCCTGTCATAACTATGACACTTAATCTTAAAAACATCTACCTGCTCATATCCATCACAGAAGAATTTGTCATTTTTCTTAATTTTTCCTTCTTCCAACGCTGCTGCAACAGTAAAAGGTTTCGCTGTGGAACCCGGTTCAAAGGAATCCGTGATACAATAATTGTTCCAGATACCATTCAGGATTTCCGACTGTTTCTTCTGAGACATTTTTTCAATTTCTGATTCACTATATCGCCCACTTAAATCATATGGCTGATTTAAATCGAAGGTGGTATCATTGGCCATCGCCAAAATTTCTCCGGTATTTGGATCAGCGATAACCACTGCAATCATCTTCGGATTATATTTCTTCATATATTTCTTGATTGCCTTCTGGACGATTCGCTGAATGTTCATATCGATGGATGATACAACATTGTCTCCATTAATGGCATCCTTTACAACGACTTCCATATTATTATCGGAGCCCATATAGCCATATTCTCTTCCGTCTGTTCCTTTCAGGAAATCTCCGTAGCTGCTTTCGATTCCTACAGTAGCGGAATTATCACTGTTCGCAAATCCCAGCACGGTACACGCCAAACTGTTATAAGGATACATTCGCTTATATTTCTTTTCGAACCATACCCCCTTCGTGTTATCCACCATTTCCCGGTCATGATCTGTATCAGCGAATTCATAGTTCTGGTAATCCTGGAAATCTTCAATCTGAGAATATTCCAGATTTTTCAACACAATCCAATAACTATTATTTTTCTTCTCACGAATTGTAGTTTTCAAATCTTCCTTATCCAGGTCAAAATATTTTGCCAAGGCACTGGCTGTAGGCTCCAGGTATTTTTCTTCATTGCTCATAATGATTTTGGAATCCACAATCAGATTATAAACCATTACGCTGGTAGCCAACACATTTCCATTGCGATCCTTGATATCTCCTCTTTTATACGGAATGGTTGTGCTGGTAAAGCTCTGCTGTGCCAATACCTTAATGGAATACTCATTTCCTTTTTTTACGTTAAGGTATGTAATTCTTCCGCACAATGCAAACAAAGCTAGAACCACTGCCCAGAACAGAATTGCTAGCTTTGTATACATTTTCCTATTAAATCTTAATCTTCTCTTTTTCTTTCTAATTCTTCTACTCATAATTATTTTGTAGGAATGTCTCCATACTGAACCATATATCCATTATCGCTGGAATGATATGTGACGATCTGTTCTTCTCCAGCCTGCTTCATTCCTAAATCCTTCTTTGCTGTTTTATAGATGTAATCTGTATCAATATAGCTGTTGATTGAATAATTCAACGCATCATTCTGAGACTGAACAGTGCTAATCTGACTCTTCAATGTTGAAATATTTGTTCTTGTCTCTGATATCTTAGACTGCATTCCTAAGTATACAACGCACATGACAATACATGCAAGTGAAATCATTCCCATAATAAAAACCGATGTTCCATTAATGGATAATGACTTTTCACTCTGTGGGTGAACTCTTCTCTCATTTTTTCTCTGCGGATTCGGTCTGCTAATTGGGGCTGCTTCTCTCACAGTATTCCCGTTTACATATTCACTTTTGTAATAACCCATATCCTGATTATTCATATTGCCTCCTTACCAGCGAACCCTTCTGTTCACTCTAAACTCTCTCGAAGATTCGTAACTTCGAACTCTTTGATCTGGTGTTCATTTCCATTTCTTCTTCGGAAGGAACGATTGGTTTTCTCGTAATCACTTTCCCTTTTGATTTCTTTCCACATACACAAACCGGAAAGTCCGGTGGGCAAGTACATGGATTTTCATTTTGTCTGAACTTTGTCTTTACAATTCTGTCTTCTAAGGAATGGAATGTAATGATACATATTCTTCCATTCGGCTTTAAATGTTCAATCATCGCATCGATTGATTCCCGCAAAACTGTCAATTCTCTATTTACCTCAATTCGAATCGCTTGAAACGTCTTCTTTGCCGGATGTCCATTTTTATGAAACTTCATCGGGATGGCTCCCTTTATAATTTCACTCAATTCCTGCGTCGTCTCAATCGGCTTCTTCTTTCTCGCCAAACAGATATGTTTTGCAATGTTCTTTGCGAATTTATCTTCTCCATAGTCCCTTATGATTCGGAACAAATCATTTTCACTATATTCATTTACAATGTTTTTCGCTGTGATGACCTGTCTCTGATCCATTCTCATGTCTAATGGTGCATCACTTTTATAAGAAAAACCTCTGTCCAGATTGTCTAACTGATAGGAAGAAACTCCTAAGTCTAAAACAATCCCATCCACCTTTGAGACTCCTAAATCCTTTAATATCGTCTCTATCTCACAATAGTTGCTTCGAACCAATGTGATTCTGTCTTCAAATTCACTTAAGCGTTTTCTTGCTGCTTCTAATGCATCTCCGTCCTGATCGATTCCAATCAGTCTGCCTTTTTCAGACAACCTTTTACATATTTCGTAAGAATGTCCTCCACCGCCTAGCGTTCCGTCAACATAGATTCCATCCGGATTTATGTTCAAGCCCTCAATGGTTTCCTCTAACAATACTGATATATGCTTGAAATCCATCTCAACGCCTTCTTTCTTAATCTCTACTGATTAAATGCCTTTTTCAGCCATATAAGCAGCCAAGTCATCAATCTTTGCTTCTACATCTTCACCTTCCATATAAGCAAACATCTGCTCATTCCACTTATCTATATTCCAAATTTCCATTCGGTTTCCTACGCCAACCCAGACAACTTCTTTATCTAATGACGCGAATCCCCTCAAAGCCGGTGGCATGAGAACTCGTCCCAATTTATCAGTTTCGAGGGTAAATGCGCCTGCGAGGAAAAATCGATTGAAATCTCTGACTTTCTTATCAGCAAATGGTAAACTGCTTAATTTTTCTTCCAGTGCCTCCCAAGCTTCTTTTGAGTACGCAAAAAGACACCCGTCCAAGCCCCTGGTAACCACAACGGTAGTACCAAGCTCTTCACGGAACTTTGCCGGGACAATAGTACGTCCCTTAGTATCCATTTTTTGCGTATGCTCTCCTGTAAACATTTTGGGATCCTCTTTTTTTGTGTTTTGGTAGTTTATGGTTTTTTTCGTCTTTTTTACCACTTTCTACCACTTATTGACATCAATTTACCACTTATAAGCAAATTTTATACCATTTTTACCACTATTGCAACCCCTTTTTCAGAAAAAAATTTCTTTTTTCCCCTTTATTTATGGGGAAAATCCAGGGAAATTTGATGAAGTGTTAAAAAGTGGAAAAGAAAACCAACTTTTTGGCATTTTCCTTTCCACTTTGTGTCTTTTTTGTATTTTTGATGGAATTTTCATCTCATTTTTTCAGTTTTTTACTACGAAGTACCCCGTCTTTTTCTTTTTTTATTTTGTAAGGTACACCTATTTTTTGTTTTTCAGGCGGCCTTACCATGACTTTTCTATTTTGTTATTTTATATGGTGCGCCACAACTTCTCTTTTTGTATGTATAAACCATGTATTTCAACTTTTTTCATTTTCGTTTTGTAAGGTTTTTAACTTCCAAATAAAAAATCCCCTCTTTACTGTTTTCAAATTCAGTAAAGAGGAGACTTTTCATCTCACATTTTATGATTCTGCAACTACATCGTCGTTTTCTTTTTTGCTACATTTTACACGCTTAACAATCCAGATAATTGTCGCACAGACAAAAACAGCTGCAGACAGTGCCTGAGATACAGGCCATCCGGTAACCGGCATAATCAATTGGTCTGAACGATACCCTTCTATTATGAAGCGTCCCAAGCCATAACCCATTAAATACCACAGGATTACTTCTCCATCAAACTTCTTATGTTTTTTCATTACCAGCATAACGCACAGCAATGTCAGGTTCCATGCAGATTCATAAAGAAATGTTGGCTGAACCTGTATATACCCCAACTGTTCCAAAGTTTTTCCGGTCATTTTTTCCATCCCTTTTGCAACAGCATTCGGGACCTGAAACCGGTCATAATATTTATCAAAATAAATTCTCATGGCAAACAAATGAGAATCAGATATCACCTGACCGAAAGCTTCCCGGTTAAAGAAGTTTCCCCAACGACCGATAATCTGACCTAAAAGCAATCCTAGGATCCCGGTATCACACATCTTCGAGAATGACATTTTTTTAATTCTCGAATAAACAAAACATGTAAGAATTGCTGTAATGACACCACCGTAGATTGCCAAGCCACCGTTTCGTATATTAATGATTTCTTTCAGGTTGCCTCGATAGTCTTCCCATGAAAAAATGACATAATAGATTCTTGCCCCAATCACGCTTAAAATGATTGCATAAATAGCAAAATCTAAATAGTCATTTGGGTCCTGACCAGTTACCTTTGCCTCATGACAGGCAATCATAATTCCCATAATCATGCCAAAGGCGATAATCAATCCATAAAAAGCAATGTCCAGCCCAAAAACGTTGATTGATTTTGGGAGATTGTTTAATGTAATATGCAAGTTTGGAAATTGTATTGATGTTAATAGCATGCTTCTTCCTCCATTCCCTACAAAGCCGGGACCAGCTCGAAAATCGAAGTTTTTCTCGTTCTGTCCCGCTGCTCATATAAAGCCGGGACCAGCTCGAAAATCGAAGTTTTTCTCGTTCTGTCCCACCGCTTCCACAAAGCCGGGACCAGCTCGATAATCGGAGATTTTCTCGCTGGTTGGCTGCTCATACAAAGCCGGGACCAGCTCGAAAATCGGAGATTTTCTCGCTGGTTGGCTCACGCCAACAACAGAAAAGAAAAAGGAAGTTTTCGTGCACAAGTGCCCGAAGGCTTCCTTTTTCTTTTCTGTTCCCGGCTTTGTGCTATTCCATTGTACTAGTTATCATTTTCAAAATCAATAAAATATGGTAAACTGTTCTTTGGTGTATTTTCACCAGCATTGTATTATTGGAGGTTTTTATTATGAAGCTTGGTATTGTTGGCCTTCCTAATGTGGGCAAAAGTACTTTATTTAATTCATTAACGAAAGCAGGTGCTGAATCAGCAAACTATCCTTTCTGTACCATTGACCCGAATGTCGGAGTTGTTCCGGTACCGGATGAACGTCTGGATAAGCTTACTGCTTTATATAATTCAAAGAAAACCATTCCTGCTGTTATCGAATTCGTTGACATTGCCGGATTGGTAAAAGGTGCATCCAAGGGAGAAGGTTTAGGGAACCAGTTCCTTGCAAACATCCGTGAGGTGGATGCCATTGTGCATGTGGTTCGTTGTTTCGAAAATTCTAACATCGTTCACGTAGACGGAAACATTGATCCGCTCCGTGATATTGAAACAATCAACTACGAATTAATTTTCTCGGATGTGGAAATTTTGGAACGTAGAATTGCAAAGACAACACGTGGTGCCAGAAATGATAAGGCACTGGCTAAGGAATTGGCTTTTCAGGAAAAAGTTAAAGCTTTCTTAGAAGAAGGAAATCTTGCAATCAAGCTCGAATTAGATGACGAGGATGAAGAGGCATGGATGGCTGAGTATAATCTTCTGACAGCAAAGCCGGTTATTTTTGCGGCAAATGTTTCTGAAGATGATTTGGCTGATGATGGTGCTACAAATGAAAACGTTGCTGCAGTTCGTAAGTTTGCTGCAGAAAACAATAGCGAAGTATTTGTAATCAGTGCTGAGATTGAACAGGAAATTTCCGAATTAGATGATGAAGAAAAAGAAATGTTCTTAGATGATTTAGGTATCAAGGAATCCGGTCTTGATAAATTAATTAAGGCTAGCTACTCTCTTCTCGGATTGATAAGTTATTTAACATCCGGAGAAGACGAAACAAGAGCTTGGACCATTAAAGTTGGTACAAAAGCTCCTCAGGCTGCCGGAAAGATTCATACAGACTTTGAACGTGGATTTATTTGTGCAGAAGTTGTGAAGTATACAGACCTAATTGAAAGCGGTTCCTTTACTAAGGCAAAGGAAAAAGGACTGGTTGGATTACAAGGTAAAGATTATGTGGTTCAGGACGGCGACGTAATCACATTCCGATTCAACGTATAATAAAAAAAGAACGGTATCAAACCGTTCTTTTTTTATGCTTCCATTCTCTTGTATTGACTCGGGTCAATGGTTTCCTTCGGAAATACCGAAAAATCGTTTTCCTTAATGAAGACTTCCTTTTTCTTTTTATCCAGTTTTTTAATTCGATATTCAAGCTTTGAAGCCAGCGGTCGGTCTGCACAGCGCCATACCGCCTCAACGCATTTCACGTCACGGGTCCGCGTGTATTTTGCCCCCTTTCCCCCTTTTTGAGCATGCTCCTGAAATCTCCGTTCCACATCCGTGGTAATACCGGTATAGAGGGAATTATCTTCACAGCGTAGGATATACACAAAGAATTCGCTTGTCTTACTCATATTTTGCAAAGCTCTTCTTGAATTCCTGAACGTTTTCTTCAACATTTCCGCCATAAACTGCAGAACCGGCAACAATCACATTTGCTCCTGCTTCCAACGGAATATCCACATTGGAAAGTTTCACTCCACCATCCACTTCAATAAGAGTCTTTAACTTGTATTCTGTTACGATGGCATTCACAATCTCAATTTTTTCTGTACACTCATCAATATAAGACTGTCCGCCAAATCCCGGGTGAACAGTCATCACAAGAATCATTTCCACCTGGTCAATAAATGGTGTAATGTCTTCTACCGGAGTTTCCGGATTCAATGCAAGCCCTGCATCTAATCCTGCTTCATGAATTGCATCTATGGTTGCCTGAACGTCTTCACAAGCTTCCACATGAATCGTTAGCATATTTGCTCCGGCATCTTTAAATGCATCAATATAACGGATTGGTTCCTGAATCATCAAATGTACATCAAAATATTTCTCCGTGTGTTTTCTTGCATCTTTTACAACCGGAACGCCAATAGAAATGTTTGGTACAAACATTCCGTCCATAACATCTACATGAATCCAATCGCATCCGGCTTTGTCAATGCGTTCAATGTCTTTTCCTAAATTTGCAAAGTCTGCCGATAAAATTGATGGTGCTAATTTAATCATAGTTTTCTCCTCTCGTTTTCAAACTTAATATCGTTTTTCCTGATCCTTCAATTCTTCATACATTAATTTATAGTTATGATATCTACTCTCAGATATACTTCCATTTTCTAGTGCTTCTTTCACCTGACAGTCCGGCTCATTAATGTGGGCGCATCCCACAAAACGGCAACTACCGGCATATTGATAAAATTCCGGAAAGCAATCCTCCAGACGTTCTTTCGTCATTCCCGGCACAAATAGGGAACTAAATCCAGGTGTGTCAATGACGTAAGTGTTTTCAGCGATATGGAAAATTTCCGAATGTCTCGTGGTATGTTTTCCTCGCCCAATTTTGTTGCTTACCTGACCGGTTTCCATGGTGTAATCTTTCGTCAATGCATTTAACATAGAAGATTTTCCCACGCCGGATGGTCCGGCAAACACGGTGCTTTTCCCACGAAGCAGGCATTCCACTTCCTCCACACCGGTTTCTTCTGTAGTACTGGTAAAAATCACTCGATACCCCGCTTGATTATACACAGTTCTTAATTCATCCATAAGGGAATCGTCCCCAATATCTGTCTTGTTAAAACAAATGATGGTTTCAATATTTTGATATTCCATCATAACCAGAAAGCGATCCAGAAGATTCAGATTGGGATCCGGCTGCTTCACTGCAAAAACAATCATTGCCTGATCCACATTAGAAACCGCCGGTCGAATCAGTTCATTCTCCCTCGGAAGAATGTCCACAATATTTCCCTTCTTTTCGGCTTCATCAATCACCTCAATGGAAACATTGTCCCCCACCAGAGGTTTCACTTTTCTGTTTCTAAATATTCCTTTTGCCTTACATTCATATAGCCCCATAGTTTCCACATAAACGTAATAGAATCCGGCAATTCCCTTGACGATTTTTCCTTCCATCGAAATCCTTTCATTCGCACAGATGCCCACCTTTATGAGGTGGGCAAGTTTCTGTTATTTCAATTTTACTGTCGTTTCAAAAGCTTCCACGCCATCAATATAGATGTATAAGGTCGCTTTTCCTTTTTCACCACTGGTTAAATTCATTGTATAATCTCCCGGCCAGTTTTCCACATTCTGATATGCTTCATCTACCTCAACCGGAGCCCCATTCAGAACTGCTGTAACCACACCGGAAGTAATTGGATTTCCTTCTGCATCCAATAAGTTTTCCATTGCAATGGTACAGCTGGCTGTGTATTTCTTATCTTCTTTTTCGGAACCTTTGCTGACAACCAGATTAATTGTCAATCCGTATGGTGCACGCCCGGACTTAATACTCTGGCGAATTATCACGCCCTTTTTCACTTCTTCACTGAATACTTCCTTTTTAGAACCTACGTTAAATCCGGCGTTGCTAATGGAAGATTGTGCCTGTGCAAGTGTCTTTCCAACCACATTCGGAATGGTACCGATGGAAATCGGTTCACCGGAAGACTCATTTCCACGGCTGACCTTCAGCTTAATGATTTCGCCCTTGGAAACCTCTGCCTTATCATTTGGTGAATAGGAAATAATGGTGTCAATTTCCTTGGCACTGTATTCATAAGTCACTTCCCATTCAAATCCCAATTCTTCTAACTCCTTGATGGCTTTCGCAACATTTTCGCCTTCCATTCCACCCGGAACCTGAACTTTCTCACTACCATAGCTAGCTACCAGTTTCACTGTAATGGCACCGGTATCCACAATACTTCCCGGAGTTACATCCTGACTGATGATTTGTCCATACTTATATTCATCGCTGTATTCCCAGCTTGTTACATCACATCCTAAATGTACTTTATTCAATGTTTCTTCTGCATCACTCTGGCTCAATCCCACGACAGACGGAACTTTAGCCTTTCCTTCCGGTAAAGTTTCCTGCTCAACATTAGAGCCCATAGATGCCTGTAAAGACAATTCAGAATCATTCACATAAGAGAATACAAAATTCGTTACAATAACAGAAACGATAACTAATGCCAGAATACCCACAACAACTCCGCCAATGGTCATAAAGCGGTCCATTTTCGGATCTACCGCATCAATGTCATCATTGGTATAATCATTAATGTTTGTGGCAGTTTCTGACTGACCGGATTCTTTACGAATTTCCTTAATCTGTTCGTCCGTAATCATAATGGTGGTATTTCCCTTATTGTCCTGCTCTAACTGAACAAAATCCACATCCGGCTCTGTTAACGCTCTCTTTAAGTCTGCAATCAACGAAGAAATCTTCGGATATCTGTTATCTTCTTTATTCTGTGTACATTTTAAAACAATCTTTTCCATACTGATTGGAACATTTGGAATAAGTTCCCGAACGCTTGGAACCTGATTCTGAATATGCATTAAAGCAATACTTACAGTAGATTCCCCATCAAAAGGAACTCTTCCAGTAAGCATTTCGTACATGGTAATACCTAAGGAATAGATATCACTCTTTTCATCCACATATTTTCCGCCGGCCTGCTCCGGTGAGATATAATGCACAGAACCCATGGCATTTCCGTTAATGGTATTAGAAGATGCAGCTCTGGCAATACCAAAGTCCGTTACCTTCACCTTTCCTTCTCTTGAAATCATGATATTCTGCGGTTTAATGTCTCGATGGATAATCTGATTATTATGAGCACATTCAATACCATTGGCAATCTGAATTGCAATGCTGATGGTTTCTCTGGCTGACAGATGTCCCTTCTTTTCAATATAGTTTTTCAGGGTAATTCCTTCAATCAGTTCCATGACAATGTAGTATATTCCATTCTCTTCCCCGACATCATATACATTTACAATGTTTGGATGTATCAGGCTGGCAGCCGACTGCGCTTCCACCTTAAACTTCGAAACAAAATTTTTATCGTTACTAAATTCTTTTTTTAATACCTTAATTGCTACGTTACGATTTAACTTATGATCCTTCGCCTTATAAACATCTGACATTCCACCGGCACCTACACGACTGATCACCTCGTAACGGTTATTGATAAAGTTCCCTTTTTCTATCATGAATTCCCTCCCAATGTGTCCTCAACACAAGCATCAACAATAATTGCCGAAATATTATCCTTTCCACCATTCTCGTTCGCTTGCTGAATCAGTTTTGTAACAGCCTCTTCAATAGACACACTGTTCTTTATGATTTTTTTCATTTCATAATCTTCGACCATGTTGGTCAATCCATCAGAACACAGTAGCAAACGATCCCCGGGTTCAATCTCAATCTCAAAGATATCCGGTGTGGATGTTTTATCTTCTGCAACTCCAATGGCTTTTGTAATTACATTCTTATTAAAATGAGTTCTGGCCTCCATCTTCTGAAGCATTCCCATACGAACCATATCTTCTACCAGTGAATGGTCCCTTGTAATCTGATGAATATCACTGTTAACCAGATATAATCTGCTGTCTCCCACATTAGCAATATACACATGACGATCCACAATACAGGCTGCCACAAAAGTGGTTCCCATTCCATTGTAATCCTTATTGGAATTCGCCATTTCATAAATATCCTGGTTTATCGAAATAATTCCGGAATCCAGCACATTCGCCGGATCAGACATATGAGTCGTGCAAGCATATTTTACAAAACGCTCAATCGCTTCTCTAGAAGCCACATCTCCAGCCTTATGACCACCCATTCCATCCGCAACAATAAAAAGGTTCGGAAGTTTTCCAACCGGTGCTGTCGATATGAAAATGCTGTCCTGATTAATCGTACGCATCAGCCCTACATCTGTTTTTCCAAATGCATTTATCTTATTTTCAGACATTTCGAACCTCCTCTCCTTTTTTCATAACTTCATTTCTAAGCTGTCCGCAGGCACCGTTAATGTCCCTGCCCATCTCTCTTCTTATGGTAGCATTTATTTTATTTTTTTCAAGCCTTGATTTAAACGCTTGAACTGCTTTATTTTCTGATTGCACAAAGTCTCTTTCCTTAATCGGATTTACCGGAATCAAATTCACGTGACAATTGATTCCTTTCACCAGATTTGCCAGTTTCTGTGCTTCTTCCACAGTATCATTAATCCCTGCCACCAAACTATACTCAAAGGTGATTCGGCGACCGGTTTTGTCAAAGTAATACCGACAGGCATCCAGCACCTCTTCAATGGTATATTTATTGGCAATCGGCATCAGTTCCTTCCGTGTTTCATCATCTGATGCGTGCAGGGAAAGAGCCAGCGTAATCTGTAATTTCATATCTGCCAGTTCCCTGATTTTCGGAACCAGACCACAGGTAGAGACCGTGATATTTCTTTGACTGAGATTTTTCCCGTATTCGTCAGTAATCATACCCAGGAATTTTACCACATTGTCAAAATTGTCCATTGGTTCTCCGCTTCCCATTAACACAATGTTGGAAACTTTTTCTCCCGTATCCTCTTCAATCCGGTAAATCTGCTCCAATAAATCGGAAGGTGTCAGATTTCGTTCCAAGCCATTTAATGTAGATGCACAGAACTTACATCCCATACGGCATCCGGACTGAGTGGAAATGCAAACGGAATTACCGTGATGATATTTCATGAACACACTCTCAATAATGGAGCCGCCCTGAATACGGAACAGATACTTTCTTGTTCCATCAATCTTTGAAATCAATACATCTACCTGTTCCAGGGTGTTAATCATAAAATTCTCAGACAGTTTTTCCCTTAATGCCTTTGACAGATTTGTCATTTCATCAAAGGATTTCACCCGTTCCTTGTGAAGCCACTGGTAAATCTGCTTTGCGCGGAAAGCTTTTTCTCCCATTGCCTTCATTTCCTGTTCTAACTCTATGTAATTGTAAGATTTAATGTCTTTCTTGTCTTCCATCTTACACACTCTCACTACTTTTGGAATAAGGAAATAAAAAAGCCATCCATTCCCAGTTCTCCCGGAAAGATTTGCAACTGATTCGTATTTCTGTCAGCTAGCAATTCTTTCGGAAAATTCTCCGGAAATTCCTTCGGCATAAATCCCAATTCCTTTTCAATCCACAAAGCGTTTTCTTCGTTTTCCTTTTTGTTCACCGTACAGGTACTATAAACCAATGTTCCACCCGGCTTCACATACTTAGAAACCACCTTCAGGATTTCTCTTTGAAGTTTCGATAATTCCTCTATCTGTTCCAAAGAGACATTATATTTTATATCACTTTTATTTGCAATAACACCAAGTCCGGAACATGGTAAATCTGCAATAACCACATCCGCGTTTTCAACAGACGCCTCGTCGAGTCTTGTAGCATCTGCCACCTTTGCCGTTACATTTTTCATTCCGGTTCTTTGAATATTTTCATTAATTAACTGAACCTTCTTTTCTGTCAGGTCTCTGGCTTCAACGATTCCCGTGTTTTCTAACAAATCTGCTACGCAAAGACTTTTCCCGCCCGGGGCTGCACAAACATCTATGACCTGTGCTCCTTTCTTAGGAGCTGCCACAACCGATGCCAAAACAGAACTTAAATCCTGTACCACCACCCATCCGTTTCGAAAAGCACTGAGGCGTCCCAGGGAATCATAATCACTGATTCGGATTACATTCGGTAAGATAGTATCCGTAACGGTAACGCTTTCCGCCTTCAGGGAATCTTTCACTGCTTCAATGAATGTCTCTTTATCTCCGGACCTTGCAGAAAGTTGAATTCGAAGCGTGGTCTGTCGTTCCTCATAAAGATGCTCTAAAATCTCCCTCACCTGTTCCATGCCAAAATCCTGTTTCCACAATTCCAGCATCCATTTTGGAACGGAATACTGTACGGATAACCGTTCCAGTTCCTCTTTCGGCAGTTCCAGGGTGTCCATCTGTTTCGCCACATTTCTAAGTACTCCATTAATAAAGCCTTTCAATGTTCCGAAGCCACGTTTCCCTGCTAATTTCACTGCTTCATTGCATACCGCAAATTCCGGTACAGAATCCATATATTTCAACTGATAAACCGACATTCGTAAAATCTGAAGAATTACCGGCTTCATCTTTTTTGTTTTCGTTTTAGAAATCTGATTAATGATATAATCCAATTCTATCTGACGTTCTATAGTGCCTTCAAACAGTCGGGTAATAAATGCCCGTTCCTGTTTTTCCAGGTCCCCATGCTGATCCAGATAGTGCTTTAAGACAATATGACTTTTTTCACCTTTTGCCGTTTCCAAAAGCATGGACAATACGGCATTTCTTAAATTAATCGGTTGCTTAGTCATCACTTCTGCCTCCGCCAAAGATAATCAGTAATCGAAGCAACTGCAAAATAGAAGATGCTGCTGCTGCCACATAAGTTAACGCTGCTGCTCTTAACACCTTTCTCGTCTGTCCCACTTCCGTCCTGTCAAACATTCCGGATTCCCCCAGAATTTTCAAAGCACGATTGGAAGCATTAAATTCCACAGGCAATGTAACAATCTGAAATAACACTGCCATGGAGAAAGCCAGAATACCAACATGAATAATCAGGTTTCCTGCGCCTCCTGTTCCGATTCCTGTCAGGACTACGCCTACAATAATCAGAATCCAGGACAACTTTGCTCCACCGTTTGCCAACGGCAAAATAGCATTTCTGACTGCAATCGGAGCATATCCCTTATGGTGCTGAATTACATGACCACACTCATGTGCTGCCACGCCAACCGCTGCCACACTATCTGAATTATAGGTTGTATCCGAAAGATGTACCACCTTATTCGCCGGATCATAATTATCTGTCAAATCCCCTCGAATATGCTCAATTCGCACATCATAAATTCCCTGAGCATCCAAAATCATCTTTGCCGCCTGAGCCCCGGTAATTCCGGAACGATTACGGATTCTTGCATACTTTCTGTAAGTCGAATTCACATTGGACGATGCAGCCATACAAAGAACTGCACCAATAATCACTAAGATATATGTCCAATCAAGATAATAACCATAAAACATTGTTTTCCCCCTATTCACCTAACATGGAAGCAGAGATTTCGTATCCGTTCAGGAAGTCCCTGACGCTCATACGCTTCTTTCCTTCCGCCTGTAGTTCCAAAATGTTAAGAATCCCATCGCCGGTGGCAACCTGAATTCCCTTCTTATCTGCACAAAGGATCGTTCCCGGTGCTTCATTACATGCACCTTCCAACACTTCCCCTTTCCAGATTTTTAAAGTTTTTCCCTCTAATTTAGTATAAGCACTTGGCCATGGATTCAATCCACGAACCAGTCGTTCAATTTCCTCTGCCGACTTTTGGAAGTCAATCTGGCCTAGGTCTTTTGTAATTTTTCCTACGTGAGTCGCTTCCTCTTCCTTCTGTGGTATACGAACTGCCGTCCCCTTTTCTAATTTATCCAGAGTATCCACTATCAGTTCTGCTCCCGTCAGGGAAAGTCTGTCAAACAGGCTTCCGCCAGTTTCCTCAGGACTTAATGGAACCACGGTCTTATCTAACATATCGCCGGTGTCAATGCCTTCCGCCATAACCATTGTGGTTACGCCACTTTCCTTATCACCATTGATGACTGCCCACTGAATCGGTGCTGCACCACGATATTTTGGGAGTAAAGAGGCATGCACATTGATACACCCATACTTTGGCAAATCCAAAATTTCCTTGGATACAATCTGTCCGAACGCAATAACAACGATTACATCCGGATTCAGCTCTCTTAACACTTGAACAAACTCCGGTGCCTTAACCCTTTCCGGCTGATATACCGGAAGGTTCAATTCCACTGCTTTTTCTTTGACCGGTGTGAACTGCATCTTGTGTCCACGTCCTTTCGGACGATCCTGCTGTGTCACCACTCCGACCACTTCATGCACCTGTGCGATTTTCTCCAATGCCGGTACGGAAAAATCCGGCGTTCCCATAAATACAACTCTCAAATTATTCTTCCTCTCCATACAATTCTGAATTGTCGTAGATTTCCCCTTCTACTTTATCTACATAAACAATTCCATCCAAATGATCATTTTCATGCTGAATGCATCGAGCCAGTAATCCTTCTGCTTCTAATTCAAATTCTTCCATGTTTTCGTCAAAGGCACGAACAGTTACCTTTAAAGCTCTCGGAACTTTTCCGGATTTTCCCGGAACACTGAGACAGCCTTCAAAATCCACCTGCACACCTTCGCGATCAATGATTTCCGGGTTGATGAAAACATATGGCACTGAATTTCCTTCCTCATCCCCGCAATCAATTACGAAGATTCTCTTTAAAATTCCAACCTGTGGTGCTGCCAGTCCCACACCATTGGCTTCATACATGGTCTCAAACATGTCATCAATCAAATCCATGGTTCTAGAATTCACTTCCTTTACCGGTTTACAGATTTTGCGTAAGGACGCATCTCCTAATTCACGAATATTTCTAATAGCCATTTTTTTACCTTCCCTTCAATTCTTTTGTAGAATCTATTTACATATTAAAATCGTATTGTATACGAATATTTTTAAAATTCTGTGAACCATTTGTAATACCTTCCAAATAGTCCTTGATTGCCACCAGATTTTGTCTTCTGTGATCTTTCAGGTAAATAACATTCCGGTACACATCCTTGATTTTACTCACCGGTGGAGTGGCTGGTCCAATCACCATCAGTTTCTCCAACTGGTTTTCTTTGACTTTTCGAATGTGAACAAGCATCTCTTCCGTGGCAACGTCCAGTTCCTTCTTATTTTCTCCCATCAGCAGAACACACAACATATTTTCCACCGGTGGATACCCCATAAGACTGCGGTAAGCCATTTCCTCATCATAGAACGCCTGATAATCCTGAGCCGCTGCAGTCTGGATACTGTAATGATCCGGTGCGTAGGTCTGAATAATCGCATTTCCCGGCTTACTACCTCGGCCTGCTCTCCCTACCGCCTGACAAAGTAGCTGAAAGGTTCGCTCTGTGGCACGAAAGTCTGATTCATACAAGGACAGATCTGCTGCAATCACACCTACCAGTGTCACATTAGGGAAATCATGTCCCTTGACAATCATCTGGGTTCCAACCAGAATGTCCGCTTTCCCATCAGCAAAGGCGGAAAGAATTTCTTCATGTCCTCCCTTTCCATTGGTAGTATCTGCATCCATCCGTAGTACCCTTGCTTGTGGGAATTCCCTTCGCAGCATCGTTTCAATCTGTTGGGTTCCAATTCCGAACCCTCCCAAATACTTGGAACCACAGCTTGGGCACAATCCCGGCAAATCTTCCGTATGTCCACAATAATGACAAATCAGTTTCCGATTACGATGAAGTTTCAACGTAACATCACAATGTGGGCATCGCAATGATTTTCCACAATCCCTACAGGAAACAAACCCTGCATATCCCCGTCGGTTGATAAACAACATGGTCTGCTCTTTTTTCTGCAAACGTTCTTCCATCAATGTTTTTAATTCTTCACTGAAAATGGACTTATTTCCTTTCTGTAATTCTTCCCTAAGGTCCACTACAGAAACCTCCGCCATTTTTCCTTTCCCACGCCGTGTTAATTGATGAAGCTTATACAATCCCTTTTCCGCCCGATAGAAGGATTCCATGGACGGTGTGGCAGAGCCTAGAACCAAAGTGGCTCCGGTGTCTGCGATTCGCTTTTGTGCCACCTCTATGGCATTGTACTTCGGCACTGATTCACTCTTATAGGCCCCCTCATGTTCCTCATCAATTACAATGAGCCCCAAATTTGAAAACGGAGTAAACAGTGCGGAACGAGGGCCAATCATGATTTTGATTTCACCGTTTTTTGCCCGTTCAAACTGATCGTATCGTTCTCCCTGGGAAAGCCTTGAATTAATAATGGATACCTGATTTCCAAATCGTTTCGTGAATCGCATCACGGTCTGATAGGTCAAGGCTATTTCCGGAATCAGCACAATCACTGATTTTCCCTGCTGAATGGTGTAATCAATCAGTTCCATGTAGACTTCCGTCTTACCGCTTCCCGTCACACCATGAATCAGATGAATGTTCAGTTCCGGTTTCTTTTGAAAATCCATGGTTTTTCGGATATTTTCCACCACGGACTTTTGCTCTTCATTTAATATAATTCCATAAGCCTTTGTTTCCACCTGCTCTACAGGGTTTCGATATTGCTTATTTTTTTCAATCTGAATATCTCCCAGTTTTTCCATTGCCTTCAAGGTACTGTCAGAGATATTGAGTTTGTCCACCACCAGGCTTTTCGGAAGTCGTGGGGTGGTTTTTAATTCCTTCAGAAGTCGAACTCTTGCCCTGGCATTTTTCTTCTCATAAGCAGCAAGTTTTTCCGTAATTTCCGGTTCCGACAGATTCAAAACAATATTCGTCACTGTTCGTTCCTGAATCTTTCGCTTAACCGGAATCACCGTCTTTAACGCCTGGTTCATGGTGGAACCATAGTTTTCTTTAATCCACCATGCCAATTGAATTAACTGTCCTTCAATGGCGGTGGCATTCTCTTCCACGGAATCAATATATTTCATTTTCTGAATATCAAAGGATGGCTGCTCCACAATTTCAATGACATAACCGCGAATCATTCGGTTTCCTCTTCCAAAAGGAATTTTCACAGAGCTTCCAACTTGAATCACATCCTCCAGTGCTTCCGGAATGATGTAACCAAAGGGACGATCTAATTTTTCATGAGAAATATCAATGATAATATTTGCAAATTTCAAATCTTCTCCTCCCTCTTTGACCTGTAAAAAAAACTATTTGTTTAATTCAACGCTTCGCAGGCAGTTTACCATAAGCATGGTTACCGTCATTGGTCCAACACCACCCGGTACCGGTGTAATTGCGGAAGCAACCTTGGATACATCATCGAAATCCACGTCTCCACAAAGTTTTCCGTTTTCATCACGGTCCATTCCTACGTCAATGACAACTGCTCCTTCTTTCACATAATCCGCTGTAACGAATTTTGCTTTTCCGATTGCAGCTACAAGGATATCTGCTCTCTTAGTCACTTCCTTTAAGTCTGCTGTTCTGGAATGCGCAATGGTTACTGTGGCATTTTCACGAAGCATCAGAATTGCCATTGGCTTTCCTACGATGTTACTTCTTCCGATTACCACACATTCCTTGCCCTGCATATCAATATCAGAACGCTTCAGCATTTCAATGATTCCTGCCGGTGTACATGGAAGGAAGGAATCTTCTCCAATCACCATTTTTCCTACATTAACCGGATGGAATCCATCCACATCCTTCTTTGGATCAATGGCAAGAAGAATCTTACTTTCATCGATATGTTTTGGAAGTGGAAGCTGAACAAGGATTCCGTTTACGGAAGGATCTTCGTTTAATTCCTTCACGGTATTTAATAATTCTTCTTCGGTTGTTTCTTCCGGTAACGCTAAGGTTCTGGAAGTCACTCCAATGTATTCACAAGCTTTTTCCTTGTTTCTTACATAAACTGCAGAAGCCGGGTCATTTCCGACTTTTACAACAGCCATGGTAATTTCGATTCCCTGCTCCTTATAAGCAGCAACCTGTTTCTTTAATTCATCTTTAATCTGCAATGAAATTGCTTTTCCATCAATAATTTTAGCCATATCTTTATCCTCTCTGATTCTTAGAATAATCCTGTAATTTTACCATCATCTGTTAAATCAATTCCGAAGGCTGCCGGGCTCTTGGAAAGTCCTGGCATTGTCATGATGCTTCCGGTAATTGCTACAACGAATCCGGCACCTGCTGAAATGTAAACTTCACGGATATTGATTGTAAATCCGGTTGGTCTTCCCAACTTCTTCATGTCATCGGATAAGGAGTACTGTGTTTTCGCCATACATACCGGATAATCACCGTATCCCATATCTTCGATTTTCTTGATTGCTGCATTGGCTTCCGGTGAATAAGTCACACCATCTGCTCCGTAGATTTCCTTTGCAACTGTTTCGATTTTTTCCTTAATGGATAATTCATCACTGTAAAGCGGTGCATAGTTTGACGGCTTTGTTTCAATGGTTTCGATAACCTTTTCTGCTAAAGCCACGCCACCTTCGCCACCTTTTGCCCAAACTTCTGCAAGAGCAAATTCGCAATTTCTTTCTTCACAGAAGTTCTTAATGAATTTATATTCTGCGTCAGTATCTGTAATAAACTGGTTCAGTGTTACCACTACAGGAACACCGAATTTCTGAAGGTTTTCAATGTGCTTTTCAAGGTTTACAATTCCCTTTGCCAACGCATCCAGATTTTCTTCGGAAAGATTTTCTTTTGCCACACCACCGTTATATTTCAATGCACGAACTGTCGCAACCAATACCACACAATCCGGTTTTAATCCGGCTTTTCTACACTTGATGTCAAGGAACTTCTCTGCTCCAAGATCTGCACCGAATCCAGCTTCTGTGATTACGTAATCTGCCATCTTTAATGCTGTCTTTGTTGCCTTAACAGAATTACATCCGTGTGCAATATTTGCGAATGGTCCACCGTGCACTAATGCCGGAGTATGTTCCAGGGTCTGAATCAGGTTTGGCTTCATAGCATCCTTTAATAATGCTGCCATAGAACCAACGGCCTTGATGTCTTTTGCTGTAACCGGCTGTCCATCATAGGTGTAAGCCAGAACGATCTTACCAAGACGCTCCTTTAAGTCTGCATAGTCTGTTGCAAGACAAAGGATTGCCATAATTTCTGAAGCAACAGTGATTACGAAGTGGTCTTCTCTTACCACACCGTCCACTTTTCTCCCCAAACCAACAATAATATTTCTTAATACTCTGTCATTAATATCTACACATCGCTTCCAAACAACCTGGTTTGGATCAATGTTTAATTCGTTTCCCTGCTGGATGGAATTATCCAACATTGCAGCACAAAGGTTATTTGCAGCAGTAATCGCATGAAAGTCTCCTGTAAAATGAAGATTTAAATCTTCCATCGGAACGACCTGAGCGTATCCACCACCTGCAGCACCACCTTTAATTCCAAAGCAAGGTCCAAGAGATGGTTCTCTTAACGCAATCACAGCTTTCTTATCTAATTTTCCGAAAGCTTCTCCTAATCCAACAGTAACTGTGGTTTTTCCTTCTCCTGCAGGTGTTGGATTGATTGCTGTTACAAGAATCAGTTTTCCATCTGGACGGTCCTTGATTTTTTCAAAATATTCATTGGAAATCTTTGCTTTATACTTTCCGTATAATTCTAAATCATCCTCTGTCATTCCTAATCCTGCTGCTACTTCTTTAATTGGCTTCATTACCGCTTCCTGCGCGATTTCAATATCACTCTTCATTCGTTGTTCCTCCTTGTAATAACCCTTCAAATTGTTCCATGCTCATGATGACCTTTCGTGGTTTATTGACTTCTTCCTGTCCAACCACACCGGCATCATAAAGCTGTTCCATAACTCTGGCGGCTCTGTTAAAGCCGACTTTAAATTGTCGCTGAATCATACTGGTTGACCCCTTTTGTTTTTCAATACAAAGTCGACCTGCCTCTGCAAAGATTGGGTCTCGCTCATCTCCGCCTCCGGCTGATACTTCCTGGTCGCTGACCAGTTTTGCATCAATCGAGGTATCATACTCTGCTTCACCACTATGATCTATGATATAGCGTACCGTTTCTGCGATTTCTCCTTCAGAAACATACGCTCCCTGTAATCGTACCGGTTTTACATAACCTGCCGGATAAAACAGCATATCACCATTTCCCAACAGCTTTTCCGCCCCATACATATCAATGATGGTTCTGGAGTCTGTACCGGATGCTACTGTCAATGCCACTCGGGATGGGATGTTTGCCTTAATCAAGCCGGTAATGACATCCACGGAAGGTCTCTGGGTTGCAATGACCATATGAATTCCCGCTGCTCTGGCAAGCTGTGCCAGACGACAGATTGCTTCTTCTACTTCTTTGGCTGCTACCATCATTAAGTCAGCCAACTCGTCGATAATAATCAGAATCTGTGGCATCTTCTCCGGTGCTTCTCCATCTGCCGGGAAATCACCGCTGGCAACCTTGGCATTATAGCTTCCAATATCCTTTGCCCCAAGGTTTGCAAACTTTTTATATCGGGTCGTCATTTCTGCCACTGCCCAATTTAAAATTCCCGCTGCCTTTTTCGGGTCCGTTACCACATCATAAAGCAAATGTGGAATTTTATTGTATACCTGGAATTCCACCACCTTCGGGTCAATCACAATTAATCGAACCTCTTCCGGAGTGCTCCGGTAAAGAATACTCATTAAAATCGAATTCGTAAATACGGATTTACCGGAACCGGTAGTTCCTGCAATCAGCATATGTGGCATTTTTGCAATATCCGCCACCACGACACGACCGGCAATGTCCTTTCCTGCCGGAAATGCCAGTTTCGATTTATGACTCTTCAAATCCGGTGAATTCAATAATTCCTTTAAGTAAACCGGATCTCTTCCTTCATTTGGAATTTCAATTCCCACGGCAGCCTTCCCCGGAATCGGTGCTTCGATTCGAATATCCGCTGCCGCCATATTTAATTTAATATCATCTGTCAGTCCGGTAATTCTGCTAACCTTGGTTCCTAATTCCGGTTGCAATTCATACCGAGTCACCGATGGTCCTTTGCTAACATTGGTTACTTCCACATTGACGCCGAAGTTTGCTAAAACCTGTTTCAGTTTATTGGCAGTAGCCATCAACTCAGCCTTTGTGGTACCACTCTTGCCTCCAGGATTGTCCTTTAAGAGGGAATACGGTGGTTTCTTATAAACCATTTTCTTCTTCGTTGGTGCAATGATTTTTCCCTCATTGGACGCTTTCTTCTGAATTTCTGTCACAGCGTCCGGAGTAATCTGACCATCCGCATCCGGTGTCTGTGCACTTCCATCGCTTCCACCCATTCCATAAGGTTTTCTGTTCATGGCAGTTTTTGCTTCCTCGCTGACAATCACGCGTTCCTTTGGTTGGAATTCTCCATCTGTAGCATGTTCGGAAGCTTTTGGAGGTTCTTCCAAACCTTCTATTTTCATTTGCTTGGATGGTTTCTTAGCATTGTAAGTATAAATCTCTGGATCCTGAATTGGCTCTTCCTTTGGTTCCTCATCAAATCCTTCGATATGTATTTCATGGACCTCCTGAAGAGAATCCTTTTTCTTCGTGTTTTGATCTGCTCCCGGTGTAATGGTTGTATCACCAAAATCCACGCCCACTACTCGCGCTCTGTTTCTTGCCTGACGTTTTTCTTCCCGTCTCTTCTCCCGAAGAATCTGATTTTCTTCCCGACGGATTGCCGCTTCTTCCTTGGCATTTTCCAAAGCATATTGTCCTTTATCCTTCAGGCCATCCATAATTGACTTTTCCGTTAGTACTACCAAACAGATAATTAGCAAAATGATTACCAACAGATAAGCGCCAACAATTCCAAGGCCACTGCAAAAGACTCGTCCTAAGGCTCCACCAATCCATCCGCCTCCGAATTCTCCACGGGAAGCATTTTCATAAAAGTATGACAATTCTCCGGTAGCGCTTCCATAACTTAATAGATGTAACAAGATACAAAGGTCCACATACAGTAAAACAATACCGGATACTTTAACGAATACTCTTGTGTTCACTTCATTAAATGCGATAAATCCAACCGAAACTACAAGAATGATTGGAAAGATATATCCCAGAGTTCCAAAGCATCCCAACATTACGCTGCGGAAAACATTTCCCACATAACCACAGATTCCAAAATTGCTCAGGAACAGGAATATGGAAATTGCAAGAAATACCCATACAGCAATTTCTGCCCTTAACTTTTTTCTCTTTTCCAATTCTGCCTTTGTGATTCTGCGAGAGGATTTCTTTTTTGAATTGCTTCTGCTTTTCGTATTTGATTTTTTGGCTCCACTTTTCTTTTTTGTATTCGCCAACTCTCTTCACCTCAATAATTTCTTCGAATCCACTCTATTCCACAATAAACGCTGCCACAATTGCCACGAGGCCGACGATTGCACAATAGATTGAAAAATATTTAAACTGTTTATTTCTGACAATGACCAGCATCGTCTTTATACAGATGTATCCTACCACTGCCGCCGCAATCGCACCTGCAATGTATCCTGCCGGACTGGTCGCCGCAATATCATTTTTCATATCCGGAACCTTAAAAACTGCAGCGCCTAAAATAGCCGGAATCGACATAATGAAAGAATATTTCACTGCAAAGTCTCGCTTCAGTCCGCAAAGCAAACCAGCTGTAATGGTAGTTCCTGAACGGGAAAGTCCCGGAAGGGTTGCAATTCCCTGACACACACCGATAAATCCTGCATTGGCATAGGTAGTCTTCTTCGGTGTCTTATCTCCATCTTCTAACTGATCTGATACATAAAGCAATACTGCTGTCACAATCAGACAGATTCCCGGAACCAGAAGGGATGTAGCTGCATCATCAATCAGTTTTTCTCCCATCACACCAATAATTCCTGTAGGTATGGTTGATACAATTACCAGCATAGCAAACTTTCTATAGGATGAGTTGATCACCTTTCGGTAATTCGGCTCACGAAGCCCTCTTTTTTCAATAATCCATTCAGCCAGATTATGAAAAGAATCCACCAAAATCCCAATTCCATCCGAAATCAATTTTGCAATATCTTTCCAGTATACAATAAATACCGCTAACAAGGTTCCTAAGTGCAGAAACACATCAAAGGATGTTCCCACGTCTGCCATATGAAAAACCTTCTTAAAAATTGCCAGATGTCCCGAGCTACTAACCGGAAGGAACTCTGTCACTCCCTGTATAATTCCCATTAAAATTGCTTTAAAAATACTCATTGTGTTCTCCTATCTTCTTAAATGACCATAGTCGTTTAATATTTTACTATTTTTTGATTATTTATTCAAGGAAAACAACAAATATGCCACAAAGAGAAAGACTCACCTTTCGGCAAGTCTTTTCTCTCTTATGACTGTTTCTTTTCTATCATGCAATAAAGTTTTCTCAAGGCACTTTTCAAATCTCCCAGTTCATTAATAATCCCCTCGTCCACAGACTGTTTTCCCACCAAAATACTTCCTACATCCTTTGTAAGAATTTCGGTTTCTTTCATCAGTTCCGTGAACCGCTCTTCTGTTATATTACTATGATGGGTGACAAACCAGTTAATCCGTTCCTGTATTTTCTGAAAATAGCGAAACGTCTGATTCACCCCGATAAAGGTTCCGTCCATTCGTACTGGATGTACCACCATGGTTCCCGTCTCCACAATCATGGAATAATCTGCTGCAACTGCCAGCGGAATTCCAATAGAATGGCTCCCTCCCAGAACCAACGACACCGTAGGTTTGCTAAGCCCTGCTATCATCTCTGCAATGGCCAGACCGCACTCCACGTCTCCTCCTACCGTATTAATAATAATGAGCACCCCTTCAATTTCTTCATCATCCTCGATTTTCGCCAACTGTGGTAGCAGGTGCTCATATTTCGTTGCCTTCATCCCGGAAGCCAGTTGCTCATGTCCTTCCACCTCTCCAATAATGCTAATCAACTGAATATTCTTTCCGGCTCGATTCTGATCCAGTTTCTCCTGTCCATACTCTTTTTCTCTATCCATAAAAAACCTCCATACTTTGTAGTATGGAGGAGATGTTCTTTTTTATTCTTTTTCGAATGCATAGACTTCTGTTTTTTATGCGTGTTCTATGCATCCGATTCAATATTTTTTCACGTCCATTGCATAGATTCAAACCACTTATGCTTTTTCTATGCACTTCACTTAGCGAACATCTTTCACCATGTCGTACGAGAGGTTTCCGCCAAACAAATCCAGTGCACTTCCAATGGTGAAATCCAGTTTTCTGTCGCACAACTCCCCAAAACGTTCAATCTGTTCCATAGAAGCAATTCCTCCGGCATAAGTTATGGAATTTCCGTCATACTTTGCCAAAAGTTTTACCAGAGCTTCTTCCATTCCGGAACCCATTCCTTCCACATCCACGCCGTGAACCAGAAATTCATCACAGTAGTCCCCTAATTTTTCCAGCATTTCCACTGAAACTTTCTCCTCGGTAAATTTCTGCCAGCGATCGGTCACAATATAGTAATCCCCTTCTTTTTTTCTGCAGCTCAAATCTAGGACGATATGTTCTTTTCCTACTGCTGCAACCAGTTTTTCTAAATTGTCATAATCAACTTTTCCATCACGGAACACGAAAGACGTCACGATTACATGAGATGCTCCTGCTTCAATAAATTCTTTTGCATTTCCATCATTGATACCACCACCAATCTGCATACCACCAGGATAGGCTTTCAAGGCGCTGACTGCCTGAGCTTTCGTTGCTTCAAAAAACTCAGAATCCTTATGATTTAAAATAATGATGTGACCGCCTTTCAAACCGTCATTTTCATATAGTTTTGCAAAATCACAAGCATTTCGTTCTGATACAAAATTCTCTGTTGCCTGGTTTCCTTCATCTTTCAAACTCCCCCCAACCAGTTGTTTCACTTTTCCGTTATGAATATCAATACATGGTCTAAACTTCATAATTTTCACTCCTAAAAAGATAAGCAGAAACGAATCATTTCTGCTTACCCAAACCTTTTATTTTAATTTTGCAAATGCCTGTTCCAAATCAGCAATGATATCTTCCACATCTTCGATACCAACTGAGAAACGAATTAAGTCAGCCGGAATTCCTGCTGCTTCTAACTGTTCATCTGTCAGCTGTCTATGAGTATGGCTTGCCGGATGCAATACACAAGAGCGTGCATCAGCAACGTGGGTAACCATGGCGATAAATTCTAAAGAATCCATGAACTTAATTGATTCTTCTCTGCCACCCTTGATTCCGAAACACATAACACCGCAAGTTCCGTCCGGCATATATTTCTGTGCTCTTTCGTAATACTTGTTACTCTTAAGCCCCGGATAATTAACCCATGCCACATTTTCATTTGCCTCTAAATATTCTGCCACCTTCTGTGCGTTTTCGCAATGTTTCTTTACACGAAGATGTAATGTTTCCAATCCCACATTTAACAGGAATGCATTCATTGGAGACTGAATAGATCCTAAGTCTCTCATAATTTGCGTAGTCGCCTTTGTAATATATCCTGCTTTTCCAAATCGTTCGCAGTAAATCAGTCCATGATAGGATTCATCCGGTTCTGTCATTCCCGGGAATTTTTCTGCATGTGCAGCCCAATCAAAATTACCGCTGTCGACAATAGCTCCACCAACAGACATTGCATGACCATCCATGTACTTTGTTGTGGAATGTGTCACGATATCTGCTCCAAATTCGAAAGGACGACAGTTGATTGGTGTTGCAAAGGTATTATCAATAATCAATGGCACACCATGACTGTGTGCGGCCTTACTGAATTTTTCAAAGTCAAATACAACACAAGACGGATTCGAGATGGACTCTCCAAAGACACACTTTGTGTTTTCCTGAAATACTTTATCTAATTCTTCTTCAGAAATTTCCGGATCAACGAAAGTTACGTCGATTCCCATTTTCTTCATTGTAATTCCGAATAAGTTAAATGTTCCACCGTATACATTGGATGAACAAATGAAATGGTCTCCCGATTCACAAATGTTAAATACTGCATAGAAGTTCGCAGCCTGTCCGGAAGATGTAAGCATTGCTGCCACGCCACCTTCTAAATCACAAATCTTCTGTGCTACTGTATCATTGGTAGGATTCTGCAAACGGGTATAGAAGTATCCGCTGGCTTCCAAGTCAAATAGTTTCCCCATCTGTTCTGAAGTATCATATTTAAATGTTGTACTCTGATATATCGGAAGAACTCTTGGCTCACCGGTCTTTGGCTGCCATCCTCCCTGTACACAAATTGTTCCCTTGTTGTTCTTTGCCATAATTCTGTCCTCAACTTTCTAACTTGTTCTTTATTTCTCTGGTTTATAGTCTTTTAACAGGAAATGAGATGTTACGCTACAAATACCAAATAGCACTGCAATGGAAATAACTAAAATTAAATAGACCTGAAACTTTACCAACGTCATAACCACGCAGGTCACCAGAAAAAACAAAACGGCCAATACCGTACAAACTTTATTCAGAATCAAACCTATCTTAATTTTCTTTTCCTCTGTCATCCTCACGACTCCTTCTCACACCGGTTATTAACATTTTCCACTTCCCTATTTTACTCTAGGAAATCTATATTTACAACCAATATTTCCCCGACATCCCTATTCTTCAAAAAGCGGTGTGGAGAAATAACGCTCTGCCGTATCCGGAAGAACTGTCACAACAGTCTTTCCTTTTCCCAGTTTCTTTGCCAACTTTAATGCTGCTGCCACATTAGTTCCACTGGAAATTCCACACATCAGCCCTTCCTTGCGTGCCAGATCCTGTGCGGTCCGAATGGCTTCCTCATCTGTTACAATATAAATCTCATCATAAATGTTCTGATCAAGAATTTCCGGAATGATTCCATCCCCGATTCCCATCTGTAAATGTGTTCCAATATTTCCACCGGCAAGGATTGCAGCATTTTCCGGTTCCACTGCCCAGATTTCAATATCCGGGTTCTGCGCCTTCAATACTTTTCCGATTCCGGTAATAGTTCCACCGGTTCCGATTCCGGAGCAAAATCCATCAATTGGGCCTTCCACCTGTTCCATAATTTCCAATCCGGTATGATGCTTATGTGCTCGGATGTTATTCGGATTTTCAAACTGCTGCGGTACAAAGACCTTTGGATTTTCTTCCGCCATCTTCAATGCTGTTTCCAGACAAGTCTCAATACATTTTCCAATATCACCATCATCATGAATCAGAATCACTTCCGCTCCATAATGTTTCACCAGCTTTCTTCGTTCTTCACTAACGGAATCCGGCATAATAATAATGGTCTTATATCCCCTTACTGCACCAACCAGCGCCAAACCGATTCCCTGATTTCCACTGGTCGGTTCCACAATAATGGAATCCTTATTAATCTTTCCTTCTTTTTCTGCCGCTTTAATCATCTGCAATGCGGTTCTCGTTTTAATGGAGCCGCCCACATTCAGTCCCTCAAATTTTACTAATACTTCTGCGGAATCATCATCCACCATACGATTCAAACGAACCATCGGAGTATGTCCAACAAACTCTAATACATTATTGTAAATCATCTTAATCTCCAATCAATCAGCCACTTTCTGTTTGGGCTGAATTTTCACCTATGATATTATACAAAAAACGCCCAATTCCTAGCAAGAAAGTGGGATAATAGAGCAAAGTGTCGCTTGCGACACTTCGCTCGCGAGCGGATGCGTTAGCATAAATACCGCTCCGCGAACTGCGCATCCTTGCGGAGCATTTTTATTGCATAGGAAAGTTCAATGAACTTTCCTATGCAATAAAAAAGAGGTGTCACATAATGTGGCACCTCTCAAATCACATTTATCTTTCTTACTGAGCGTCCTTGATGGAGAAGCTGATTCTTCCCATCTTATCTTTTCCAAGACATTTTACTTTAACCTTATCACCAAGTGTTAAAAAGTCTTCTACATGTTCAACTCTTTCCTTAGCAATCTTAGAAATGTGAACCATTCCTTCCTTACCAGGAGCGAATTCAACGAACGCACCAAATTCTTTAATGCTTACAACGGTTCCTTCGTAAAGCTGACCTTCTTCGAAGTCTGTTACGATTGTTTCAACATACTTCTTAGCCTTTTCAATCATATCTTTATCAACACCGCAGATAGAAACCATTCCTTCATCAGAAATGTCCATGCTAACACCGGTTTCTTCAATAATTGCGTTAATTACCTTACCGCTCTTACCAATAACATCACCGATTTTGTCCGGATCAATCTGTACTGTTTCAATCTTTGGAGCATATTTGCTAAGTTCCTTACGTGGTTCAGCGATTGCTTTCTTCATACAAGTATCCATGATGAATAATCTTGCTTCTCTTGTTCTCTGGATTGCACCTTCTACGATTGGACGTGTTAATCCGTGAATCTTAATATCCATCTGGATTGCTGTGATACCTTCTGTAGTACCGGTTACCTTAAAGTCCATATCTCCGAAGAAATCTTCTAATCCCTGAATATCCGTTAAAAGAACATATTCATCATCTGTTTCTCCTGTTACAAGACCACAGGAAATACCAGCTACCATTGCCTTCAATGGAACACCTGCTGCCATCAATGACATACAAGATGAACAAGTAGATGCCATAGATGTAGAACCGTTTGATTCAAATGTTTCAGATACAGTTCTGATTGCATATGGGAATTCTTCTTCTGAAGGAAGAACCGGCATCAATGCCTTTTCAGCTAAAGCGCCATGTCCGATTTCACGACGTCCCGGTCCTCTGGATGGCTTTGTTTCCCCTACGGAATATGAAGGGAAGTTATAATGATGCATATATCTCTTTGTCTTCACATTTTCATCTAATCCATCAATCTTCTGTGCTTCTGATAATGGAGCCAATGTTGTGATATTACAAATCTGTGTCTGTCCTCTTGTAAACATTGCAGAACCATGAACTCTAGGAATGATATCTATTTCTGCTGCAAGTGGACGAATCTGATCGATTGCTCTTCCGTCCGGACGTCTGTGGTCCTTTAAGATCATCTTTCTAACAGTCTTCTTCTGATACTGATAGATTGCTTCTCCAAGAACTGCAAGCCATTCTTCATTTTCAGCAAACGCTTCTTCTAACTTCTCAGTTACTGCCTTGATGTTTGCTTCTCTTGTCTGCTTATCATCTGTGAAAACTGCTTCTTCCATTTCAGCCGGAGGAACAATTTCCTTAATTGCAGCAAATAATTCTTCAGGAATTGCACAACTTTCGTATGCATGTTTTTCCTTACCAACTTCTGCCACGATTTTTTCAATAAATTCAATGATTGTCTGGTTGATGTCATGAGCCATGTAAATTGCTTCAATCATCTTATCTTCAGGAACGATGTTTGCTCCTGCTTCAATCATGATAACTTTTTCCTTTGTAGATGCTACCGTTAACTGAAGATCTCCTTCGTCCCAAATCTTCTGGCTAGGGTTTACTACGAATTCTCCGTCTACTAAACCAACCTGTGTCATGGCACATGGTCCGTCAAATGGGATATCTGAAATACATGTAGAAATTGCTGCACCAAGCATAGCAACGATTTCCGGTCTGCATTCAGGATCTACAGACATTACAAGGTTATTTAATGTAACATCATTTCTGTAATCCTTAGGGAATAAAGGACGCATTGGACGGTCAATAACTCTGGCTGTTAAAACAGAGTTTTCAGACGCCTTTCCTTCTCTCTTATTGAATCCTCCAGGAATCTTTCCTACAGAATACATCTTTTCTTCGAATTCTACAGAAAGTGGGAAGAAATCAATCCCATCTCTTGGCTTATCAGAAGCCGTAGCTGTAGATAATACTGTTGTATCACCATAATGCATTAATGCTGCACCGTTTGCCTGCTTTGCAACACGTCCTACATCAACAGTCAGTGTTTTGCCGGCAAGTTCCATACTAAAACTCTTAAACATAATCTTCTTTCGTTACCTCGTGTAACTTTCTCCTTCTTTTATATTTGATTCGTGCCTCCGTGGAAGTTTTCCACATTGTTTCCGAAACAACTGCAAAAGGCAAAACAGCAGTTTTGCACCTTGCAGTGGCTTCGGCAATTAACAAAATGCACGCAATCTTAAATATTATAATAAATGCACAAAAAAAAAGCAAGGTTTCGGTAAAAAATGCTTTTACCAAAACCTGCATTCTAATACATCAAAGAAATCCGCGAAATACCTGTTACCCGATACCGGTCATCACACAAGCTTCCTTTCACCGGCTGACAGAAGAACAAATTCACCATCACATCATATTGGTCTACTGATTCATTATTCTGAATCCATACAGCGTAATTCTTCGCTTCAATTTCACAGTAATATAAATTCAGAGTTGCCGGGATATAGTTATTATTCGATTTCTGAACCACCCCATTTCCGTATGGATTAGAAAAGGCCGCGTCATGAATCTCTACATACCATTGTTCGGAACTTCCCTGACACCCAAAATAGCCCGCACCGAAAGATACAATATCCCCAAGTTGTTCTTCTTCGTAATCTCCTCGGTTACACCGGAAGGTTCCACCATTGATTTTACACGTTCCCGTGGAACCACAGGAACAATAGACTCCTCCATGATTTGGCGACAGAAAAGTTCCGCCGGTAATCACAGTGTTGCTTCCTTCTTTACATAAAATTCCACAGTTTCCTCCAATTATTTCTCCATCACTTACAGTAACCGTTCCGAGATTAAAAATCCCTGTTCCATAAGAATCCCCGTTTTTAGACGGTACCGGAATTCCTTCATATCGTCCACTAAAAACGCTAGCCTCAGCAAGACTTTCCACATAAATCGGAACATTGTTTTCTTTTCCAGAGCATAGGATTTCGCAATCCCATAGCTGAACCTTGGATTGATTCGAAACATAATGACCCATACTCCACTGGGCAGCATTCACACACCCCTTCACACGAGTTACCTTCAAAGTCCCACTGCCTGCTGTAATGATTCCAAATCCATTGCTCGCCATGCTCTTCGCATTGATTTCCGAATTATTGATTTCAGAGTTCTCACCCTTTACAACTACTCCCTGAGTGTTTTGCATTCCATTCGTATGAATCGTAACCTTATTTGCCGTTAGATTATCTGCATTCACAGTTACTGTTTTCTTTCCCTCCACAGTATTTTCATGCTTGATTTTCACCTGGCGCAAGGTCAAACGATTCCGTTCTGCCGAGCCATCATTGATGGCAATAACTGCATCCTGAAATTCCATGGTTCCGTTTTTTATGGTCAAATCTTTTTCGAAGGATAAGGTAGAACCATTGTCCGTCCACATCGTATAATCATTTAAATTGACAATCATCTCTTCCGGGATTGTAACCGTTGTATCCAATTCCAAATCCGCCAACAATTTCAGCACCACACCATTCTCATTGTGCCGAAGAAGAAGTTTCGCCTGTTCAGGATTCTGCAATGAATTCTCCTCCGTTTCATTTTTCAGATCTTCCAATGCCGCTTCCAGACTTTCATAATAGACAGGTTCCACTGTGGGCTCCGGATGATCTATTGGCTGATATGCCACCTTTTCATAATCCATGCGAGCACGCTGCAGAACCCTTTCGTAGTACTCCCGGTGTACCTGTTCATTTGGGAGCAAACATCTTTGATACAGATAATCTGCAATGACAAAGGCACTGTAGGTTCCACTGTGGCCATAAACCACGCTGCCATCTTCCAGCAATGCATACGGGCGCACGTAATAAGCCTGTTCCAATCCCTGATAAACCGGCATAATCATGGCGTAACAATCTATCACCACGCCATCTTCTTCTCTTTCTGATATTTTCCCATTCTCCGGTGTTTCAATGGGCTGAACATCACTCCGACCCGCATCTAACTTCAGTTCACTGTGGCGATTGGAATCATTTACTAAACCGTAAATTAATCCAACGCGTTCCACGTGTTTTCCTTGGATTTCAGACGTCGCCTCAAAAACGGTTCTGACACCGACACCAACATTTTCCCCTCTTAAGATTACATTGGTGGAAATCTGAAATCCTGTAATAGAAAGGTGTTCCGAGAGATTCAGTTCACTTCCTTGCACGTTCTTCGTTCCCCAAAAGAACATCAAGGCCAACATCACCGTGCACCATACAATTCTTTTCATATTCTTTCACCTTAGCAATATTTTCCCCTTCATTATACACCTTTTTCCACAAGCGACATAATGTATTTTCCACAAAAAAAAGAATACCCATACTGGATATTCTTTTCTTTTGAAATCTGCCTGATTCAGAATTACTTTCTGATTCCAAGCTTTTCGATTAATTCTCTGTATTCATTTACATCGTTTTCCTTGATGTAGTCAAGTAAACCACGTCTCTTACCTACCATTTTAAGAAGACCTCTTCTTGAGTGGTGATCCTTCTGATTTACCTTTAAGTGTTCTGTTAAGTCCTTAATTCTGTATGTTAAGATTGCTACCTGAACTGCTGGTGAACCAGTGTCTGTAGGTGTCTTACCATATTCTGCTGCTAACTGAGC
>CACXEU010000081.1 GCA_902766735.1 uncultured Lachnospiraceae bacterium
AGATGGAGAGACTATCTTTAATAAAAGCCATCTAGTGAAAATGTTGTTTTACAATGTAAAACGTGAGGTGCACGGAAGTGGAATTTGTACCTTTTGCCGGCAAAAATATGCCAATATTTGCAAAAATACGGATTTTCAGAATGGTTGGAAAACCTAATAAAATCATGGGATTATGAGGAAAATAAATAATGATAAAAGTACTTTTCGTCTGCCACGGCAATATTTGTCGTTCGCCGATGGCACAATATGTTTTACAAAATATGGTAGAGGAACGTGGCATAGCCGATTCCTTCTACATTGATTCCGCAGCCACCAGTGCAGAGGAACTTGGAAATGGTGTGCATTACGGGACAAGAAGAAAGCTGGCAGAAGTGGGAATACCTTGTGGAGGGCATCGGGCGGTCCAGTTGACGAAGCAGGACTATGATAAATTTGATTATTTGATTGGAATGGACAGTGCCAATATGCGTAATATCAATCGGATTGTTGGATTTGATGCGGAAAAGAAGGTGTATAAACTTCTGGATTTTACGAATATGCATCGTGATATTGCAGACCCTTGGTATACCGGAAACTTTGATCAGACCTATGAAGATATCGTGGCAGGATGCGAAGGACTGTTGAATTATCTGGAACATCTATAATCTATATGAATTATTAAAAAGCGAAGCTCAGTAGGAGCTTCTTTTTTTGGGTGTGAGAATGGTGGACAATTGTATGAGAAAAATGGTGTTTGTGGTATAATTGAGAAAAGATTTGGAACGGAAAATGATAATTGAATAAAGGAGGGATTTTATGGCTTTGATTACTTGTCCCGAATGTGGACATCAGATAAGTGAAAAAGCGGATAATTGTCCGAATTGCGGATGTCCGAATCCATTAGCAGGTGGGGTGAATAGTGATATGGAAGTAAATAAACCTCATTTGAATAAGAATAATAGAAAAAGAAAATTTCTAATTGCATTATGTGTTGTCGGGATGATTCTTTTTTTGATTGGCAAAAAGGTAAGGGAAAAATACTATGCGGTTACATATCAAAACACAGCAAATATGATGCTGGATGGATGTGTAGATGCAGAAGAATCTATTTCTCTGATTCATGATGTATGGAATAATGCAATTTGGGAAGAAAGAGATTCGGAAACGGATAAATACACGAGGAAATCAGGAGAGTTTGTGGATGACTTTAATGATGCTTTAGAAAATTTGTTCTCGGATGATGAATTTATGAGAGAAATTGAAAAATTACAAAACAATCAACAAGAAGTAAAGCAATCAATGAAGAAACTGAAGAATCCACCGAGAAAATATAAAGATGAATACAAAGATATTAAAGAACTCTATAAAAAATATTTAGAGTTTACAAATATGGCGATTAATCCAAGAGGCAGTCTAGAGTCGTTTACGAAATCGTTTAATAATTTGGATACGGAACTAGTTGAGGAATATGAAAAGATTGAAATGAATTTTGACTAGAGTATAAATGAAAAAAATGCTATACTATCTTTTGTGTGGACCAACCCACACAGTAAATTATTTGGAGGAAACTATGAGTTACGCAGATAAAGTGTTTATAGATATGTGTCGAGATATTTTGGACAATGGAACAGATACCAAAGGGGAAAAGGTGCGTCCGAAATGGGAAGATGGGAGCCTTGCTTATACCATTAAAAAGTTCGGTGTAGTAAACCGCTATGATTTAAAGAAGGAATTTCCGGCTTTGACATTACGTCGTACCGGCTTCAAGAGTTGTGTGGACGAAGTGCTTTGGATTTGGCAGAAGAAGTCCAATAATATCAATGATCTCTCATCTCACATCTGGGATAGCTGGGCGGATGAAGATGGCTCCATCGGAAAGGCTTATGGATATCAGATGAGGGTAAAGCATCACTATAAAGAAGGTGATATGGATCAGGTGGACAGAGTCCTTTACGATTTAAAGAATAATCCATATAGCAGAAGAATCATGACTAACATTTATGTACATCAGGATTTAAGTGAAATGAATCTTTATCCATGTGCTTACAGTATGACATTCAATGTAACAAAAAATAAGGAAACGGGAAAGCTGGTATTAAACGGGATTCTAAACCAGCGTTCTCAGGATGTTTTGGCAGCTAATAACTGGAATGTTTGCCAATATGCGGCGCTGATTCATATGTTTGCTCAGGTTTGTGATATGGAAGTGGGAGAGTTCGTTCATGTGATTGCGGATGCTCACATTTATGATAGACATGTGCCATTGATTGAAGAACTGATTAGCAGAGATCCGTTGCCGGCACCGAAGTTTTGGATCAATCCGGAAATCAAAGATTTCTATGATTTTACACCGGATGACTTGAAGTTGATTGACTATGAGTACGGTCCACAGATTAAAAACATTCCAATTGCAGTGTAAAGGAGAAGAGTAGTGAATTTAATTTTTTCAGCAGATCGAAATTGGGCAATCGGATATAACAATGAGTTATTAATTCGAATCCCGGAAGATATGAAGCAGTTTCGCGAAAAGACTACAGGCAATGTAGTGGTGATGGGGAGAAAGACACTAGAGAGTTTTCCAAATAAAAAGCCATTACCGAATCGCGTGAATATTGTGATTTCCACTAGAGAAGATTATGAGGTAGAAGGCGCTACGGTAGTTCACAGTATTGAGGAGGCCCTGGAAGAACTGAAAAAGTATCCGACAGAAAAGGTGTTTATCATTGGTGGGGGAGCTATATATAAGGAGTTTCTTCCATATTGTGATACAGCGTATGTAACTTATATTGATCATGCATATGCAGCAGATACCTTTATTCCAAATTTGGACAAGTTACCGGATGAATGGGAAATGGTGGAAGAAAGCGAAGAAAACACCTATTTCGATATTGAATATTACTATCGAACTTACAAAAGAAAATAATTGAATAAATCACCAAGGAAAGCATATATTGTACAGAGATTATTTGTAGGATATGTGCTTTTTTATGTTAGTGAGAGTTTTGGAAAATAATGGAGGGATGGGGACACTGCAGGTAAACGTAGTGGATGAGAACAATGCCCCGGTAGATCAGGCAAAGGTTACCATTCGTGATGCGGAAAATCAGGTGATTGAACAGGTAGACACTGATTCATCAGGACAGACGGAGAATGTGTCTCTTATTACGCCACCAATGGAATACAGTCTCAATGAAAATAGCGATATGATGCCTTATGCCAATTATAATGTGGAAGTCAATGTGGGAGGCGTACAGATTGAGAATGTGCTGAATGTGGAAGTGCTCCCGGGGGAATTGGCGATTCAGAATGTTCGCATTACCCGAAGGACGGAAGAAACCATTACCATTGAGCCTCACACACTTTATGCAGATTATCCGGAAAAAATTCCTGAGGAAGAAATCAAGGACGTTCAGGAACCGGGAGACATTGTATTAAGTCGCGTGGTAATTCCGGAGTATGTGATTGTTCATAATGGTGCACCAACCAGCAATGCAAAAGATTACTATGTTCTTTATCGTGATTATATTAAGAACGTGGCATCCTCGGAAATCTATGCCACCTGGCCGGAAGAAACCATTAAGGCCAATGTTCTGGCAATTATGTCTTTTACCTTAAATCGTGTCTATACGGAGTGGTATCGAAATCAAGGGTACGATTTTACCATTACATCCTCCACGGCATATGATCAGAAATGGATTTATGGAAGAAACTATTTCGAATCTATTAGCAGAGTGGTGGATGACATCTTTAATCAATATCTGTCCAGACCGGATGTGAGACAGCCCTTGTTAACACAATATTGTGACGGAAAGAAAATCACTTGCCCAAACTGGTTGAGTCAATGGGGATCTTTTAGTTTAGGAGAACAAGGAAAAACAGCACTTCAGATTTTGCGAAATTATTATGGCAGGGATATTTACATAAATTCTGCCCAACAGATTTCTGGGGTTCCTGCTTCCTGGCCGGGATATGACCTAAATGTTGGCAGCAGGGGACAGAAGGTAATGCAATTGCAGGAACAGCTGGATACCATTGCAAAAGTGTATACGGCAATTCCGCGAATTGAGGCGGATGGGATTTATGGAGAAAAAACGAAAGCAGCAGTTTCAGCATTTCAGAAAATCTTTAATTTGCCGGTTTCCGGTGTGGCAGATTTTGCAACGTGGTATAAGGTGTCACAAATCTATGTGGGGATTACACGAATTGGGGAAGGGGTGGATCGCGGATAAGAAAAAACTATTGAATAAAGTGGATTTTAAAGGTAAAATAAAACAAGTAAAAACGAAGGGGTTTTTTAGAAGGAGTTCTAAAAGGCCTCTTTTTGCGTTGATAGATTATTTTTTTAATTAAAATACTTCAAAATAAAAGTAGATTGCATAAAAAATATTATTTTGTCGTCTTGAATTTGAAAAATAATTTTGGTATAATACCGAAAGTTTAGGCAATTTTAAGTAAATAGCCGGACTTCTCTATAATTAAATACGAAAGGAACACATTTATGAACGCATTTCTTATCTTAGAAGATGGTACCGTATTTCAGGGTACATCTATTGGGTCAACAAAAGAGATTATTAGTGAAATAGTATTCAACACATCCATGTGGGGTTACTTGGAAGTATTAACAGACCCGTCCTATGCAGGACAAGCTGTTTGTATGACTTACCCATTAATTGGAAACTATGGAATTTGTAGGGAAGATATGGAATCCTTACGACCATGGCCGGACGGATATATTGTAAATGAATTAAGTCGTATGCCAAGCAACTTCCGAAGTGATGACAGTATTCAGAATTTCCTGGAAGCATATGATATTCCGGGAATCGCCGGAATTGATACCCGTGCTTTAACAAAGATTCTTAGAGAAAAGGGTACCATGAACGGAATGATTACCACAACGGAATATGATGATTTGACAGAAGTTCTGGAACGCATTAAGTCTTATCAGGTTCAGGGTGTTGTAAAACGTGTTTCCTGCAAGGAAAAGAAACACTTAAAAGGTGACAACTTTAAGGTGGCTTTATTGGATGTGGGAGCTAAGAATAACATTGGGGACTCTTTAAATAAGAGAGATTGTGATGTAACCATTTTCCCTTGTGATACTCCGGCAGAAGAAATCATTGCATTTAATCCTGACGGAATCATGCTTTCCAATGGACCAGGAGATCCAAAGGAATGTACATACCAGATTGAACAGATTAAGAAATTATATGACACAGACATTCCAATTTTTGCAATTTGTCTGGGACATCAGCTGATGGCACTTGCCACAGGTGCTGATACAAAGAAAATGAAATATGGACACCGTGGCGGAAACCATCCGGTTAAGGATTTAAAGAGCGGTCGCGTTTATATTTCTTCACAGAACCATGGTTATATGGTTGACGGCGATACTGTTGATCCAAGTGTTGCTGAAGTAGCGTTTGTAAATGTTAATGATCAAACTGTAGAAGGTTTGAGATATAAAGATAAAAGCATATTCACAGTTCAGTTCCATCCGGAAGCATGTCCGGGTCCACAGGACTCTGATATTTTATTTGATGAATTTATGCAGATGATGGAGGTGAAGAAGAATGCCTAGAGATTTAAGCATTAAAAAAGTTTTAGTTATTGGTTCCGGTCCAATCGTTATCGGCCAGGCTGCAGAATTTGACTACGCAGGAACACAGGCTTGTCGTTCCTTAAAGGAAGAAGGAATTGAAGTTGTTCTTCTGAACTCTAATCCTGCGACTATTATGACAGATAAGGATATTGCTGATGAAGTTTATATCGAACCATTAACGGTTCCTGTATTGAAGAGAGTTATTGAGAAGGAAAAACCGGATAGCATTCTTCCTACATTAGGAGGACAGGCTGGGCTCAACCTTGCTATGGAAATTGCGGAAACCGATTTTCTGGAAAAACATAATTGCCGTTTGATCGGAACAACTTCTACTACCATTAAAAAAGCAGAAGACCGTTTAGAATTCAAGGAAACCATGGAAAAAATTGGTGAGCCATGTGCTCCATCTCTCGTTGTGGAAAATGTGGAAGATGGTATAGCATTTGCTAACAAGATTGGTTACCCAGTAGTTCTTCGTCCTGCTTATACCTTAGGTGGTAGCGGTGGTGGTATCGCAAAGAACCAGATGGAATTAATTGAAATTCTGGAAAATGGATTACGTCTTTCCCGTGTAGGACAGGTTCTTGTAGAACGTTGTATCGCAGGTTGGAAGGAAATCGAATACGAAGTAATGCGAGATAGTGCAGGAAACTGTATTACGGTTTGTAATATGGAAAACCTTGACCCGGTTGGTGTTCATACCGGTGATAGTATCGTAGTAGCTCCATCTCAGACCATTGGAGATAAGGAGCATCAGATGCTTCGTACTTCTGCATTAAATATTATCAGTGAATTAAATATTACCGGTGGATGTAACGTACAGTACGCACTTCATCCGGAAAGCTTTGAATATTGTGTTATCGAAGTAAATCCTCGAGTGAGCCGTTCGTCGGCATTGGCTTCCAAGGCGACAGGTTATCCAATTGCCAAGGTAGCAGCAAAGATTGCTTTAGGCTATACATTGGATGAAATTAAGAATGCAATCACACAGAAGACTTATGCGTCTTTTGAGCCAACATTAGACTACTGTGTTGTTAAGATTCCTAGATTACCATTCGATAAGTTCATTACAGCTAGTAGAAAACTGACCACACAGATGAAGGCTACCGGTGAAGTTATGAGTATTTGTAATAACTTTGAAGGCGCCTTAATGAAGGCAATCCGTTCTTTGGAACAGCATGTGGAATGTCTTTTGGATTATGATTTCTCCGGATTGGATGATGACGAATTAGAAGATATGCTTCACAAGGTGGATGACAGACGAATCTGGGTTGTGGCAGAAGCACTTCGTAGAGGTGTAAGCTATGACCATATTCATGAAGTCACTATGATTGATAAGTGGTTTATTGATAAATTAGCGATTATCGTTGAAATGGAGGAGGCACTAAAGAAAGGACCTCTTACCGTGGAACTTCTTAAACAGGCGAAGAGAATCGAATTTCCGGATAGCGTCATTGAACGTCTGACAGGAATTTCACAGGAAGAAATCAAGCAGATGCGTTATGACAACAATATCGTGGCTGCATATAAGATGGTTGATACTTGTGCAGCTGAGTTTGAAGCAGCTACACCATATTATTATTCTGTATATGGTGGAGAAAATGAGGCAACTGAAACGAATCCGCCAAAGAAGGTTCTGGTACTTGGTTCCGGTCCAATCCGAATCGGTCAGGGTATCGAATTCGACTTCTGTTCTGTACATTGTACTTGGGCATTTAAGGAAGAAGGATATGAAACAATCATCGTAAACAATAACCCGGAAACAGTATCAACAGACTTTGATATTGCAGATAAATTATACTTTGAACCATTGACTCCGGAAGATGTGGAAAACATTGTTAATGTGGAAAAACCGGACGGAGCGGTTGTTCAGTTTGGTGGACAGACTGCCATTAAATTAACAGAAAGCTTAATGAAGATGGGAGTACCAATTCTTGGTACAAAGGCAGAAGATGTTGACGCTGCCGAGGATAGAGAATTATTTGATGAGATTCTGGAACAGTGTGGTATTCCAAGACCTAGTGGCGGAACTGTGTTTACAGCAGAAGAAGCGAAAAAGGTAGCCAATGAATTAGGATACCCGGTACTGGTAAGACCTTCCTACGTTCTTGGTGGACAGGGAATGCAGATTGCAACCTGCGACGAGGAAATCGAGGAATTTATGGAAATCATTAACCGAATTGCGCAGGATCACCCAATCCTTGTTGATAAGTATTTACAGGGAACAGAAGTGGAAGTGGATGCAATCTGTGATGGAACTGATATCCTGATTCCAGGTGTCATGGAACATATTGAAAGAGCCGGAGTACATTCCGGAGACAGTATTTCCGTTTATCCGGCATACACATTGTCACAGAATATTATTGATACCATTGAAGACTATACAAGAAAGCTTGCAATGTCGCTTCATGTAAAAGGTATGATTAACATTCAGTTCATTGTATGTGACGGACAGGTTTATGTCATCGAAGTAAACCCACGTTCTTCCCGTACGGTTCCATACATCAGCAAGGTAACAGGAATTCCGATTGTTAAGCTTGCTACGAAGTGTATTATTGGAAAGACCATTAAGGAATTAGGATACACGCCGGGCTTACAGCCAAATGCAGATTATTATGCAATCAAGATGCCGGTATTCTCCTTTGAAAAGATTCGTGGTGCTGAAACCAGTCTTGGACCGGAAATGAAATCTACCGGTGAATGTCTTGGTATTGCAAAGGAATTCAATGAAGCACTTTATAAGGCATTTCTTGGATCCGGTGTTGTATTACCAAAGCATAAGAAGATGATTATCTCTGTTAACGATAAGGATAAGCAGGAAATGATTCCTTTGGCACAGAGATTTGAAAAACTTGGTTATGAAATCTATGCTACAAGAAGTACAGCAGATGTTCTTCGTGAAAACGGTGTAGATGCAATCAAAGTCAATAAGATTCATCAGGAAGCACCTACGGTTATGGACTTATTATTAGAACATAAGATTGATATCGTAGTGGATACACCGACACAGGGTCGTGATAAGAACCGTGACGGATTCCTGATTCGAAGAGTTTCTATTGAAACCGGTGTAAACTGCTTCACTAGCTTGGATACTGTTGAAGCATTATTGACAAGTTTAGAAAGTGATGCAAAAGAAAACCTTACATTGGTTGACGTTGCAAGAATTTAATTATTTGGAGAGAATCGCAGCCGGAAAGGATTGCGATGGATACAATAGTAAATAACGTGGTTGGAGGCAGATATTACGTGCTGGAAGCTGTTGGAAAAGGAGGTTTTTCCAACGTGTATCGCACAAAGGATATTCGCACGGGGAAAATTTATGCCCTAAAGGAATACATTACATCTGATCCTGCCAACCAAAAGAAATTATTGGAAGGAATGGAGAGAGAAGTGGATGTGCTCAAACACACCACGCATCCGGTCCTTCCAAAAATTTTTAATCTCATTAAGGACCATGACCGGTTTTATTTGGTAATGGAATATGTGAGTGGAATAAATCTGAAACAATATATTTTAGAGAACAAACCACTTTCCATGAAGGAAATCAAAGATATCATGCTTCAGGTCTGCAGCGGACTGTATTATTTACATTCCTTAGAACCACCAATTATTTATCGGGACCTGAAACCGGCTAATATCATTCTGAAAGCAGATGGAACGGTGAAACTGATTGACTTTGGTATTGCAAAGCGATATCGGGATGACATAGACCTGGATGCTATCGCTATTGGAAGCAATGGATTTGCCGCACCGGAACAATATGAAAAGAGTGCGCTGCAACAGTTTTACAATGTAGATATCCGGACGGATATTTATGGAATAGGAAAAACGATGTTTTATCTGAAAACAGGAAAGGTACATAATGGAACTTTTCCCGTTTTCTTTCCTCATAAGTTAAAGAAAATTATTAAAAAATGCATTGCGAAATTTCCGGAACAACGTTATCAGGACTGCATAGATGTGATTTGTGAAATAAAAAGGTTTTAATTTCGGATAATTGTCTGTTATTCTTGCATAAATATGTAAAATCACTTATTCTATAGGTTGAGATGTCTGAAGCGGAATCGGTTGAGTCAATGGAGATTCCCGGCGCATGAGGAAATAATATCGACGGAGGTAAGGACATATGGGATATCAAGAGGCATATGAATTATTGGAAAAATATGGTCAGACACATTTATTAAAGTACTATGACGAATTAAAAGAGGAACAGAGAAGAGAATTATTGAATCAGATTTCTGAATTGGACTTTGATTTGTTAAAGCTTTTGGAAAATCAACAGGAAGAAGCACAGAAAGGTGTGATTACACCCCTTGATGATGCTGTATCCATTAAGAAAATAGAAGAAAACAGAGAAAGATATACACAGATTGGAACGGAAGCAATCAGACAGGGTAAAGTCGGTGCGATTTTATTGGCTGGCGGAATGGGAACCAGACTGGGTTCCGATAAGCCGAAGGGAATGTATAACATTGGAGAAACAAAGGATGTTTACATTTTTGAAATGTTAATCAACAATTTGATGGATGTGGTGAATGCCACCGGTGCCTGGGTACCACTTTACATCATGACTAGCGAAAAGAATGATCTGGACACCAGACAGTTCTTCAAGGATATGGATTATTTTGGATACAATCCGGAATTTGTGGATTTCTTCGTACAGGAAATGGCTCCGGCTGCAACTTTTGATGGAAAAATCTTCTTGGAAGATAAGCATCGTGTGGCAACCTCTCCGAATGGAAACGGTGGTTGGTTTATTTCTTTCGAAAAAGCCGGATTGGCTGCTAAGGCGAAAGCAAATGGAGTGGAATTTCTCAATATCTTTGCGGTGGACAATGTCTGCCAAAGAATCGCTGATCCTTGCTTTGTTGGTGCCATGATTGACGGAAATTACCGTTCGGCATGCAAGGTTGTATCAAAGACAGCACCGGAAGAAAAAGTAGGTGTGCTTTGTTTGGAAGATGGAAAGCCATCTATCGTGGAATATTATGAATTAACTGAGGAAATGAGATACCAGAAGGACGATGCCGGTGAATTGGCTTATCGCTATGGCGTTATTTTAAACTACCTCTTTAACATGGAAGATTTGGAAAAGAATCTGGAAAACAACATGGCTGTTCACATTGTAAAGAAGAAAATTCAGTATGTGAACGAAGCAGGGGAAATTGTAAAACCAGAGACGGAAAACGGATATAAGTTTGAAACGCTGGTTCTTGATATGGTTCATATGATGGACAATTGTTTGGCATATGAAGTAGTGAGAGAAAAAGAATTTGCACCGATTAAAAATAAGACCGGTGTGGATTCTGTAGACTCTGCAAAAGAATTATTGAAATTAAATGGTGTAACATTATAAGGAAGGTGAACCAATGAAAACATTATTGGAACTTATTACAGAAGAATTTGAAAGAGCATTTGAAGAAAAGGGATATGAGAAACAGCTTGGAAGAGTTGTTGTTTCCAATCGTCCTGACTTATGCCAGTATCAGTGTAACGGTGCTATGGCCGGCGCGAAAAAGTACCATAAGGCTCCAATCATGATTGCAAATGATGTGGTGGAAGTATTAAAGGATAATGATAAATTCGAAATGATAGAAGCAGTGATGCCTGGATTTATTAATATGAATTTAAGTAGCTCTTTTGTAGCGGAATATTTGAATGAATTAAAGAACGCTGAAAAGTACGGTGTGGAACCGAAGGGACAGACCGTAATTGTAGATTACGGTGGAGCGAATGTTGCTAAACCACTTCATGTTGGACACTTACGTCCGGCTGTTATTGGAGAAAGTGTCAAAAGAATTAAAGCATATGTAGGGAATAAAGTAATTGGGGATGCCCATTTAGGAGACTGGGGGCTTCAGATGGGGCTGATTATTATGGAGTTAAAGGAACGTCAGCCTGATTTGGTGTATTTCGATGAAAGCTATACCGGAGAATATCCGGAAGAACCTCCATTTACCTTGGATGAATTAAGTGAAATTTATCCGACTGCTAGTGCGAAGTCTAAAGAGGATGCAGCCTTTAAAGAAGCGGCACAGCTTGCAACAGTTAAGATTCAGCAAGAATATCCGCCATATCTAGCATTGTGGAAGCATATTATGGCAGTATCCCTGCCGGACTTAAAGAAAAATTACAGCAATTTGGACGTTGACTTTGATCTTTGGAAAGGGGAAAGTGACGCGAAGCCATATATTCCGGAATTGATGGATATTCTGGAAAAGAAAGGTCTTTCTCATGAAAGTCAGGGGGCCTTAGTTGTTGATGTGGCAGAAGAAGGAGATAAGAAAGAATTGCCGCCATGTATCGTTAGAAAGTCAGATGGGGCTGCACTTTATGCAACATCCGATCTTGGGACTATTATCCAGCGTCAGAAGGATTTTACACCGAATGAATATATTTATGTAGCTGATAAACGTCAGGAACTTCATTTTACTCAGGTTTTTCGTGTAGCAAAGAAAGCAGAATTGGTTCCGGAAGGTACGAAACTGGAATATATGGGATTCGGTACTGTCAACGGAAGTGATGGCAAACCATTTAAGACCCGTGATGGTGGAGTGATGCGTTTAGAAACGCTCATTGACCAAATAAATGATGCGGTATATCAGAAGATGATGGAAAACCGTAGTATGGATGAGGCAGAGGCCAGAGATATCTCAAAAACGGTTGGTCTTGCAGCTTTAAAATATGGGGATTTATCAAATCAAGCTACCAAGGATTACATTTTTGATATTGAAAGATTTGCTTCTTTTGAAGGAAATACCGGACCATATATTCTTTATACCATTGTTCGTATTAAATCCATTTTGGAAAAATATCAGGCAGAGGGGAATAGTGTGGATGGACTTTCCATCGTGTCTACAGATAATGCAGAACAGATGAACCTGATGCTGGAAGTTTCCAAGGTGAAGGAAGTAATCGAAAATGCGGCGGAAGAGTTAGCACCACATAAGATTTGTGCTTATATTTATGATTTATCCAATGTATTTAACAGTTTCTATCACAGTACAAAGATTTTGGCGGAAACTGATGCTGAAAAGCAGAAGGGATATGTGGCTTTAATTAAAATGACAAAGGAAGTTTTGGAAACTTGTATTAATCTTTTAGGATTCAAAGCTCCGGAGAGAATGTAGAAGATTAATCCTCGAAAGTTACGAGAGTAGCTTTCGGGGTTTTTTTACATTCCATAAAAAAAGAACCGTTCGAATATTATTCGAACGATTCTTTTATCGGAAATTTATTCCTGTTCTTCTGTAGTTTCATCTACTTCTTTATCTTCTTTTTTATCTGTAGATTTTTTCTTATCCTTAGCTTTCTTGGTAGTTTCTTCAACTGCCATAGTCTGAGCATTCGGAGCTACAGTGGTTTCAACGTTTTTCACGTTAGAATCTCCTGAATCAATTAACTTCTGTCTTAAACTCTGGATTTCAGGTTCTGACATGGTAACAGGAGTAGTAGGTGGTGTATATAAACCGGAAGAAACGGCTACGGAATAACCAAGCCAGCAAATCAATGCAAGGGCAACGACTGTAACACCTGCGTATGCAAGGTATTTTTTCGTATTATTCTTTTTCTGATTATGCTTACGATTGTACTTTTCCTGCTTATATCTGTCTACTTTTTCTTGACTCATTGTTATGTACCTCACAAATTTCTAAATTCTTCAAATATTATAAAACAAAAGTGACTGTAAAACAAGTATCATTTGTGTTATACTATGGACTAAGTGTGAAAACATAAAATGAGATTATTGGAGTATAAAGACAGAGATGAAACAGGACAATATTTTTAAGCAGATTTTTATGCTGATTTTGCCCATGGCATTGTATTTTGGAATTCAGTTTTTTTGCGTTAATTTTGGATATTTTTTAGTGGCATTCTTTAGCGCATTGTTTGGGCAGGTGGATTTAGCAAGTGATGGAGTGCAGGTTTCGACGAAATTGCTTTTGATTCTAAATATCATTGCATCCATGTCGGCAATCCCTCTATTTACTGTTATGTATCAGAGAGAAGAAAACCATGAAAGCTTCTGGAAAAATGATTATCCGATTAAATTATTAGGAAAATTTGTGTGGATTATCCCGTTTGCGTTGTTTGCAATGTTATCAGCAAATTTTTTTGTTTCATTTTTAACGTTGTTTATGCCGGGGTTTATGATAGAATCATATTCAGATACCAAAAATATCATTGATAATGCGCCTGGAAGTCTTCAGGTCATTGCGTCGGTGATTCTAGCACCGATTGTGGAAGAACTAATTTTCCGAGGATTGATTTATAATCGACTGAAGCGAATGACTTCCCTAAAAGTTGCAGCGGTGATTTCCGCAGTACTGTTTGGTGCGTTTCATATGAATTGGTTACAGGCTCCATATGCCTTTGTGATAGGATTGCTATGCGTTTTCATTTATGAAAAATATCAGACGATTTTTGCGTCGATTTTCTTTCATGGAATGGCAAATATGTTTAGCGTTCTGTCGATGTATGTGCTAGGTGGGGGCGGAGAAAGTTCAGATCAGCCGTCTACCGGACAACTGGCGGTGGCTTATATCTTTTGGATTTGGATTACAGGAGCGTTGGAAGTTCTTATAGGCATGATCATTAACCATAGGGTGAAAATAAAGGAGATTAAGAAAAATGAAGTTATTGACGATTACGATTCCATGCTATAATTCGCAGGATTACATGGAAAATAGCATCAAAAGTGCGTTGACTGGAAAAGACAGGGTTGAAGTCATTATTGTTGATGATGGATCTTCGGATAATACATTGGAAATTGCAAAAAAATATCAGGAAAAATTCCCGAATATCGTAAAGGTAATTCATCAGGAAAATGGTGGACACGGAGAAGCTGTAAATACCGGAATTAAAAACGCTACCGGATTATACTTTAAGGTTTTAGATAGTGATGACCGCTTGGGAAGGAAGGCACTCCAGAAAGTTTTAGATACGCTGGAAACTATGGTTGCCAGTGATGCGGAATTGGATTTATTAATTTCTGATTTTGTTTATGATAAGCAGGGTGCCAAGCACAAGGCAGTAATGAGCTATAAGCATTGTATGCCAAAAAATAAATTAATCACATGGGATGATGTTCACTTCGGTGCTTCAAAGTACCTCTTAATGCATTCTGTGATTTATAGAACGAAAGTACTTCAGAAATGTGGTATGGCTCTACCAAAGCATACATTCTATGTAGACAATATTTACGTATTCCAGCCATTACCATATGTAAAGAATATTTATTATCTGGATGTGTGTCTATATAAATATTATATTGGAAGAGACGATCAGTCTGTGAATGAAAAGATTATGATTAAACGCCTGGATCAGCAGTATCGTGTTACTAAGATTATGATGGATGTTTATACTAATTCTGATATTAAGAAAGAAAAATGTCGGGACGCCATGGTTCACTATTTTGATATGATGATGTGTATTAGTTCCATTTTATCTATTCGAGAAGGTTCTGAGGAACGTTTGAAGGATAAGGAAGAATTGTGGAGATGTTTGGAACAGAAGAATCCGGACTTATACAGAAGAGTTCGTAAGTCAGTACTTGGAAGAACTATGAACCTTCCAGGAAAAGCAGGAAGAAAAATGTCTGTCATGGGCTATAAGATCACACAGAAATTCTTCGGATTTAACTAGTAGGAGGATGACATGAATATTAACCAGACAATTGCCGATGAATTAGGAGTAAAGGAATGGCAGGTAACAGCGGCAATTAATTTGATTGACGAGGGGAATACAATTCCTTTTATTGCAAGATATCGAAAACCGGTTACCGGGGAATTAAACGATGAACAGTTAAGAACACTGGACGAGCGTTTAAAATATCTTAGAAATTTAGAAGAAAAGAAGGCGACGGTAATTGCCAGCATTGAAGAACAGGAAAAGATGACGCCGGAGCTGTTAAAGAAGATTGAAGAGGCGACTACCATTGTTGCTGTGGATGATATTTATCGTCCGTATCGTCCAAAGAGAAAGACCCGTGCTACGGAAGCAAAAGCGAAAGGGTTGGAACCTTTGGCGATGATTTTTATGTTGCAGAAAAGCAACAAGTCACCGGAGGAAGAAGCAGAAGCGTTTGTTGACGCGGAAAAAGGCGTGGAAGATGTTTCCCAGGCGATTCAGGGCGCAAAGGATATTATTGCAGAAATCGTATCGGATAATGCAGAATATCGTGATGCGATTCGAAATACTGTCATGAAGCATGGGGAAATCCGTTCGGTTGCAAAAGATGAAGAGGCAGAAAGTCCTTATGAAAACTATTATGACTATATTGAGTCTGTTGGTAAAATTCCGGGACATCGAATTCTTGCCATTAATCGTGGAGAAAAAGAGAAATTCTTAAAGGTATCTGTGGAGATGCCGGATGACAATATTATTAAGGTTCTTGAAAAGGCTGTGATTGTGGGTGATTCCCCTTTTAAGCAGTTGATTCAGGAAGCAGTGGAGGATGGCTATACCAGACTGATTAAACCAGCAATTGAGCGAGAAATCAGAAACACGTTGACAGAACGTGCGGAAGATGGAGCGATTGTTGTATTTGGAAAGAATTTAAAACAGCTTTTGATGCAGCCTCCGATTGCGGATAAAGTGGTTCTTGGATGGGATCCGGCTTTTCGAACCGGATGTAAACTGGCCATTGTGGATGCTACAGGAAAGGTTCTTTATACAAAGGTTATTTTTCCAACTGCACCACAGAACAAGATTGAGGAATCTAAGAAGATTGTATTGGATTTAGTTAAGAAATACGGCATTGAGTTGATTTCTCTTGGAAACGGAACAGCTTCTAGGGAATCCGAAGCAGTGATTGTGGATATCATTAAGGAATGTCCGACGAAGCTGGAATATGTGATTGTCAATGAAGCGGGAGCATCCGTTTATTCCGCCAGCAAGCTTGCCACAGAAGAATTCCCGAATTTTGATGTGGGGCAGAGAAGTGCTACATCCATGGCGAGAAGATTGCAGGACCCATTGGCAGAATTGGTTAAAATTGAGCCGAAGGCATTGGGTGTTGGTCAGTATCAGCATGATATGAACCAAAAGAAACTGGAAGGTGCCCTGTCTAATGTGGTAGAAGATTGTGTGAACAGTGTTGGAGTAGATTTGAATACTGCTTCTGCAGCGTTGCTGGAATATATTTCCGGAATCAATAAGACGTTAGCGAAGAACATTGTTTTATATCGTGAGGAAAACGGAAGTTTTGCAACCAGAAAAGAATTATTAAAGGTGGCTAAACTTGGACCGAAGGCTTTTGAGCAGTGTGCCGGATTTTTGAAAATCAGAGATGGAAAAGAAGCACTGGACTATACCAGTGTTCATCCGGAAAGTTATGATGCGGCAAAGAAACTGTTAAAGAAATACGGTTTTACATCGGAAGATATTTTGAATTCAAAAGTAGCATTAAAAAATCTGGTAAAAGATGTGAAGGCGGTGGCTGAAGAAATAGGAACAGATGCCATAACATTGCGTGATATCATTGCAGAACTGGAAAAGCCGGGAAGAGATCCGAGAGATGAAATGCCGAAGCCGGTGCTTAAGAGTGACGTTTTAGACTTTGATGACTTAAAGGAAGGAATGGAACTGAAAGGTACCGTACGAAATGTCATCGACTTTGGAGCATTTATCGATATAGGGGTTCATCAGGACGGATTGGTTCATATTTCCGAAATGAGTGATAAATACATTAAACATCCTATTGAAGTGGTTTCCATTGGGGATGTGGTGAATGTAAGAGTAATTGGGGTGGATAAAGCGAAGAAGAGAATTCAATTATCCATGAAAAACTGTAATTAATTCGTTTAAAAGTTACCCGGCGACTCCTTCGTCGGGGATTTTTATGAAATAAAAATGCAGTTTATTGCGTTTTTATAATAGATGAATAACTTTATTTAAAATTGGAGGGTTTTAAGATGAAAAAAACAAAGGCTATTTGTAGCGTTGTAGTGTCGATTGCTCTGGCATTGAGTGTGCCGTTTGCGGGAACACAGAAGGTGAGTGCAAAAACTATCAAACTATTTGGACAGAAGGTGGAAGATAATAGTAAGGTTCAATATTCCTTTCACAAAGGAACCTTAACAGTTACCGGTTTCGGAATCATTGATGACTCTTACACATCTGTTTGCAAGAAAAGCAGTATTAAGAAACTTGTTGTAGGAAAAGGGATTACCGGAATTGCAGATAAAGCATTTGAAGATTGTAGTTCATTGGAAACGGTGAATTTGTCTTCCGGTTTACGGAAGATTGGTTGCTATGCCTTTAAGAGCGCAGTCTTTAAGACAGTTACAGTACCAAAAACCGTGAAGGAAATTGGATATGCAGCATTTGATGATAATAGAAAATTAAAAAAAATGACAATTCCTGGAGATTTCAAGTATGTATCCGCACCGGATGCCGATGAAATATTTGTAGGAGATAAGCTTGTGGATTACTATGTAAAAACAATTGCTTTTAACAGTCCGTTTGATCCGAAGAACAATGGGTTATTAAGAGCAGATTCTGTTCAGACTTATTCTAAAGATAAAAAATATAAAAGTTATGATGGAAAGATTTATACGAAAGACGGTAAAACATTGGTGGCAGTTCCAACGGGAACAACCAAATTAACAATCAGAAAAGGTTGTAAAAAAGTATTGCTTAGTTCTTTTTGCAGTACTGACGCAAGTGCTGACGGCTCGGCATCTTGTTGTAACTTAAAAGAAATTAAGATTCCTGCAAGTGTGAAAGAAGTAAAGGATGATAAGCAGGATTGTCCTACGTATGATTTATTTGAATATAAATTAAAAATTAAGAATGAATCAAAAAAACTGACAGGAAAATCCATTGAAAATTTGGGATTGTTGTTACGCAATAAACAAAGAAAGGCTTTTTTCAAAAATAAAAAGTTAGATATTAAAGTTAAGAACCATATGTATATCAAAAATCATATCCTTTTAAGATATGATGGGAAAAACAAAAAGGTTAAGATTCCATCAGACATTAAAAGAATAGGTGGAGAAGCTTTTTATGAATGCAAAAAGCTGAAAACGGTTCAGTGGAATAAAAAATTAAGAGAGGTAGGAGATTCCGCATTTGCAGGGTGTACAATGAGCTCTGTGAACGTTCCTTCCAGTGTGAAAAAATGGGGGTATGGTTGTTTTGGAAGTAATTATATTAAAAAAATCAAATTGCCCCAAAATATGAAAGTGATTCCGAAAGGAATGTTTGCAGCTTCGTATATTAATGAATTGACAATTCCTGGAACTGTAAAAAAAATAGATGATGGAGCTTTTTACAATAGTGAAATCAAAAAGCTTACGTTAAGAGAAGGTGTTGAAGAAATTGCCGGAGATGCTTTTGGATATTGTAAGAACATGGAGACGGTTGTTTTGCCAAAAAGCTTGAAAAAGTTAGATTGTAAGGCTTTCTTTGAATCCAATGTTGGAACCCTTCGATTGGGGACAACAGATTTCAAAATTGTTGATGAATATTATAGGGAAAAGGATATGTCCACAAGTTATGATGAATTAAAAGAGATTATCTGTGATACGATACCGGAAAAATATATGACCATGGCGGTCTTAACGAGAGTAGAGGATTTCGGAAAAGTAATGAAGGTTTATACACCAAAGCTTACTGGGGCTTCCGGTTATGAACTGGAATGGTCTTCTAAGAGCGATTACAGTAATTCTCAAAAGATGACATTGGAGAATGAGAATAAGATCACAGAAGTGAAAGCAAACATTAATTTGTATGAAAGGTATTACGTTAGAATCAGACCTTATACGAAGAAAGATGGAAAGAATGTATATGGTAAGTGGACAACGGTTGAAAAAACCGTAGATTACGGTTACTCAGAATAAAAAAGAAACTGGTTTAGAATTTACTAAACCAGTTTTTTGTATATTCAATGAATTTCTTTTCAGATTCATTTAGTATTTTCCCTTTTTTCCAGGCGAGGATTAATGGACGGTATGCCTTTTCCTTTAAGGAGACCACGTGAATGTTGGGACCGGGTTGGATCATAAAAAATGCCTTCGGCAATAATGCGATTCCTTTATTATTTTCCACAAGATAGCGGAGGGCGCTGTAGTCGTGGGTTTCAAAGGTGACAATTGGTTCAAAACCGCCCTGGGTTTTACAATAATGATCCGTGAATTGTCTTAAATTCATGGAAGGGTAGTGGGCAATGAATTTCTCGCCTTTTAAATCGGATAAAGAAATCTCGTCCTTGGAACTTAGTGGGTGATTTGTTGATACAATCACGATAATTTCGTCTTTCATCAGATCGATGAAATCATAGGAAGACATGTCATCCTGGGGTTGCATAAATGTAAAGTCGTAGTGATTCTCGCTTTCTGAGGAATAATATACAGACGACAAAAAGATATCGGTATTACTCGTTAAAAAGTCTGCGATAAGCAGTGAAACGAGACGCCCCCCTGCCTGAGGGTAAAGAATGATATTGGACTTCGCATGAGAAAAATGGGTAATCCCTTCATCCAGATTGGTTAAAGCAAGATTCACTTTTTCGTAGAAAAATTTTCCGTTTCCGTTTAATGCGATTTTTTTTCCGTGACGATCAAAGAGCTGAACCCCCAGTTCCTCTTCCAGTTTTTTGATTGTTTTACTGATGGAAGGCTGTGGCACCATAAATTTTTGTGCCACGGATGAAAAGTTTTCACATTCGGCAGCTTCCTTAAAATATCTTAACTGTAATAATTCCATATGAACTCCTTAAATAATATTTCCGATTCAAAAAGTGATAGAGATATTATAATATTTTTTTGAAAAAAATTATATAGGAAAATCCAATGATAAGATGTTTTACGAAGAGGAAAAATCCAGGAGAAATCGACCTCTGCAACGGGTGTCAAAAAAATAATAAAAAATCTCAAAAAAGTGCTTGACAAAGAAGTGCTAAAATTATATACTAGCAGAGCAGTTTAAATCTGTATGGGATCTTAGCTCAGCTGGGAGAGCATCTGCCTTACAAGCAGGGGGTCA
>CACXEU010000082.1 GCA_902766735.1 uncultured Lachnospiraceae bacterium
CCGGTACAGGATGTTATAAGTAATGAAGAAGTACATATTGCTCCAGAGGTTAAGAAGCAACAGAACGTAGAGGGGACATCTCAGAAAACAATCAGTGTTGCCACTTGGATTTGGTTGTTTGGAGTGATTGTAATTACTTTATATGGAATTGTCAGCTATCTGCGAATCAAGAGAAAGGTTCGAGTATCGCTCAAAAAAGAAAAGAACCTTTATGTTTGCGATGAGATTGATTCCCCATTTATTCTTGGTTTTATCCGACCGAACATTTACGTTCATTCAGGACTAGATCCGGAATCACTGGAATATATTGTTGAACATGAAAAAGCGCATATCAGGCGAAAGGATTATCTTTGGAAACCATTGGGATTTTTGTTGCTGGCAATTTATTGGTTTAACCCAATGTGTTGGTTGGCATATATGATGTTATGCAGGGATATTGAAGTGGCCTGTGATGAAAAGGTAATTGCCCAAATGGATGACAAAGGAAAAGCAAAGTATTCGGAAATTTTATTAAAATGCAGTGCCGGAAGAAGAAATATTATGGTTTGTCCTATTGCATTTGGAGAAGTTGGAGTGAAAGGACGTATAAAAAATGTCTTAAGTTATAAGAAACCTACCTTTTGGATTGTTTTGGGCTCTGTTCTTGTTTGTACAATTGTTATTGCTTTGTTCATGACAAATCCGGAACAGAAGGCAGAGAATAAGAAAGTTGTTAAGAAAGAGACAACAACAAAAGCGGTAGAAGAACAGACGGAACCTGTTCAGGAAGAAGAATTCTGGAAAGACGGAAATATTTTTACTGCGGAGTTGACACGACCATACGAAGAATCCACATTAACTAAGAAATGTATTGGTCGTATTACAGAAGTGGAAAACAATGAGTTTAATATTCAAATCCGATGTGACTTTAATAAAGAATTTGATCATATTGATTTGGGAAATTACAGGATTGAAAAGGATTGCATTTATAAGGTAAACCAGGAAGCGGGAGAAAAATATCTCATATGGTCTCAAAAAGAAGTCAAAGACAAGTTGGATGAAGAAGAAAAGGGAATTCATAATTATGTGAAAGAGCGTAATGATATGGATTATGAAGGAAATGTAATTGATGGGTGCTATTACAATAATCAGGTTGAAACAGGATATTATGAGCATAATTATTTTTTGAAGACCAGTAAAAAAAGAGCATTGTGTGAAATGGAATCAGGCTATGGTGCACAAGCCGATATGATTCAGGTTTCGAGAATTCAGTTGACAAACGATAAAGTAGTTGAATTACGCAATGGAGTTGGAACAGGCACGTGGTATTCAACATTTTATAATGTGAGTAGTGATCAATTTTCAGAGGCATATTACGATGTAATTGCTAGAAACAGTGACAATGTTATTGTTTTTATGAAAAAAAAGCAGGGAAATAATAAGATTGGGGTGAAAAAACTATTTTCCAAAGAAAATGAAAGAGAGTATAGCGTATTTGAAAATCCTGCGGATACAGCAAATCCCATAGACGTTTTAGATTACAGAGCTAAGGAATGCGTTAAATTCATCAATGACAATGAAGTTATGATTCGATATTGCGATTCGGATAATAAATCTAGAAGCACTGTGCTTAATATTAATGGATATTCAGATCAGGAATTGTGTCAGAAAGCATCTGAATATTACAGCGAACATAATAATGGAAAAAAACCACCAATTATTGAAGTGGCTAGTGTCACTGATGATAATGTAGTGACGCTGCATCTATATGAAATTGTAAAGGAGTATGAGGATTTTCCTGAACATACGGCAACATGGGATTGGTACGAGGTTAATAGAAATACAGGACTCGGAGAAAATATTCTGAACGAAAAAATCAATTTGAATTTTTCGATTGAAGATAAACACCTTCTTAGTGTCCTAAATAATCAAGAAAAATTGCTGAATGTAAAAACGGGTGAAAAGCAATATTTAAAAGATTACAATGAATCCGAATTTATGGTCTGCAACGAAAAGGGAAAATTTGAATATGATAATTCGAAAAAAGCGGTAAGTGAAAACTTTGTGCTAGACAGTTTTTCCTATGTAGACATGGATCAGGATGGAAAAAAAGAAGTTGTGTTGTATGAAAAGAATATGGGCAATCGTGTGATACTTAGAACTTATCAGAATAAAGTCTATGCATATTCTTTCCCATATCGGCAAATGAAAAGTATTGCAAGGGATGGATTATTTGATGGTAGTTCCAGTGCAGAAGATGTATATATAGGAAGACTATATTTCAAGGGGGAAGATTGCTATTATAAACAAATCTGCCTTATGGATATGATGGATAAAAAATACATTGTCCAAAATAAGAAGGTTTCCAAAAAAGAAATTGAAGATTATTTATTACAGTTTTCCAATGATACAGTAAAAAGTTATAATTTGAAATTGCTAAATGAAAAATAGAACGAATAGTTAATCTTAAAAGAGGTCAAATTTACTTTGAACAGTGAGTTTGCCCTTTTTTTATTGCACCCTTGTGTCACTATGGTAAAATAAAGAAAGAGTTAAACAGAAAAGAGGAAAAAGTATGAAATTATTAATTAAACAAAAAGTATTTTCTTTAACAGATTCGTATGATATTTATGATGAATATGAGAATAAAAAATACACGGTGAAAGCAGAATTTCTTTCCATTGGACATCGCTTGCATGTCTATGACAGCTATGGTCAGGAAATCGGTTTGATTCGTCAGAAAGTGTTGAGTCTGATGCCGGTTTTCGAAATTGAAGTGAATGGAAATTCAATTGGCTTTATTCGTAAGAGGTTTTCTTTATTCCGTCCAAAGTACGATGTTGAATATAATGGATGGAAAGTAACGGGGGATTATATGGGATGGAACTATGATGTAGTTAGTGGTAATGAGACAGTGATGCATATTCAAAAGGAGCTGCTTCATTGGGGCGACACCTATGTAATTAATTTTGCAAATCCGGCCAATGAGATTATGGGCTTGATGTTAGTCATTGCAATTGACGCAGCAAACTGTTCCAACAATTCAAATTAGGAATTATTATATGAAGAAAAACAAAAAACTTTTACTGGCTGTGGGAATGATGATTTTTGCAGTTGGATGCACGAATTCAGCGCAGACAAAATCTGCTTATGAAAATACATCCCAGCAAGTCAAAGAAATATACGAGGACATAGAAACTCAAATCGACGAAGAACCGGAGAAAGATGAAACTACAGTAGCATTGCGAAATACCGCTTTTGAGGAAATGCCTGTGTATCATGGTGAACCTTATGTGGTTCTAAAGAATAATGAACCGAATTTTTCTGAAACAGAGCGGCAGCAGAA
>CACXEU010000083.1 GCA_902766735.1 uncultured Lachnospiraceae bacterium
AGGAGGGATTTGAACCCTCGCGCCGCTATTAACGACCTACTCCCTTTCCAGGGGAGCCCCTTCAGCCACTTGGGTACTTCTCCAAGCAGTTGAACTATGTAGTTTTAAATAAATATGTTCAGCGGAGAAGGTGGGATTCGAACCCACGGAGGTTTGACCCTCACTGGTTTTCAAGACCAGCACCATCAACCACTCGGACACCTCTCCGTAGCACCACCGCTTGCGGCGTGCTTGATTATATTAGCACTATTTCATTCTAGTGTCAACAACTTTTTTCACTTTTTTTCAAAAACTTTTTCTCTGCTTTTTCACACCTATTCTCTCCCTGAAATCCACACTGCTTTTCGCCCTTTATATAAAGGACTTTTCCGCAAATTCCACTGTCTATTTTATGCGCAAACCCAGAAAAACTTCTGCCAGAAGAATATCTTCTGGTGTAGTGACTTTCATATTCTTATAGTCTCCTTCTACGAAGTAAACACTTTGGCCACCATATTGTTCCACCACCATGGCATCATCTGTCACAGCAATCTGGTCTTCCTGCATCATTTCTTCATAGGCCTGCTTTACCAGATCCGTTTCAAATCCCTGAGGTGTTTGGGTGATCCATAAACTGTTTCGATCCGGGGTACAAATCACTTTTCCTTCTGAAACTTGCTTGATGGTATCTTTCACCGGAACTCCGATAACACAGGCTTTGTGTTGTTCTGCCCCGTGAATGGCGTCCTCTATAATCTTTTCCGTAATCATTGGGCGTGCTCCATCATGGATTAACACATAATCTCCCGTTGTCTTCTGAAGCCCATTATAAACAGAATGATAGCGTTCTTTCCCTCCCGCAATCACTTCTTTCACTTTTGTGAAGCCATAACGCTCCACAATTTCTTTTTTACAGTACGGAATATCTTCTTCTCCGGTTACCAGAATCACTTCGTCCACAGGACTTTGTTCAAACTGAAACAGGGAATACCAAAGAATTGGTTTTCCCTTTACTTCCATAAACTGTTTTTTTTGTTTACTTTGCATTCTACTGCCCGTCCCAGCAGCAAGCACAATGGCCGTCACTTTACTCATATCGTTCTCCCAATTTCAAATTTGGAATGGCGTTCAAATCCCATCCGTGCCGAACTCCTTTGATATACTCATAATATGCTGCTGATCCAATCATTGCAGCATTATCCGTACAAAGAATCGGACTTGGATGATAAAATTCGATTTTACGCTTTTTACACTCTTCTTCAAAAGCTGCACGAATAGCCGTATTGGATGCAACACCACCTGCAATAGCAAACTTCTTCATTCCCGTCTCTTTTAAAGCCGACAGACCTCTTGTAACCAAGGTATCTACTACGGCCTGCTGGAAAGACGCTGCCACGTCCGCCTGATTAATTTCTTCATTTTTCATTTTTGCTAAATTAAGCTGGTTCAACACTGCAGACTTCATTCCACTAAAGCTAAAGTCATATACACTGTCCGTAATCTTCGCTCTCGGAAATTCGTAGGCATGAGGATTTCCTTCCTTGGACACTTTATCAATCTTTGGTCCACCCGGGTATCCCAAACCAATAGCTCTAGCTACCTTATCGAAGGCTTCACCCGCTGCATCATCTCTTGTCTTTCCGAGAATCCTATATTTCCCGTAGTCTTCCACTACCACCAGATGGGTATGTCCACCAGACACCACCAGACAAACGAATGGTGGCTCTAATTCCTTATTTTCTATATAATTGGCACAAATGTGTCCTTCAATGTGATGTACGCCCACTAACGGGATATTTTTCGCAAAGGAAATAGCTTTTGCCTCTGCCACACCTACTAAAAGTGCACCTACCAGTCCCGGACCGTAGGTTACACCAATTGCGTCAATATCATCCAATGTTACATTTGCCTGCTGCAAAGCTTCTTCTATTACATAATTGATGTTTTCAATATGTTTTCTTGATGCAATTTCCGGCACCACTCCACCATAAAGGGTATGCAAGTCAATCTGCGATGATATGACATTAGATAAAACTTCTCTGCCATTTACGACCACTGCTGCTGCAGTTTCATCACAGGAGCTTTCAATTGCAAGTATTTTGATATCTTCCATTTCTATACCTCTTCAAACTTCAGATCTACACTCATTCCATCTTTTCCCGGTTTTGCATTCGGGAACAATTCCGTAACCTGATCCATGAATTCCCATGGTTTTGTCAGGGACGGACTATAATGGGTCAGCCACATTTCCTTTGGTTGTGCTTTTGCTGCTGTTTCCGCCGCTTCCCGAAAGGTCATATGTTTATGTTCGATTGCTTTCGCTTCTTTTCCTTCTTCCCCATACATTCCTTCACAAATAAACAGATCAGCATCTGTTGCTGCCTCCACAATATTATCCACCGGTCTTGTGTCTGTAGTATAAGTTACTTTCAATCCTTTTCGTTCTTCTCCCATAACCATATCCGGTGTATATGTTTTTCCGTCAATTTCCACAGTTTCTCCATGCTGAAGACGATTCCAGTTTTGAACCGGAATGTTCAACGCCTTCGCCTTTTCCAAATCAAATTTTCCCTTTCGGTCAATTTCCACGGAGTAACCATAGCAAAGCACATTATGTTTCACTCGAAATGCCTTGATTCGGTATTCACTGAACTCAAAGGTCTGCTTCGGTTCTGTAATTTCCATAAATTTGATTTCAAAAGGAAGTTCCGGCGCAATGGTTCGCAAAGCGGAAACAACACGCTCCAGCCCCTTTGGGCCAATCATTGTGAGCGGTTCGGTACGCTCCGCATTTCCCATTGTAAGCAACAGTCCCGGCAGACCACTAATATGGTCCGCATGGTAATGGGTGATGCAGATTACATCAATCGGTTTAAAGTTCCACCCTTTCTGCTTCACTGCCACCTGAGTTCCCTCTCCGCAATCAATCAATATCGAACTTCCATTATATCTGCACATCAATGCAGTAAGCCATCTTCTTGGGAGCGGCATCATTCCACCGGTTCCAAGTAAACAAACATCTAACATCTTTACCTCTTATTCCTTATGCTTCCACATAATCATTGCATTTTCCGTGGGTTTCTGATAAAAGTTCTTCCGAATTCCTTCCATTACAAACCCTTGGCTTTCATAGAGTTTCATTGCAGGTCGATTCGATTCCCGAACTTCCAATGTGATGGATTCCACGCCCCGTTGTCTAGAATCGGCAACCAATTGAGTAATCAATCCTTTCCCAATCCCCCTTCTGCGACAATCTGAAGCAACTGCCACATTGGTAATCGAACCCACTTCAAAACTGATATACATTCCAACATATCCGCAAATTTTCCCTTCGACTTCTGCCACCAGAAACAAAGTATCCTCTTGGTCCAGGGAATCAGAAAAGGACTTCTCTGACCATGGCATGGAAAAACTCTCCTTCTCAATCACGGCGACTTGCGGAATATCTTCTTTTTCCATAATTCTATACGTTATCATTGTTCTGTTTCGCCTTTAATTCTCTTTCTGCCTGAGAAGCTCTCAAATAATCCGGTTTATGTTCCTCCGCAGTTTCTGTCTTTCCTTCCTGATAGTACAGCGCTGCAAGTGACGCCACAGCTGCTGCACGATGGCGATTCATAGAAGCCGGAGCAAAATGATGTTCTACCTTCATGGTCTGGTCAATGAATTCCCGATTCACCGGAACACCATCCCCTAAAAACATTACCGGAAGTGCCATTTGTTCCAGTTCCTCCACCAGGTTCTGAATCATCATGATGCACTGCGGTTTAATGGTCTCCATTTCAGTGCCATCAAAACGATAGAGTCCTGTATATACCTGGCTTCTTCTGGCATCCATAATCGGACAAATCAGATATTGACTGGAATAGAAGTTGTATGCCATGGCATCCATGGTTGGAATGTTGATAATCGGTTTATCGATTGCCAATCCAATTCCTTTTGCTGTTGCACTTCCAATGCGAAGTCCGGTATAGGAACCCGGCCCTCCGGTGATGGCAATCGCATCCACACTTTCCATATCTGTTTCCGTCATTTTTACAATCTCATCAATCATCGGCAACAAGGTCTGGGAATGGGTCTTTTTATGATTGATGGTGTATTCTGCCACCATGACATCATCTTCCCATATTCCCACAGTTGCCACCATTGACGAGCTGTCTATTGCTAATATCTTCATATTCCCTCCGCTGTGATTTTTCTGTAATCCAATCCTTTTTCCAAATCCTTCTCGATGAGAATCTGAACTGCATCTTCCGGAATTAGTTCTTCAATCAACTGAGACCACTCTACCAAGCAAACACCTTCTCCATAGAAATAATCTTCAAATCCAATTTCATACATTTCTTCCGGATCACCGATGCGATATACATCAAAATGATATAAAGGAAGTTTTCCATCATCATAAACCTGAACAATGGTAAAGGTCGGACTATTTACCTCTTCGGCAATTCCAAGTCCTGATGCAAACCCTTTTGTAAAGACTGTCTTCCCAACTCCCAAATCTCCATTCAGGCAGAAAATCTGTCCCGGTTTTGCACTTTCCCCTAACTTTCTTCCTATCTCAAATGTCTCTTTTTCACTATTTGTTTCAAAAATCATATTATCCTCTTACTTTTCTATGCAAAGCATAATTGCCTCCGGAAGTTCCGTAATATCATTGATGCGTTGATCCGCTGCGACCAATTCCTCATCACTGCCATAGCCATAATCACATCCAATGAATTTTGCATTGATGGACTTTGCACCTCGCAAATCACTGTCCCGGTCTCCAATCACAATCATCGGCCCCGGATAGTTTTTCTCGATTTCCTTGATAATCTCTTCCTTCGGAGCAAACCCAAAGCTTTCACAGTCATAAAATTCTTCAAACCAACGATTCATTCGAAACTGCTTCCAATTCATTTCTTTATAGGTAATTTTGCAGTTACTTAAAATAACCATCCGGTAGCCTTCCTCTCGAAGAGCTGTCAGAATAGTTTCCGCACCGGAATACCACCGGGCTTTTCCTTCTGCAATGCCTTTTAACATTTCATCTCCGATTTTCTTGCTCGCCACGTCTTTGATTTCCTGAGGCAAATCCGGCTGAAAGGAATTCCACATATCCTTGGCATTCATTCCAAGCCACCGGGAGATTCGGGAAGTGGTAATTTCTTCCTTTGCAACATATTGGTTTTCCACAAGCCATTGGTAACATTTTCGAAATGCATTCTCGTAAAGCAACATAGTCTCATGAATCGTTCCATCATAGTCAAAGACTAATGTCGGTTTTCTTTTAGAGCTGTTCAATTAAGTTCACCATTTCAATTGCTGATAATGCGCAGTCATAACCCTTGTTTCCTGACTTGCTTCCTGCACGGGCAATTGCCTGTTCAATGTTTTCTGTTGTGATGACACCAAATAATACCGGCACTCCAGTGTTTAAGCCAACCTGTGCCACTCCTTTGGATACTTCATTACATACATAGTCATAGTGTGTTGTATCTCCACGAATAACTGCTCCAACACAGATGACTGCATCATACTTTCCTGACTGTGCCATCTTAGATGCAACAGTTGGAATTTCGAATGCTCCCGGAACCCAGGCTGCAGTGATATTTTCTTCTTCCACTCCATGACGAACCAATCCGTCCACAGCACCACCTAATAACTTATTTACAATAATTTCATTAAATCTGGCAGCTACGATACCTACCTTCATTCCTTCTTTTGCTACAACTTTTCCTTCTACTAAATTGATATTCTTCATTTCCATTTCCTCCTATTTATTGAAATTTATTTTATTAAATATATGTCCCATTCTATCCTGTTTGGTCTTCATATATTTGAAATCATATTCCTGTGGAGCAATTTCGATTGGAACACGTTCTTTGATTTCCAATCCAAATCCTTCCAGTCCATAAACCTTGTCCGGATTGTTCGTTAGCAGTCTAAGAGATTTCACACCTAAATCTGAAAGAATCTGTGCCCCCACCCAGTATTCTCTCAAGTCTGCAGCAAACCCCAATTTCAAATTTGCGTCAACCGTATCCAATCCCTGTTCCTGAAGCACATAGGCCTTTAACTTATTTATCAGACCAATTCCTCGACCTTCCTGGCGCATATAAAGAATCACGCCTCGACCTTCTGCTTCCACCTGACGCATTGCACTCTGAAGCTGTTCGCCACAATCACAACGCTGAGAACCAAAGGCATCTCCTGTAAGACATTCCGAATGTACACGACACAATACATCCTCACCATCACCGATGTCTCCCTTCACCAGGGCAACATGATGTTCTCCCGTAATGTCATTCACATAACCGTAGATTTGGAAGTTGCCATACTTAGTTGGCATATGTGCGTTGGCTTCTTGTACCACATGCTTTTCATGAATCCGACAGTAATCCTGCAGTTCTTTAATGGTAATAAATTTCAGGTTATGCTTCTTTGCCAGTTTCCAAAGATTCGGAGTACGCATCATGGTTCCGTCATCTTCCATAATTTCACAACAGATTCCACATTCCTTTAATCCTGCCAAACGCATCAAATCAACCGTCGCTTCCGTATGGCCATTTCTCACAAGAACACCGCCTTTTCTGGAAACTAATGGAAACACATGTCCCGGCCTACGAAGATCCTGTGGCTGTGTTCCCTCTTCCACACACTTCATAATGGTATAAGAACGTTCTGCCGCTGAAATCCCTGTAGTCGTATCCACATGGTCAATCGACACTGTAAACGCCGTGGAATGATTATCTGTGTTTTCAGATACCATCTGAGGCAATCCCAGTTTTTCAGCCAGTTCCGCACTCATTGGAGTACAAATCAGTCCCTTGGCATAACATGCCATAAAATTAATGTTTTCCTGGGTGGCAAACTCTGCTGCGCAAATCATATCCCCTTCATTTTCCCTGTCCGGATCATCTGTCACCAGAATGATCTTTCCATTTCTTAAATCTTCCAAAGCTTCTTCAATGGTATTATATTGTTCGCTCATTCTTTCCTCCTAGATTCCATATTCTTTCAAAAATTCCATTGTGATTCCGCTACCTTCCTCTTCAGGTTCTTCTTGAAAACCAAGTAAGCGTTCCACATATTTTCCAATCACATCGTTTTCCAGATTCACCAAGTCCCCTTGCTTCTTTTTCAGTAGTGTGGTCATCTCCCCGGTATGAGGAATCACCGAGACTTTGAAACTATTGGTTCCTACCGCTGCCACTGTAAGACTGATTCCGTCAATGCAAATAGAGCCTTTCTCCATAACGAGACGGAGAATCTTCTCTGTAGTTTCGATTTCAACCCAAATAGCATTTTCCTCTTTTCTATAAGAAATAATTTTCCCTGTACCATCAATATGTCCGGATACGATATGCCCTCCAAATCTTCCATCTGCGGCCATTGCCCGTTCCAGATTCACACGGTCTCCTTTTTTCGCAGTTCCTAAACTACTGCGACGAACCGTTTCTGCCATCACATCAGCGGTAAAGCCATTGGCTTGCAAGGATGTAACGGTTAAACAGATGCCATTGACAGCAATGCTGTCTCCAATTTTCGTTCCTTTCAGAACTTTCTCTGCCTCAATCACTATTTGTCCCGAAGTACCCTGAATGGAGAGATTTTTTATCGTCCCTAATTCTTCTATAATTCCGGTAAACATTTTCTCACCTCACTTTATATTCCAACAACAAGTCTTCCTCGATTGGCGTCACTTTCACAAATTCCAAATTCACACATTCATCCGGAACTTCCACACCGATTCCCCGAACTGGCGAAAGACTTTTCTCCCCTCCGAAAATCTTCGGAGCAATGAACACCAAAACCTTCTGTACAATTCCAGCCTGCAAGGCACTTTCATTTAAGGTTCCGCCACCTTCCAACAGAATGCTGTCAATTCCCTGCTCTCCTAACTTGTTCATCAAATACTGTAAATCAATGGATTTTCCCATCAACGGACATTGTAACAAGGTCACTCCCAACTCCGACAATAAAGCCTCTTTTTCTTTCGTCCCTTCGTGGTACGCCACAATGGTCTGATAGTCCTTAGCTGTACGGCAAATTTGCGAATCTTCCGGAATTCGAAGATGGGTATCACAAATAATTCGCACCGGACTGGTTAAACCTTCCACTCTCGTGTTTAACATTGGATCATCTGCCAGCACCGTCTGAATGCCCACCATAATTCCCATGTATATATGGCGTAATCGCTGCACTAAGGCTCTGGAAGCTTCTCCTGTAATCCACTTAGAAGCTCCGGTTTTTGTAGCAATCTTTCCGTCTGCAGTCATAGCATATTTCATTACCACATAAGGAGTCTTTTTCGTAATATAATGAAAGAATACTTCATTGAGAGCATCACATTCCTCTCTCATAAAATCTTCCACCACTTCGATTCCTGCTTCCCTTAGGATTTTTACACCTTTTCCCGCGACCATTGGATTGGGATCTCTGGAACCAATCACAACCTTTGCGATTTTGTTTTCAATAATTGCCTCTGTACAAGGCGGTGTCTTTCCGTAATGACAGCAAGGTTCTAAAGTCACGTAGATGGTTGCTCCTTCAGCCGGCTCAGTTAGATTCTTAATAGCATTGCGTTCTGCATGGAGTTCTCCGCAACGCTCATGGTAGCCTTCTCCAATAATCCGATTGTCTTTTACGATAACTGCGCCCACCAAAGGATTGGGATTCGTAAAACCTTCCCCTTTTTTCGCCAATTCTATGGCTCGCTGCATATAATCAAAATCTTTCATAATGTCTCCTAAAAAACGAAAGCCCCGGATTTCTCCGGGGCTAAAAACCAATTTCATTCAGGGAAACTTTTCCCTAACCTTCTTCTCACATCCAGACTATACTGTCGGTCATGGAATCTCACCATGTCATGCCTTACGGCTCGCTGACTTATGCCTTCGCAAACACAGCCGGTGGGGAATTTCACCCCGCCCCGAAGTATTCAATTATTTCTTAATCTTAATAAATGCATCGTAAATCGCTCTGATTGCAATTTCAAAATCTTCTTCTGCCACACCAATGATGATGTTTAACTCAGAAGACCCCTGGTCAATCATCTTAACATTAACACGGGCTTCAGCCAATGCTGTAAATAAGATGGCAGCTGTACCTCTGGCACTCTTCATGCCACGACCTACAACGGCAATTAATGCAAGATTACTTTCGATATATAACTGATCCGGATGAACTCTTCCACGGATTTCATCCAGAATTGCTGTTTCTTTTCCTGTAAAGTTATCTGTCTGAACAACCACACTCATCGTATCAACACCGGATGGCATATGTTCAAAACTTACATTGCTCTTTTCTAAAGCACGAAGAACATTTCTACCAAATCCGACTTCGCTGTTCATTTTATCTTTTTCAATATTGATTACAGACATGCCTTTCTTTCCGGCAATACCTGTAATAATGTGTTCACAAGGTTCTGCTGTTTCGGAAACGATAAATGTTCCACGATCCTGTGGACAGTTTGTATTCTTAATGTTAATTGGAATTCCTGCAACTCTAACAGGAAATACTGCATCTTCATGAAGAACGTTGAATCCCATGTATGCCAACTCACGAAGTTCTGCATAAGTAAGTGTGCTGATTGGTTCCGGATTTACTACGATTCTAGGATCACAGATGAAGATACCACTTACATCAGTCCAGTTTTCATAAATCTTTGCGTTACAAGCTCTTGCAACAATAGAACCGGTTACGTCAGAACCACCTCTGGAGAATGTTTTGATTGTTCCATTTGGCATGGATCCATAGAATCCAGGAATAACCGCCCTATTAGTCTTATCAAGCTTTGGAACTAATTTTTCCTTCGTCTTATCCCAATCAAACTTTCCTGCATCATCAAAGAAAATGTATTTTGCAGCATCAATAAAATCAAAGCCCAAATACTTTGCTAATACCTTACTGTTCAAGTATTCTCCACGGCTGGCAGCATAATCTCTACCTGCCATATGTGTGAATGCGCCCTGAATAATCTCAAACTCATCATCTAATGTGAAATCCTTGATTCCAAGGTCTGAAATAATTCCATTATAGCGTTCCTTAATTGCTGTAAACTCTTCTTCAAAGCTTAAGCCTTCGGAAGCCTTTTCATAACATGCATAAAGCATATCTGTTACTTTAATATCTTCTACATAACGTTTTCCCGGTGCAGATGCCACAACAAATCTTCTGCTGTCTTCTGCCAGGATAATATCTGCAACCTTCTTAAACTGTTTTGCGTCTGCCAATGAGCTTCCGCCAAATTTTACAACCTTTGTTTCTCCCATGATTTCCTCCAAATAATCCCTTAACCTCTTATTATAGAATTATGCTTCTACTCTGATTCTAGAAATAACATTTCCTAACTTTTCTGCACATTCCGCAAACTTAGTTTCTGTCATCTTTGCTGTTACAAATCCAACTTCGCCTGCAATTCCTGCATCAATATAGGAAACTTCTCCAAATGCCTTTTCCACTGCATCCTTGGATGCTGATGTTCTTACAAAGAACGCTTTCTTGGACTGTGAGAAATCTTCTAACTGCAACTTTTCTGCATCCCAAACCACTGTTGTGGAAACATTCAAATGTCTTACACAGTCAACCACGTCAGATACTACGGCGCTGGCAGTAGGAAGACTTCCTGCTCCACTACCAATAAATACTAAATCCCCAACCATGTTACCACGTACGAGAATTCCGTTTACAACATCATTTACATGGAATAATGGATGATCTTCTGCTAATAATCTCGGAGAAACAGATGCTACGATTTCTCCTTCTTCATTCTTACATTTTGCAAGAAGCTTAATGGATCTTCCCATCTTCTTTGCATACTTGAAATCTTCTGCAGAAATCTTTGTGATTCCTTCGGTATAGATTTCTTCAAAATCAACAGTCTTTCCGTAAGCAAGGGATGCAAGAATGGCAATCTTTCTCACTGCATCAAAACCTTCCACGTCCGCTTCCGGATTTCTTTCTGCGTATCCTAAATCCTGTGCCTGTTTCAAAACACTGTCAAAGTCTGCACCTTCACGGTCCATTTTTGTAAGGATGTAATTGGTTGTTCCATTTAAGATTCCTGTGATTTCCTGAATCTTATCTGCAGTAATGTGCATGTTCAAAGGACGGATAATTGGGATTCCACCACCAACTGCTGCTTCAAATAAGAAGTTTCTGTTGTTCTTATGTGCAATGGCAATTAACTCTGCACCATATTTTGCAACTAATTCCTTGTTTGAAGTACATACACTCTTTCCTGCTTCTAAAGCAGCCTTTACAAAATCATAAGCCGGTTTCAAACCGCCCATTACTTCTATTACAATTTCAACTTCAGGATCATTTAAAATAAGATTGTAATCATGTACTAACACACTCTCACATGGATCTCCTGGGAAATCTCTCAGATCAAGAACATATTTAATGTCAACTTCCTGACCAGCTTTCCCTGTAATCAATTCACTGTTCTGTTTCAGTATTTCAAATACTCCGGAACCTACTGTTCCATATCCCAAAATTGCAACTTTAATCATGGTTTTCCCTCTCTTGTCTTTTTTGATTTATACCGTGCTTTTTAGTTTATCACGCTTATTTGTAATAATCAACAAATTTTGATGCTTTTCGCCATAATGCATAACAGTTCCATCAAATTTCATATTTATTTATCTTATTTTGCATTAATCCACTTTAAATATGCATTAATGAACGGATCCAGATAACCATCCATTACTTTTCCCACATCTGCCACTTCTTCATTAGTTCTGTGATCCTTTACCATAGTGTACGGCTGCATAACATAAGAACGAATCTGATTTCCCCAACCTATTTCCTTCACCTCTCCGCGAATTCCGGAACGCTTCTCCTCTTCCTCCTGTTTTTTCAGGATATAAAGTTTCGCTTTCAGCATCTTCATTGCTCGCTCCTTATTTTGTAACTGGGAACGTTCATTCTGACATTGGACTACAATTCCCGTCGGAAGATGGGTAATACGAATGGCCGATGATGTCTTATTGACATGCTGACCACCTGCACCACTGGAACGGTAAGTGTCCACACGAATCTCATCATCTTTAATTTCAATTTCAATATCATCTTCAATATCCGGCATCACATCCACAGACGAAAAGGATGTCTGACGTTTTCCCGCTGCATTGAACGGAGAAATTCGAACCAATCGATGTACTCCTTTTTCCGCCTTTAAATAACCATAGGCATTTTCCCCATTCACCTGAAAGGTAATGGACTTAATTCCTGCCTCATCGCCATCCAGAAAATCCAGCACTTCCGTCTGAAAGCCTTTAGAATCTGCCCATCGGGTATACATTCGATAAAGCATGCTGCTCCAGTCACAGGATTCTGTTCCTCCCGCACCGGCATTGATTTTAATCACTGCATTACACTTATCATATTCTCCGGACAACAAGGTCTCAATTTTTACCTTCTCAAAGTTTTCCACGAAATCATTTAATTCCTGAGAAACCTCTTCTATCATATCCGGGTCGCTTTCTTCCACACCCATGTCTATCAGCACTCCGATATCCTCATACTGGGTTTCCAGCTTCCCGATGATTTCCATTCTTGTCTTCAGACCTTTCAGTTCCTTCATCTTTTTCTGAGAACCTTCCACGTCATCCCAGAATCCTTCTGATTCCATATCTGCTTCGATTTCATCAATTCGTTCTTTTGTTTTTTCTATTTCAAAGGCACTCTTCAGTTCTTCCAATCGTTCCTTATAACCATTCCACTGAATTTTGTACTGCTCTAATTCTACCAACTCAATTCCTCCTAATACAACTCGCGTTTCACGGTTTAGTTTATAACATTAGAAAAGGAGTTGTCAAACAACTCCTCTTCTTTCTAATTTCTTATCCATTCTTTCTGCCACAGCAGTTCTTATATTTCTTACCGCTTCCACATGGACATGGATCGTTCGGATATACCTTTTCTGTATCTCTCGTCTTTGGTTTCTTCACGCCACCATCATCATCTTTATTTGTTCCGGTAACCTTCGCAACCTCTTCTCGTTCAACCTTCTGTTCCACCTTTACGTGGTACAATGTCTTAACGGTATCCAGACGAATATTATAAATCATATTATCGAACATTTCAAAGCCCTGAATCTTATATTCCACAGCCGGATCTTTCTGACCATAAGCCATCAAGCCGATTCCCTGCTTCAACTGTTCCATATCATCTAAATGATCCATCCACTTTCTATCGATAACCCTCAGAAGAACAATTCGTTCTAATTCACGAATCTGTTCCGGTTCCGGGAATTCACTTTCTTTTTCTTCATAAAGCTGAACAGCTTTTTCCTTCAATAACTGAACCAGTTCTGCCTTTGTCATCTGACGAATTTCACTTTCATGAATTCCTAAATGCAGTGGAATCACCTCAAACAACGACTGATTGAGTCCCTGTAAATCCCATTCATCCGGATGAGCATCATCCCTTAAGTACATATCCACCTGAGATTCAATGATTTCATATACCATCTTCATAATGGCATCTCTCATGTTTTCACCATCTAAAACACGCGCTCTTTCAGCATAAATAATTTCTCTCTGATCATTATTTACCTTATCGTATTCCATCAGGTTCTTACGAATACCAAAGTTATTTCCTTCAATCTTCTTCTGTGCTCTTTCAATGGTATTAGATAATGCCTTATGATGAATTTCTTCATTTTCAGGAACACCTAACGCATTAAACACAGCCATCAATTTTTCAGAAGCAAACAATCTCATAATATCATCTTCCAAGGAGATATAGAACTTTGATTCACCCACATCACCCTGACGTCCGGAACGTCCACGAAGCTGATTGTCAATTCGACGGGACTCATGTCTTTCTGTACCGATAATCTTTAAACCACCGGCTGCTCTTGCTTCATCATCTAACTTAATGTCAGTACCACGACCAGCCATATTAGTAGCAATGGTTACTGCACCGTGCTGTCCTGCCTGCGCTACAATTTCCGCTTCCTGCTCATGGAACTTCGCGTTCAATACATTATGAGGAACCCCCCGTTTCTTTAACAATGCACTGATTTCTTCAGAAGAATCAATATTAATAGTACCAACCAATACCGGCTGTCCCTTCTGATGTGCCTTCACGATTTCTTCAATTACAGCATGTAATTTTTCTTTTTTGGTCTTGAACATTGCATCATCTAAGTCAATTCTTGCAATCGGCTTATTCGTAGGAATTTCTACAACGTCCATTCCGTAAATATCTCTGAATTCTTTTTCTTCTGTAAGAGCTGTACCGGTCATACCAGCTTTCTTCTTGTATTTGTTAAAGAAGTTCTGGAATGTTACAGTCGCCAATGTCTTACTTTCTCTCTTAACCTTTACGTGTTCCTTTGCTTCAATCGCCTGATGTAATCCGTCAGAGTAACGACGTCCCGGCATAATACGTCCGGTAAATTCATCTACGATCAAAACTTCGTCATCCTTTACAACATAATCCTGATCTTTATGCATCAAATTATGTGCACGAAGAGCAAGAATCACATTGTGCTGTAATTCTAAGTTTTCAGCATCCGCATAGTTTTCGATATGGAAGAATTTTTCTACCTTTGCAATACCGTCTGCTGTCAACGTAATAATCTTATCTTTTTCATTTACTAAGAAGTCTCCATCTTCTTCAATGTCAACTCCCATAATTGCATCCATCTTACTCAACTCAGGATTTGCTGTACCTCTTTCCATCTGTCTCGCAAGAATGTCACACATTTCATATAACTTTGTAGATTTTCCACTCTGACCGGAAATAATCAATGGTGTTCTAGCTTCATCGATTAAAACCGAGTCAACTTCGTCGATGATACAATAATTCAGACCTCTCTGAACTAACTGTTCTTTATATACGACCATGTTATCTCTTAAGTAGTCAAATCCTAATTCATTGTTTGTAATATATGTGATATCACATTCGTAAGCTGCCTTCTTATCTTCATGTTCCATTTCAGATAAAACGCAACCAACGGTAAGTCCTAAGAATCTATGAACCTGTCCCATCCATTCCGCATCTCGAGTTGCAAGGTATTCGTTAACTGTAACGATATGTACACCCTTTCCTTCCAATGCATTTAAGTAAGCCGGAAGCAAACAAGTCTGTGTCTTACCTTCACCAGTCTTCATTTCTGCGATACGACCTTCATGTAAGATAATACCACCCTGAATCTGGCAAGGATAATGTTCTGTTCCAAGAATACGGCGTGTTGCTTCACGAACTAAAGCAAACGCTTCCGGTAAAATATCATCTAAAGTTTCACCCTTCGCCAATCTGTCCTTAAACTCCTGAGTCTTTGCTCTCATTTCATCATCAGACAATTTTTCCATCTCAGGCTTCAGGCTCAAAACCTTCTCTAAAGTGCCTTTATGTCTTTTTAACTCTCTTTCACTGTGAGAGCCAACAATTTTCTTTACAATCCCCATGTCAATCTCCTAAATCCCGTATTTTGTGTATAAGTATACACCTGAACTATAATACCATTTTCAACAAAAATGTTCAACAACCTGACCTATTTATTTTGTTAAAGTTTTGTTAACGTCATACCCCGAGGAAACAATATCCCGGCGCGACCGCTAGCGGTCAAAGCCGGGATATTGTTTCCTCGGGAGTGTGGATGGGAACCATCCACACAGCGAAAAGAAACGGAGCGTAGCGGAGTGAATTTGAGCTGTATGGCGGTGCAGCGCGAGCTGTATGGCGGTGCAGCGTGAGCTGTATGGCGGCGCAGCGCGAGCTGTATGGTGGTGCAGTGCAAGCTGCATGGCGGTGCAGCGCAAAAAACCCGGAGACTCTTCTCCGGGTTTTTTCTCTATATGAAACTAATCAAGTTCTGGTTCAATTAAACCATATGCTCCATTTTTTCTCTTATACACTACATTTACTTCATTTGTTTCTGCATTTAAGAAAACGAAGAAAGAATGTCCGATTAAATCCATCTCAATGCAAGCTTCCTCAGGAAACATTGGTTTAATACCAAACCTCTTAGTCTTGACAATTTTTACTTCATCATCTTCTTCATCGTCATATGCAAATTCTGCATCAAAGAATTCTGACTGGAAACTATCTCTTGCCGCTTTCTTTTTATCTATAATTTTCTTTTTATATTTTACGATCTGTCTTTCTATAGTTTCTTCAACCATATCGATTGCAGCGTACATATCTTCACTAACTTCTTCAGCTCTAATAATATTTCCCTTTACCGGAATTGTTACCTCCACTTTCTGATCATCCTTGTTCACACTAAGTGTAACGTCAACTGGTGTGTCCTCAGCTAAATACTTATCCAGCTTTCCTAACTTTTTCTCGATATCAACCTTGATACCCTCTGTAACCTTAATGTTCTTTCCAAATATTCTAATCTTCATGTCGCCACTTCCTTTCTTTATTTGGTAGTTCAATTATACCATACATCAGAAAGGTTTCCAACAACCAAAAACAACTGTAACGTTTTTATTTGCAATCGTCCAGAGCCACAAAAAATACCGCGCATCCGAAGGTTTCAAATGCTCGCATTTGAAAGCAAGGTTGTGCGGTATTCTTTGTGGCGAGTACGCCCCAGCGAAAAGAAGCGTAGCGTATTTGAGCTGGGCGGCTCTGGACGATTGCAAATATTCATTGCGGAACAGAGTACGCCCCAGCGAAAAGAAGCGCAGC
>CACXEU010000084.1 GCA_902766735.1 uncultured Lachnospiraceae bacterium
ATTTTCACCTACTGTATATGCACTATCAGATGAGTTAACGCTTTTACCGTTAAATGAATATGTATGAGAATTGCCATACGATCCTGTTGTGCAATTCATATTTTCTGCATTAAAAGTAAAATTACCACCTAGAAATTTATCAGCATTATTTCCTGGATTGCTAGAAACATAAGCATATCTTGCACCCTCACCGAAATAAGCTGTTAAATTGGCATCTGTATGCCATTCTAACTGCTGCTCTGTTGTTGTTTCCTGAGGTGCCTGAGTTGTAGTCTGGGCTTCAGTTGTAGTAGCCTCCGCTGCAGCCTGTGTGCTATACGCTTTCAAACTTACATTAGTAACTTGAACCTCAGCAGCTCCCACAGTAGTATTATCAACATATCCCATACACACATCAAAAATAGCTCCACTTGTGCTTCTTGTTGCGCGGAATACTTTTGTAACTGTTGTAGGTTGACCAGCCAATGCCTCTGTCACTACAAATCCTGCTGGGTCTGTATAATCAGCATGACCATCTGTTGCATCTTGTAATCTTAATTCGAATTTTTTAGTAATATTTGAAGTAACAGTATATTTAGCAACATACCATTTATTTTCAGTTATCGAAAGATTCTGAATCTTGTATTCGTACCCATAAGGTTCTCCACTATTATATGCAGGCACATTTAAAGTACTACTATTTTGATTTCCAGCTGGAATCAACTCAGTGCCTTCAACAAATGCTGTGGTTTCTTCGTTAGATACAGTAAGTGTAGCTGTTGGCTTTTTACCTTCTAAGGCTCCACTTCCAACAAACTCAATGTCATAATTACCATTCTGTAAATCCTTACTTGCCAATTCACTTCCATTAATAGAACCACCATTACCAATATTATTCAATGTAGCAACAGTATTTCCATCTTTCTTTATAACTGGCTTGAGAATATTATCTCCACCTCCGACACTGTCCCATGCAAATGTAAATCCAGGATTGCCATTCACTCCAGACATAAATGCTCCTGTTATTCCATCTGTACTAGTAATATGAATTGTATAAGTCTTATAATTATAAGTTATTGTTCCATCACTAGCCGCACTTACCGTAGTCCTCGGGCTATACTGCAAACCGGTCACGATCATAGCCAATGCAAGAACCACAGAAATAATTTTCTTCATTGTTCCTTTCATAGTTTTTCTTCCTTTCTTTTTATTATTTCGCTTAGACTTGTATCCCATGATTATTTTTGAAGTCTACGTCATGTAATCTTCCGTAAGACCCCCGATTCAATTAGCACCCTGCCAGACTTTTTTCCGACCTGCTGCTAATTGAACCAAAAGTCTACCAATGCCCCCTTTTCTCTTCAAATTATTTCTTTCATTTTCTCCTCTTTTTCGAAAAGGGTGCACTCCACCAAAGTATACTAAGTCTATCATAAGTATTTTATCATTTTGCCCCTTTTTTTTCAATCAAATTGAAACGGTTCAGCGATAATACTTCTTTACATTTCCGTATATTTGTACATTTTAGAGACATTTTCCTTTCAACATGTGTTATCGTTCACACTTCCATCATTTTCAAAATAAAAAGACTGCCATCCCAAATAGGACGTCAGCCTTCCCATATAATTTTTTCACTAATCTTCCCTCAATGCCTCTGCGATTTTCTGCACATCTTCTAAGTCCACTTTTTGTTCCAGCGCTATTTCCTCGACTGTTTTTCCCCTTTTCAACGACCTTAGAATTTTAACATCAACAGTCCTGGCTTCTTTGATTCCTTCTTTGATTCCCTTTTCGATGCCCATCTGCTCAAGTCTTTCTGCCACATCACACATTTTACGCACCTCTTTCTTATCTCCCTCACTTAATATTCTTTCGTATCTTCTGTCTCCTGTCATCACGGTCAGGAGTTTTAACACTTCGTCCACATGTTCTATTTCAGTCTCATCATCCGGAATGTAATCTTTATTTTTCCGTTTGTTCACAAAAAAGTTTGCTACCACTTTAAAATCACTGCGAAAATAAGACAGTTCTTCTTCTGTGAGCCATGCAATTTCAAACACATGAATCTTATAATCATTAACATACTTTTCCAGTCCAGCGGGTATGTCAAAATAAGATTTAAGATTCTTCTTACCACTCCATCTTCTGTCCGTTCCAAAATAAAGCACCATTGTAACCACCGGATAGAACTTTTCATGTATCATTGACAACTGTTCTTTATAGATTGCTCCATCGTATCCAATGACTCGAAGTGGCATATACGAATCAACATTCGTTTGATTTTCCACACCAAACATCGCTAGTTTTATGCTTTGTGATTCCCAGTATTTTGCCACATCCCTTTCTTCTTCATGTATCACTTCATTCGATGCCTTATATTGTGTATGTACAACCGCATTCTTCAAATCGAATGATTTAATCTTTTGTTCGCCTTTAAACACGAGTCCGTTAATAACGTCTGAGAAGACATCGTTATAACTCAGCAACATCTTTTCTGTTATGTCCTTTTCTGACATTTTCCTCCTTCCTCTCTCCAAGTTTAAAGACCAACACTTGACAAGAATAAATCTCATCAAAAAACCGAAGACAAAGTTCACCATTCAAACTTTATCTTCGGTATATTTCATATTATAACACTGATTTCATCCATGTCAACACTGTTTTCATACCGTCCTGTTTTCTAGAACAAATTGTTGCAAGCGACACTTCTCGTGCGAGCGGATTTGTTATCATAAATACAGCTGCGAGCTGCGCATCCTTGCGGAGCATTTTCATTCACTATCTTTCTTCCTTAGTCTTCCATCGGTGCAGTCGCACTGCTCCAAATAAAATCCTTCTTCTGATATACCGGATTGGCCACACTAAGGATCTCATTATACAGATACTCATGTCCTGAAAGATTATTCATCTTCAGGTTCTGATACAGGTAATCTGCTGTGTTATATACCGTCATTTTCTTCACATCACTGTAAACGATACTTCCATCTTCTAACACTGCATAAGCTCTCACACTAATCTTTGTATTATAGAACTCAGCGTTCTTGATATTTTTCATGGTCATTGCATAGCTCTGTGCATTTTTTCTCTTGCTGAAGTTTGTGGAAAGTTCTCCATCTGCTGAACCTTCGAAAGCGTAAACAGTTTCTGCAGTACTGCCCACTACCATATCTTCATTAGAGATATAATCACTTAATCCATAAACCATACCAACACTGGTTACCAGTTCCGGTTTATTTACGGAATAAACGATACGATATCCTTCATAAAGGGTACTAATCTGGCTACCATTGATTTCCACATAAACTGTATTTGGTTCCGTTTCTTCGTAAGCCACTTTCGGGTCAATTCCCCATTCCTCACAGAGCCATTCGTTTCTGTTCTGAAGCCAGTTTCTTAAAAATTCGATTGGTTCCTGCCATGTTTCCCAACCTGCTTCTGCTGCTAAGCTGAAACCATCTTCATTATCCAATTCCCAACCGGCACCTAATTTTGCCTTTGACTTAAAGTTTCTTTCAAAAGACGCACCGTAAGTTTCCACAGCCTTTTCAATGCTGATTTCTTCTACAGAATCCTCACGGAAAATACTCTGAATCTTATACTGTAATTCTTCGTAACGCGCTTTTACCTTGCCCATGAAAATCTGATTCTTCAAAAGTTCACGATACCAGTTCATATCCTGACAATAGTATCCTGTGTAGCTTAATCCATCGGCGCCATAGTAGCCTGTATACATCGTGCTCTTACAGTTACCACTGGATAAATCCAGATCCCACATTGGTCCTGCATAAATCTTATTTTCTTTAATGAAGAATCTGGTAGAGCTGAAGTTAAAGTCTACATTCTTAAATAATTCATTCACGATGTAGAAGTTCACAAAAGAATCTTCATCAATGTATTCTAAAATATCATCATAGTTCTGAGTCTTTAAGGTCTGCTCAAAGCCCTCCAGATATGCTTTTACATTAGCAATCTTTGCATCAACCTGTTCATCAGTTAAATCATCTCCACGTTCCGGATCATTAATGTCAAAGGTTGTTCCTAAGACATTTGTTGTGAAATGATCCACATCTGTTTCATTGACACGGTGTCCTAACTCCAATAAAACATCATTGCTGTCTGCCACATAAGCATCCACGTTAACACGTTCTTTTTTCGCTTCCACTGCTTCGGTTAATAGATAATTTCCCTGGAACGCTCCATTTACATAGACTTCTACGTAACGATTATTGTTTGTATAAAGACAACCATTTTCTCGACCAAAATTATAAGAAAGATAATTTCTCATTAAAGACTTATCAAATGAGTTTGCTAACAGGCACCACTTCTTTGCCTTACCCATTCCGAGTATCGCCTGCTTTTTATCAAGCTTAATGTTATACGGTTTCTTTGGCGCATTGGCAGTCGTGTTACCACGAATCTTAATATTACTGTTTATAGCAATCAAATCCTTTGTCTTGCTACCCTTCTTATCCACAACTGTAACAGTTACATCCTTATTCGCATGATACTCTCTGTCAATTTCTTTTTCGGTGTAAATATACACCTGTGCAATGTCAGTGTAAGTACCTTTTTCTCCCATTTTCGTAAAGGCCTTAGTCACTTCTGTTTTTTCATTGTTTTCTGCATCCAATGACACAACACGAACAGTATGTGTTCCTTCGCTTAATCCTTCCACGTCACTGGCATCTAAATAGTCACCGGAAGATGTCACCGTCTTAACCGGTGTTTCCTGATTATCTAAGTATACGTTATACCCTGTTGCTCCGGTTTCTTCGTCGAAATAAAGCATGTACTTTCCAGAATATTCATAGTAGTTCTTTACTTCCAGATTATCCAGTTCTGTCAATGCTTCTTTCTGTTCTTCACTTCCGAATACTCCTACTTCGAAAATGGAAAAACCGTATACTGTATTTCTTGACTCGCAGTCAAAACGAATATAACGGGCATCTACTTCAGCAGAAAGTGTTAATACCTCAGTACGTTCTCCTATGGTACTTTCCACCACAGTAATATCCTGGAAATTCTTTCCATCTGTTGACACCTGCAATGTATATTTTTTCGCAGATGCAGCTTCCCAACAAGCCGACACTCTTTTTACCTTATAGATATTTCCCAAATTAATGGTTAAGTTCTGTCCGTCCACCCCCTGAACGCTTTCCCAACGGGAATCCATTTTTCCATCAATCGCATCATCTGCTGAACTTATTTCTGTCGAAGCTTTTGCACTAATTCCATTATACTTGACATAGTTATGATACTCCACGTCACCGATTGTTACACTTTCGGAAGTAATCATCGCTGCATTTTTTCCGCCCGTAATATTCTGTTCACAGGTGATTTCTTCCTGAACTGCTGTCATCCCATCTTCTGCCTTCATTGTTTTCACGTCGGACATTGTAACACTCGCAGACATCAAAACAACAGCCATCATTCCTGACAGCACTTTCTTGAATGCTTTTCTCATTTCATTTCCTCCATATTCACTTTTTTCCG
>CACXEU010000085.1 GCA_902766735.1 uncultured Lachnospiraceae bacterium
TTCATTTTCAGAAAAATCAACTATTCCAAATCCTTTTAAGAAATTCTCATTTCTATTGTGTTTTCTAAATCGATCGTCCATAAAAGGGTCGCCCCATAGTGCCCTTTCCCAATCTATAATACCAGACACGTGATTATTTTTCACAAAAACATTGCCTTCCCACATATCCCAATGAACCAATGTAGCCAATTCTACTGAATCAAATATATATTTCTCACTATCCAACTGTTCTACTAGACGTTGCGCATCACATCCGATATCTATATTTTTCTTTTGAGCATCAGATATCAAATTAGTTAGCATTACTTTTACGAAATCAAACAGAGAATTGTATCTTTTTTCGTCACCTAAAAAACCAAATTGTTTATTGGTAATCGTCGTTAATTCTTTCGAAATCTCACCGATTTCACAATCTAACTTTGCAACAATATTTTCAGGCAATTGCTCTTTTATGAAAATATAATTGTCTCCCGGCAATTTTTCCATAAAGAAATAATCCCCATTGCACACCGTTTTCGAACAATCATAGTACTGAACCTCAGCTACTTTAAAAGAACAATTTTCTGATACCAGTTGCATTGCTTGAACCTCTGCCTTCATCAGATTGATTTCATTGGAAGTGTTTCCGGTCGTATCTGCTGCTGCAATTTTTAAGATACTTTCTCTGGCATCATCAAATACTATGTGATATGTAACATTGCACATTCCCTCCGTCAGTTCTTTAATCGTAGACACGAACTTGTCCGGGAATGCAGCCTTTGCCATTTTTTTGATTGTGTCATTCGACTGTTTATTTTTAGTAATCATTTTTTCTCCTGATAATTTCCATTCTATAAAATCTTGCAATAGAAATACTTGGATATATTTCTTTAATAGTGTTTCCAACGATTTCCCCAATCATTGGAACCATATCTAATTCTGCTTTTATAATTTTATATTCACACCTACTTAGACATGAAATTTTAGAGAAGCACAAGGGAACGCTCTCCCCCTATGCTTCTCTTTTTTTGCTTTCCGATTAGAAAATTTGTCCCGGAAGTTTTAACTTTTCCTTCGGTGGAAAACCTTTGTCAAATTCGTCAACCTTATCATCTGGAACATAATAAATCTCCGGGGTCTGATAAACACCGGTGATTTCATCAAGGTATCCCGGAATCAGTTCTTTGCATAAAAAGAATGATGAATCCACATCATCCGGTAAATCATGATATCTGATTCCAAATTTGCTGGAATAATCCAATCCACTTTTACCGTAGAAATCAATATTGCCTTCAAACAAGACCGCACCAAATCCAAGTTCAGTAGCCTTTTCTAAAGAGTAATCCAATAGCATTTTCCCATAGCCCTTACGCTTCAGTTCCGGTGCAATGCATATTGGCCCCATCGTTAACACAGGGATTTCTCTTCCGTCATCCGCTTTAATGATCGTCTTTGCAAACACATTTTGCCCAATGATTTCACCATCTTTTTCCATGACAAAATTCAATTCCTTAATACAGACATCATCGTCTCTGAGAACATGCATCAGGTAATGTTCCTTGCACCCTGGGCAATACACATTCCAAAATGATTCTCTGATAAGATTTTCTACTTCTCTGTGGTCTTCTCTTTTTTCTAATCGAATAATTATGTTATTTTTCTTCATTTTTTAATCCTCCTGAATATTGTTAACTTCAATTGCCTCTCAGCGGGAGGTTTGGTCCATTGTGTCAAACCTCCCGGTTATGCCACAATAGGTAATGTGTTGTACTTCTTCAAACAGCACTCTCCTTATAATAAAATATTTATAATCAAGCCTTTCACACCTTTTCCATTTTATCATATTCTTACAAGTCATCCAATGAAAAGAAAACCACCAGACTCTATTTCTATTGCCTGATGGTTTTCGATTTCTATTTCATTTCAGAATAACTCCCCCAGCCAAATATAATATCAGGCTCTCGGAAAATAATCCCTGGTTTTATCTCTTGACTGAATACTTGGACTTTGGACAATTTCTTCTCGTCACTTTTCCTCTATGCTGTCCTACATTAACGTCCTGATCAAGTCCTTTTCCTGATACTACTACTTTTTCATTCTCTTTATCATCCGTTGAATTCAGTACAATCTTATAACTGTCTCCTTCGTCGGTGTCGACTGTTACGTCATTCGTATTTGTTTCATCATCTACATTGAATGAGATTTCATCAGCCTGTGTCACAACACTTGCTGCATTATCCACATCAGCAAAATTACATTCAAACTCTTTAATGGATTTATCATCATTTACTACAGTGATGTCATCATCGTCAATCCAAAGCTGAGTTCCCATGTACTGTCCATCATCTAAATGAATCATGCTAACCTTTTTGCTTCCGGTAACCATTGCGCCATCTCTGATTTTTGCCACCATGGATCCATCTGCATCGTAGATTGTGAAGTTCATACTGTTAGCATTGAGATAACTTCTACCTGTCGTAACAGTTCCTCTTTTTTTCCACACATTATTATATGCATCGAATTTAACACAAGCTAATTTCTTATTGTAATTGTTTTCGCTTGTACTTGAACCGTTCATGCTATTGTAATCGCCATTGCCTGTTGTTGTAATATCAGAACCGTGCTTGCTGTCATAATGCCAGAAATCTTTATCTGTTTTACTTAACTGAATGTATTTGTTCGGATTTCTCGGATAGTTCGGATCTAACACTCTGATTCTGTCATTTTGCTTGTCATAGTAATATGCTAAGAGCGCATGATCTCCAATAGAGAGATATACTGTATTTCTTTTACTCGTTTCACTAGACACAATACTACGAACATTCTCTGGTCCGTAAACTCTGTCTAAAGAAAATGCTACCTGTCCAACCTGCATTGCCTCAATGATTGTTGTCAATGATTCATTCATTTTTTTGTTGTTTGTTGTTACCTTTAAGTCAGCTGAATAGGACACATTACTGAAATCAAAAATGTCAAGGTTATCATCTCTCATGTGAATCATACTAGCTGTTGTAGTCATACCGGAACAGTTTCCCCACCAGTATTTCGTCTCATAATGTCCGTTATTATCAACAATCCACTGTTTGTCATTGGATTCTTTGAGCTGTTTTGCCAATGCTGTCTGTCCAAATATGATTTCATAAGAGTGTAACGGAATCTGATAGGTAGAACTATAATTAAAATCATAGCTACTGTTGCAAAAACTATATCCTAAATTATGCGCCAATTTATATCTGAGATAAAGTGTTCCCGGTGCACCAACTGCTCCTGTCAGTTTTTTCGAGAAGTCAGATGTCAAATAAAGTCCTTCCACTTCATTACAATAGATTGTATTGCTCACCGTATAATTATTGGTAAAGTAATCTATTATCTCTGATGCCATTGTGCTCTTTTCAAACAATGCATAGCTGATTGAATTAAAAGGATAGGATATCATTACCTTGCTAAATTCAAGAGAATAGAAATTACCGACTTCCATACCATTTTCAACCGCTCTAAAATAATATTTTCCCGGATGCTTTGCCATATATTCTCCTGTCTTGAGCCCATTTTCTTTTCCGGTAAAGCTAACCCGTGATTCCAATTTATCTGAGGAGGTTCCTCCATAATAAACATTGAAACCAGTAACATCCTTGTTCTGATATTCAGACACCTTAACCACCTGCTGTGGGTCTGAGCCACTGGTGTACACTTCCATTCTGCCGTCTTTTCTAGCTCCTGCTTTCACCGTGAGTTGTTCCGGTCCAGGAATCACTTCATACTGGAGATTGTTATTTTCACAATATTTTTTTACATTGCTAGCAAAAGAATAACAATAGAGTTTTTTGATGGATGATCCCTTGAAAACATCTGCTCCAAATTCAGGATTTCCATAGATATACATATAACTCTGTCCTGCAAATCCCTCAAAGGCTCTGTCTTCAATTTTTGTCACATGCGTGTTTATTTTAAGATAAATCTGAGAGACATTTGCATAATATCTGATAGTTGTATTCTTGAAGGCTTCTTTTCCAATTACCTCTAACTGATTATTGAAATATACTGTACCGGTTATAGACATACCTCTAAAAGCTCCCTCAGCAAGGCCATATACCGGCTGACCATTGATGTCTTCCGGAACTGTATAAGAAAGTGCTGTTTGATCCGTCGGCAATCCATATGTCACTTTACCACTTCCATCTAGATAATAGATATATTCATCTGCAATCCGCGCTGAATACCCTGTCGGAATCTTACTGTAACTTACCCCTGTTCCAGGAATTTTTGACGAGATATTGGTGCATAATGGATTATAGTAAACAGTCTTAACATTGCTTCCAAAAGCTCCACTTCCTACAGAACAATTACTGTTAATTGCAACAGTGGTCAAGGATGAACACCCTTGAAACACATTTGTTCCAATACTGGTCACGGATTTTCCAATCACGACACTTTTAATTCTTTCACATGCTTTAAATGCATTATTCCCGATTTTTTTCACGGTATCAGGAATTGTTAAGATGGAAGAATTAAATAGCAGTGTACGCTTGTTCGTGCTGTCGAAAGCATCATCAGCAATTTCCGTTATGGTATATCCTTCAATTGACGATGGAAGTTCTGCCGAAATTCCTGCATATCTTCCCCAGGTTGTTCCAAGAAGAATTGCTGTCTTTTCCGTCGCGCTTTTCACCTTGCCGATGTATCCGCCTTCCATAACAGTGCTTCCTTCTGCATATGTTGCGGCTGCCACAACTTGTCTGTGCTCTAAGTTTGTAAATACTCCCCCCGTTGCCATAAGTACCATTGCCATCGTTATGGCAATGCCTCTCTTTACACTTCTCATAGTGCATCCTCCTTTTTATTTACTGTCGGTCATAATCCATTATTTATTTTATCAGACCACAGACAAAGATACTAGCACTTGTTGCGTTTTTATATATACTAAACATTATGTATATTTTTAATCAGGAGGAAGACTTCTCACTCTCTCTTGAAACCATCCTTTACATTGGGGTTCCAACTTCAATCAAATTCCCGTCCAAATCATAGAATCTCACCACTTTTTGCCCCCAACTATGGGTCATCAACCGATTGACATATTCCGTTTCCGGATAAAGTCGTTCCAGTTTTTCTACGAATGCTTCAAGGTCATTTTCTTCAAAATATAATTCGCAGGAATTGTTCTTTCCGGCAATGTTCCTATCCAGAAACTTTTCCCAGATTGACTTATCTTGAAGGACTAGTCCTTCTGTCATAATTACATTGCCCTCATTGTCCAGAACCACATCAAGTCCGAACAAATCATGGTAATACTTCTTGGATTTTTCGATATTATCTACTACAATCAAAACATTTCTTAATCTCATAATATTCCTCGCTTTTACTGCTCATTTCCAAGGCATCTTATTTTTTAAAACAATACCAATGGGTTCCTTTTCCATATCCTATTTTTTCGTAAAACGGATTTGCGCCCCCCGTCATTACCGTTGCGCCACGGGCTTTCATCCTGTGATAGTGTTTTGAAAGTGCTGCTACGGCTAATCCTTTCTTTCGATGTTCCGGTACCGTACATAATGGCTCCATATATGCCAGCTGATTTTCTTCCACCCACCACATTCCGGAAAAGCATACATACTCCTCATTCTCATCTGCAATGATTACATCATACTGATGGGTTGAGTGTGGTGACGGTGCAATTATGGGACCGATGACTCCTTTGTAAGATTTTGCCGGCGACCACTCATAGGAATTGTCCTCCTTGTCCCAATTTTCAAAGGGACCGTTTTCCAAATGATTGTCAAAACCATACCAGAACATCTTCGCCAGTTTCAATGGGTCTGCAGTCATTGGATCCACAAAATGATATCCCTCCGGCAATTCTGCATTCAGTTCCTTGGAAAAATGAAAATGAAGTTCTTCATAATCATATTCACAATGGTAGCCTCGCTTTTTCAAAAGCTCCATAATATATTCCTGACCATTAAACAACATCAACTGCTGCTTCCCATCAAATCTCGGCATATTTTCCTCAGCATAATCAATCATCTCTTCTGCCAAAAATTCATAACCCGGACGGATCTTAAAATAAATATCCGTAATGGGATTTTCATAGAACACAAAGCCAACTACCTTGTCTCCATCAAACCACAATCGGTCCAAGTAGCAATAAGATGTATCCATCCAAGATGATTGAATCGCATATTCAAAAAACGGAGCCTGCGCGCCATCCGCTTCCGCATCATAAGTCTCAACCATAAAATCCCATACTAAATTAATATCTGTTAATATCTGAAATTGTTTTGTTGTTATGTTCATTTTTCTTTCCCCTCAAATTCTTCACAATCATGTTTTCGCGCAAATTCTTCCAAGGCTTCCATCGTTGCTTTGCCTGCTCATAAGACATTTTTTCCCATTCCATCAATTCCTCAATATGAATTCGCGTACTTTCCTCCATATAGGAATTGTATTCTTCGTCATTCATTATTTTAAGTTCAACCATTCTCTGATCCCCCCATAATTCCGTTCTGTTTTCGTCCTTTTCTATTTTACTTAATTTGTTAAATGCTGTCCATTGAAGTATGAAAAAGTCGCCTTGCAGGCGACTGGTATGAAATCATCTAGAAAATCTCTGCCTCTTCCTCTTTGTATAAGCAAAAGTGCCCCGAACCTACCGGTTCAAGGCACCTTTTCTCCTACTTTTCCGTGATGGATAATTATTATCTTCATTTTTCGTCTTGATTGGAATTATCCACCAAAACGACACTGTTGCAACGGCAATGTATGCAACCAGCGGACAAAATCCTCCAAGAATTGCTGCTCCTGTGTAGACAATCAGGCTGGCAGTACTGCGGAATCCCAAACTAAACTTTGTTCCACAATGATTTTCTTTGAAAATAAAATAATACATCAAATGAAATGCAATACATGCCAATGACATATCCGCAAAATAAAAACTCAATGGTGCCCACGATACCGGATGCAATCCTACCCAGGCTGTAGCAAATGGAATAAACGACATGGCGAACAACCAGACAATGTTACACCACAAAATTTTCAAATTGACTTGCTCCACATCGTGAAAGGTCATGTGATGATTCACCCAATAAATTGCCACAAAAAAGAAACTTAACAGATACGCCGATAGTGTTGGTGTCAGTTTTAGCAAATCTTTCCATTTATCACTTTCCGGCAAGTTCAATTCCAACACCATAATGGTAATGATAATCGCCAAAACACCGTCTGAAAATGCTTCCAGTCTATTTTTATCCATAGCCTCCTCCTTATTATTCCATTCAAATTCTACTAACTATTATTTTATCGATTCAGCCTTGCCATAGACGCAATTGTAGGAATTTTCATTGGACATACATCCATACAGGAAAGCGCTTTGGAACAAGTTTTTCCAAAATACTTTCGATATACTTCTTTTATTTCGGTTACTTTTTCTTGGTTTCTTGATGCCACCAAATAGCAATCATTTGCAAAAAGAGCACCATAAAAGTTCTTTCCGCTTACATAGTTTGGACAAACCTCCAAACACAGTCCACATTTCAGACATTTTGCCGCCAAATACTGTTGTTCATAATGATTCCCCTCCGCCGGATGATATTCTTCAATGTACACATTCATCTGCTTTAGATTTTCCTGAATCACTGTTCTATCTACTACTAAATCGTGAATTACCGGAAATTTTTGCAAGGGTCTGATTTCAATTTCTTTCCCTTTTAAATCCTTTAAAAATGTATTGCACGCCAGTGCCGGTAAGCCGTTAATCACCATTGCGCAACCTCCGCATATTCCTTGCAAACAGGAACATTCCCAACCGATTCGTGTCGTTTTATTTCCCTGAACATCTACAATATCATCATTGTAATTCAGATAATCTAAAACACCGGCCACGGAGTTATCCTTTGGGCCATCGTAATGAAATACTTCCCAGTATGGTTCTGATACGGGAGACTTTTGTCTTAAAACTCTAACTTTCATAGCTTCTCTCCTCATCTAATCGTACCTTATATTCTCCATTCGCGTAGGAAATAATTGTTGCATATTCAAACTGAGCATCCTTATCAGAATAATCTCTACGATAATGTGCTCCCCGGCTTTCCTTTCTCTGCTTCGCACAGGTAAGCGTTGCTCTTGCCAATGTGAGAATCCCCTCCAGACTATAATTCATGTAAGCCATTACACTACTGTCATATTTAATACGATTGGCTATGGAAAGATAGTACTCAACATCTTCAATTCCCTTTTCCAGAGACGTTTCATCTCGTACAATGCCCAAATACTTCTGCATTGTTTCAGCCAACATCTCCCGAATATACATTACCGGAAACTGACTCTTCCCGGTCATCATTTCCTTTAAGATTTTATTTTCTTTTTCCAATTCTTTCGTAAAATCAGGCTGTTTCTTTACAACCGTTCTTTCTATGATTTCATCTGCTGCTCTCTTCCCGCTGTACATTGCTGCCAATAAGGAATTTCCTCCCAGACGATTGGCTCCATGATACATAGACGCACATTCTCCTACTGCGAACAAATTTCGTATATTTGTCTCATGATTCAGATGCACGGCAAATCCCCCCATAAAGAAATGTACTGACGGGACCACCGGAATTGATTCTTTTGTAATATCAATATCACCATACTTTTTACAGAGTTCCTTGACCTCCGGAAGCTTTTGCTCAATCTCTTTCGGTGCCAAAAAGGAGATATCGAGAAAAACCTGCTTTCCGATTTTATCAATTTCCCTTGCAACCACATCTCTTGTCTGGAGATTCCCACGGGGACCATATTTTTCTTCCATGAAATAGATTCTTTTTCCATCCTCAATATAAAACAGTCTTCCCCCTTCCCCTCGAACAGCCTCTGATATCAGCATTTTCTTCTGAGAGGTTTCCATCGTTGTAGGATGATATTGTATAAATTCCAGATTTTTCAGTTCTACGCCCTGCATAAATAACTTCCCGGCTGTATAGCCATCACACTGTGTGGAACCGGTGGTTTTTCCAAACAATCCATTCTGCCCACCAGTGGCAATCACCATAGCATCTGCATAAACCGCATCCAACTGCCCTTTTGCTTCGTCAAACAGCACTGCCCCATAGCAAACACCATCTTTGATTAGTGCGGAATGAAAACAACTCCAAAGTCTCCTCTGAATCACACCCGCCGCCTCATATCTTCTGACTTCCATAACCAGTGCTGAAACGATTTGTTTTCCTGTGGATGCCCCACAGTAATACGTTCTCTTGTAAGATTGTCCACCGAACGCACGTCTTACAAGATTTTTCGAATCATCTGTAGAAAAAACTGTTCCGATTTTTTCTAAGTATTGAATGATTTCTTCCGCACTTTCACACAAATTGGTTACAGCCACGTTACCTCCCAGATTGCAACCACCTTTCAATGTATCTTCAATATGTTTCTCTACAGAATCTCCCGGCTCATGTTCAGGCAATACTGCATTAATCCCTCCGGCAGCCATCACTGACTGGGAACGTTCTGAGGGAAATGGTGATACCAGACAAACCCTCACACCTTTACTGGCACAGGCAACAGCACAAGCCATTCCGGAAATCCCACTACCTATAATAATAACATCCTTCATATATGCCTCCTGTCATCCAATAAACATTGTTATTTGACCTTTAACCACTGCAATAACTGCGATTACAAAAGCCAGGGCTCCTATGATATAAATAATCCGATCTAGTATTATCTGTTTTTTTCTTGAGGACAAGATTCCAAGGGTAATTAAAGCTCCGGTTATTGAAACTGCCACATGGGTAATTACCGTAGCAAAAAACAGTACCTCCATGAAAAGCAATAATCCAAAGAGAAGGTACATTCCTTTTCCAACACTGAATTGCAATAACTGAAACGTATTAATATGCAGAATCAAAAGTGGGAAAATCATTGCTGCTGAAACCCGCTGAAGAATCGTTCGCATATTTTGTTTCGGATACAGGTCAAGTCGTGTTCCATCCTTCTGTAAAAAGACAATTGACATCCCACATATTGCGTGAAGGCAGGTCATCACCATAAATGGAATTGCAAATGCTTTTGTCAGTACAGGATTATAATAAAACGTGATATACGCAAAGACACTATATCCAATATGCAGCATCAAAACTATTATAGCCAATAGCGACAACGTAGCATTGATTTTTTTCAATTTCATAATCAGGTACTCCTTATTTTTTCCGTTCAACTTCTGTTAAATATTATTTTACCACACTTCAGAATCCAAGTCATTGCCACATCATATTCAATTTTCGAAACCACCGGTTGAATTTTTCATTTTCTCTATTGACACCCTTTTCATTTTGCGTTACTATCGTCGTAATATTTTTGAAAGGAGTTCTTCACATGTTTCAGTTCGTATCCAGATATTCATACACCACTACCAACACCATGCGCACCAATAATGTGTATGGTTTTAATGATGTACGTAAATATATGGATACCATGGAAGAATAAGTTTCAGCATAACGGATTATCATATACTGACCACTTATCTTTTCTGGATAAGTGGTCTTTTATTTTTAGGAGGTAAGAAAAATGGATTTACATGATTTCAAAGATGTAGCAGAAAATTATGACCGCTACCTGGAGGTAATGTACTCAGACGGGTTTGACAGACACGAAAACTTTCAGGAGTATTTCTTTTGGCAGAGCTTTGTGGTTTTGAAGTAATGGATATTTATCGAGGTTACAACGGGGACAAAGAAGATTTAAACGATCCGTCCACGGCCTGGAAATACCGGAGTAACCTCATATGGATTTTGAAGAAAAAAGATTAGTGGAGGAGTTACCTATGAGTTTGAAACAATTAAAAGAGCTTGTACAGCAAGGCAAATTGGTATTACCTGATTACGAAAATTGCATTGCCAACCTTCCAAACTCCGTTTTGAAAAAATTCGGATTGGAAACGGTAGGAAGTTCGCTTCCATTGGCTGACCAATATATGGAGAACCATTATAAGAATGTTGTTGTGCTGCTTTTGGACGGGATGGGAACATACATCCTGGAAAAGCACTTAGAAAAAGACGGTTTCTTTCGAAGCCATCTGAAAGGAACTTACAAGTCCACGTTTTTATCAACCACGGTATGCGCAACAACTTCTGCCCTTTCCGGCTTGCAGCCCTGCGAGCATAGTTGGCTGGGCTGGGATTGCTACTACCCACAAGTTGACGAGAACGTAACTGTATTTTTTAACACCATCCAGGGAACCGAAACCCCGGTTGCTGATTACAATGTTCCGTGGACCGTAACACCATACGAAGATGTTGCTGCTCGGATGAACCGTCTGGGAAAAACCGGCTATATGGTTGCACCGTTTATCGAACCGTACCCGCAAAGTCTGGAGGAAATTTGCTCCAAAGTGAAAACACTGTGCGACCAACCAGAAGAAAAATACATTTACGCTTATTGGAATGAACCGGACGGACTGCTTCATAGACACGGATGTGATTCTGACATTGTCCACAATGCAATAATTGAAATGGAAGCTACAGTAAAAGATCTGTTTGAGTCTCTGGATAACACGTTATTGCTTATTACTGCAGACCACGGACATCTGGACACAGAGGCTACTATCATTACTGATCACCCGAGAATCATGGATTGTCTGAAAAGAATGCCTTCTCTGGAACCACGTGTTCTTAACCTATTTGTTAAGGAGGACCGGAAAGAAATTTTCGAAGCAGAATTTCAACGGGAGTTTGGCGAGAAGTTTGTTCTTCTTACCACAGAGGAAGCTCTGGAACTGAACCTCTTGGGAACCGGAGTCCATCATAAAGAATTCCGTTCCATGCTTGGAAACTACATTGCCATTGCCACCAGCAACCTGTCTATCTTCAATGACGAGGAAGTGTGGTTTTCTATGCACGGAAGTCTGACACCGGAGGAAATGTTGATTCCACTGATTGTGTTAGGCGCATAAAGAAAA
>CACXEU010000086.1 GCA_902766735.1 uncultured Lachnospiraceae bacterium
TGTTTGCACCCGGCTTATCAATCTTGTTAATAGCTACAATGATTTCGATATTTGCAGCCTTAGCATGGTTAATCGCTTCAACAGTCTGCGGCATAACACCGTCGTCTGCTGCAACAACAAGGATTGCAATATCGGTAGACTGTGCACCACGCATACGCATTGATGTAAATGCTTCATGTCCCGGTGTATCCAGGAATGTGATGGTCTGTCCGTTTACCTTAACTACGGACGCACCAATATGCTGTGTGATACCACCGGCCTCTCCAGAGATAACATTGGTTTCACGGATTGCATCCAAGAGGGATGTTTTACCATGGTCAACGTGACCCATTACGCAGACAACTGGAGGACGTTTCACCATTAATTCTTCATCTTCTGCTTCTTCACGAAGTAATTCTTCAATGATGTCTACCTTTTCCTCTTTTTCACACATGATTTCATATCCCAATGCGATTTCTTCAGCGCTCTCGAAATCAATTTCTGTGTTTACGGTAACCATCTTACCTTCTAAGAATAATTTCTTGATAATTGCAGATGCTGTCATCTTCATCTTTTCAGCCAAATCGCCGATTGTGATACTGTCTGGCACCTGAATAATCTTAATTTCTTCCTTCTTTTCTTCTTTCTTTTTAGGCTTTTCTAATACCGGCTTAGAGAAATCTTTCTTGCCGTTTTTACCTCTCTTACCATTTCCATCCTCGAAGTTTCTGTTGTTTCGATTCTGGTTATCCTTCTTATCCTGACGAAGCTTGTTCTCTCTGGTCTTACGATCCTTATTCTGGATTGGTTCAGCTGCCTGAGCACTACCTCTGTCATTACGATCATTTCTGTTTCTGAAATCACGATTCTGTCCGCCACGATTGTCGTTTCTGTTTCCGCCACGATTATCATTTCTGTTGTCATTTCTGTTTCCGTTTCTGTCATTGTTTCGGTCACGGAAATTACCGTTTCTGTTGTCACGGTTATTGTTGTTTCTGTTATCGCGATTATTGTTTCTGTTGTCGCGGTTCTGGCCTCTGTCGTTGTTTCTTCTGTCATTGTTTCTCTGTGGCTGATTTCCACGATCCTGCTTTTTCGCATTATCACTCTGCTGCGGTTTCTTTTCCTGCGGTGTCTGTACAGGCTTTTCTTCTTTCTTTTCTTCCACAACTGCTTCTGTCTTTGGTGCCTCTTCCTTAACAGGAGTTTCCACCTTAGGAGTTTCTGTTTTTACAACTTCCACCTTTTCTTCTGTCTGAACCACTGGAGTTTCCTTTGGTTCTACTGCCTTTGCTTCTACCGGAGTCGTCTGAACGTCTTCTACTGCCTTTTCTTCTACCTTCTTGCCTTCTTTTTCAGACTTAGAACGGTGATGATGATGTTCTCCGCTACTATGTCTTCTCTTTCGGCGTTCTCCTTCTCCTCTGGAACGATGCTCCCCTGTTCTAACGACACCTTTGCTTGTAATTAACACTCTAGGCTTAGCCTTTTCTTCCTTTTTTTCTTCAGACTTTTCTTCTGCTTTTTCCTCATTCTTTGCTGCACCGGTTCCAAACTTGGTTCTGATAAACATAATGTTGTCATCTTCAATGGAGCTTGCTGCTTTTACTTCAATCCCCTTTTCGCCTAATGCTGCAACAATATCTGCACTCTTTATATCTAATTCTTTTGCTAATTCATGAACTCTCATTTTTGCCATTTAGTTACCTCCGTCTTCTTACTACTTCTTACTACTTCTTACTACTTCTTACTAATTAAGTGAATAATTGACTTGCTGAACTCTGAATCCAATACTGCTATGGATACCCGATCTTTATTTCCTGTAGCGGTTCCCAATTCTTCCCTTGTTCCATATGTAACATAAGGGATATCGTAATAGTTACACTTGTTTTCAAACAGCTTCTTTGTATTTTCCGATGCCTCGGTAGATACAATTACCAGCTTTGCTTTTCTCTGTTTCACCGCTTTTTCTACAGAAAACTCACCGGCCACTGTTTTTCCTGCCCGTGTAGCTAATCCTACCATGGAAAATACTTTATTCATTTTCTTCTCCCAACTGTTCCATTAACTGTGACTTCACTTCATCGCTGATTTTTGAAATCTTCAATGTCCGTTCCAGCCCTCTGTTCTTCAAAGCCTTTTCCAAACATTGACGCTTCGGACAAATATATGCCCCTCGACCATTCTGTTTTCCAGTCATGTCCACAAACACATTTCCGTCTTTATCACGAACAATTCGAATCAGTTCCTTTTTATTTTTTTCTTCTCGACAACCTGTACAGGTTCTCGTTGGAATTTTCTTTGTCTGTCCCATAGCACTCTCCTATGAATTATTCTTCTGCTGCATCCTCGTCAATTTCTGCATCATACTCATCATCATACTCATCATCGTACTCATTATCGTATTCTGCATCATACTCATCATCGTAGTATTCGTCATCGTAGTATTCATCGTCATAGTATTCACCATCGTAGTAATCTTCTTCATTGAATACGTACTGAATTCCTTCTTCTTTCGCCTGGTCTTCACTCTTGATATCAATCTTGAATCCTGTAAGCTTTGCAGCCAGTCTTGCATTCTGTCCTTCCTTACCGATTGCAAGAGAAAGCTGTGAATTTGGAACAACTACTAAAGCTTCCTTGTTATCCGGATCAGCCAAAACAGCCACAACCTTAGATGGGCTTAATGCGTTTTCAATTAAGATTGCTGGGTTAGCACTCCAATTAATGATATCAATCTTCTCATTGCGAAGCTCATCTACTACTGCATTAACTCTTGCCCCGTTGATACCTACACATGCACCAACCGGATCAACGTTTTCATTGTTTGAGGCAACAGCAATCTTTGTTCTTGATCCTGCTTCTCTGGCAACACTCTTGATTTCCACAACGCCTTCCTGAATTTCTGTCACTTCCTGTTCAAACAATCTTTTAACCAATCCCGGATGTGTTCTGGAAACAGTGATTCTTGGGCCCTTACCATTATCTGTTACATCAGTAATGTAAAGCTTAATTCTTTCTGTTGGTCTGAAGAATTCTCCCGGCGCCTGTTCCTTTTCCATTAATACTGTGTCTACTTTTCCAAGATTTACACTAATATTCTTTCCATTGATTCTCTGAACAATACCTGTAACAAGGTCATTTTTCTTTTCGAAGTACTGTTCATAAAGACTCTTTCTTTCTTCCTCACGGATTTTCTGGAGGATACCATTCTTCGCACTCTGTGTTGCAATACGACCAAAGTCCTTCGACTGAATTTCAATATTAACCACGTCACCAATTTCGTAGGTTCCCTTGATGTTTCTGGCATCTTCTAAAGAGATTTCCTTTACGCTGTCTTCTACCACTTCAACAACTTCCTTCTGGGAATAGATGTGGAAGTCTCCGGTTTCACGGTCGATTGTAACAGTAACATTATCTGCCTTGTTAAAGTTGTTTTTATACGCTACTACTAAGTTACTCTCAATTGCTTCAAATAATGACTCTTTACTAATGTCTTTTTCCTTTTCCAACACGTTTAATGCTTCAATTAATTCCTTATTCATTTTCCTTTATCCTCCTTAGAATTCAATATATTCTCTAACCAATGCGGTTAATTTTCTTTCAAACACGGTTTCGTTTCCTTCCCCGTCATCCAATGTAATGGTGTCCTTATCATAGGCTTTCAAAATTCCAATGAACTGCTTTTCGCCCTCAATGGCCTTAAACAAATGAACTTCCACCACTTTTTCCAGATTTCTTTCGAAATCTCTGTCTTTTTTCATAGGACGTCCCAGTCCCGGAGAACTCACCTCTAAAATATAAGCATCCGGTATAAAGTCTAGCTCATCCAGTTTTTCACTCAGGATTCGGCTTACACTTTCCAAATCATTAATGGTAATCCCTCCCGGTTTATCAATATAAGCCCGAAGATAATAGTTACTTCCTTCTTTTACATATTCCACATCAACAAACTCGAACCCCTTTTCTTCCACAATTGGAAGCAATAGTTCTTCTGTCTTTGCTTCATAAACTGCTCTTTTTGACATTGAACCTCCTTTTCTCATACAAAAGAGCGAACCTTTGCGGTTCGCTCCTGTGTTTCTAGTCTCTATTACCGTACTAGTATAAATCGATTTTTCTATGATGTCAATGGTTAATTCTCGACATTTCCCGATTCTATCTGATGTTTTCAAACATTTCATCTTTGGAACCCTTCAGGATGCTTTCATATAACTTCAACCCCAGCACAGGGAAAAACTTCGACGTGAAATTCATAAAATGGGCATCCTTTCCTAAAATCATTCTGGATTTCTGACGAACAATCTTTCGAATAATTTTTTTTGCCATCCGTTCCGGTGACGTAGACATGAAACGAATGATTCCCCGTTTTGTTTTTACACGCTGATTTCTTAAAATATCGGTTCGAACAAATCCCGGACAAACATAACCGATATACATTTCTCTTCCCAGTTCCCCAATCAGGCTTTCTGTATATGCCTTTAATGCTGCCTTGGTAGCACCGTAAATTCCTGTTCCTGTTAACGAAACCAAAGCCGCCGCACTGGAAATATTCACGATTCCAGGCGTGGTGGAATTCTGAAGAACCGGCAACATCGCACGAATCCCGTAACGAACCGCATGAAAATTCACTGCAAAGCATCGCTCCACTTCCTGTTCCGGATAGTGAATTGCCTTATCAAATTCCGGCATCATTCCGGCATTGTTAATCAGTAAATCCACCTGAATCTTACTTTCCAACAATTCTCTCGCAAAGTCATTCCATTCTTCCTGACTGCTCACATCAAAAATCTTATATCGAAACGCATCATGCTGGTAACCAAGTTCGTCAATCAGGCTCTTCATCTTCCCTTCTGACTGTCCAATTCCAATGACACGGCAACTATGTTCTTTAATCAATTTGCAGGTCAATGCTCTTCCAATTCCAGAAGACGCACCGGTAATCACTACTGTTTTTCCGTATATCCATTCCATTGCTTTTCTCCTACTGCTTTCCCACTAAAATCTGCTTGCAAATTTTCATTTTGCTGATATAATAATACAAGTATGGCTCGTTGGTCAAGTGGTTAAGACGCCGCCCTCTCAAGGCGGAATCACGGGTTCAATTCCCGTACGAGCTGCTCTTTTTAAGGATTGTAGAATGTGCAATCCTTTTTTTGTTGCAGAATAAAAGAGTCGCTCCCGCGGCTCTTTTATTTCTACAATATTTATTTTTTCCTCATATTTGCCATTCTCTTTCGAAACGCTTTAAATGTTCGATGTACTATCCCTTTTCCTTCTTGTGCAATTGCTTTTAGTTCTTCCTCATCAAAAGGTTCATACACATATGTTTCTCCCGGAAACTTCTTCATATCAGACTGAATAATAATATCAATAAACGCTTCCTTACTCTTTGCTTCCAGTAGGGACTTTACAATATTCTCATCAATCAACAACGTTACTAACCGTGCCAATAATTCAAAATGCAGTGGTCCATGGTCCTGCGCTGCAATCATAAAAAACAGCTTTACCGGCTGCTGATCCGGCGCGTGGTATTCCACACCCTTTGGAACCGTCACAACGGATAATCCAGGCTTCACTACTGCAGAACACTGGGCATGTGGGACAGCCAGACCGCCACCCACTGCCGTGGTAGCTTTCGCCTCCCTATCAATTACAGCCTGTTTAAATGCATCTACATCATCAATGTTTCCTGCTGCGTACTGCAAGGCCACCAACCGTTCTATCGCTTCTTCCTGACTATTTAAAGTAACATCTAGTTCAATGGCATCCAGTGACAAAGCGTCAGAAATTTTCATCCTACTCCCTCCTTTATTATTTTGTTTTTCATAATGTATCTATCGTTTTTATTATTTCATCCGTTCATAAAAACTATTTAAGTGTTAACATTATTTTAACATTTTTTCACAAAATAATAAACCCATACTTTCTATTATTTTACCTTTAAGGTGCGTAAATATTCCTTTCGTTCCTCAGGAACCCTTCTGCTTTCAATGGCTTTCTGAATCGCCTTATTATGGGTCCACTTCTCTAACCGTTGCTTCTGAATGTAGGGAATCGTTTTTTCATACTGCTTCACTAAGGCGATACTAAAGTACCAGGCAATTGCCATATTGATATAGTATTCTTCGGATTTGATTTCTGCCACCAATCCCAGCATTTCTTCCCGGAACAGTTCATCCAAATAAAATCCCAGTAGTGTCACAATGCCAAATCGCACCGTATAGGTCTCCTTAGACTTAAGCCACTGCTTGATTTTTTCATAAACCAATTCCGGATTCTTACGAAACCCCTTCGGGGACATCATATCACAAGTCGCCCAGTTATCCACATAAGGCAGGAAACGTTCCACCTGTTCTATCAGTCCCTTTACTTCTTTATATTTTAGATTAATTAATGCAGCGTGAAGATTATTTTCCTCATAATACCGATGGGGAAGTTCTTCCAGGAAATCATTGCTATAGTTCTCCCCTGCAATCTCCTTTGCCAGTTTTCTCAACTGCGGAGTTCGTACACCAATAATCCGGTCCGGGTCAACATTCGGCATCAGCTTTGCGTGAAATTCCCGGTACTGCAAATCCTGAAGTTCCAATAATTTCTTTTCAATTATTTCCATTTGGCCCTCCTTAAATCATTGAATTTCTTCCATATAGTTTCGAAAGAAATCACACTCATCATCATTGCACTGTGTTGCCTCTTTCAATTTTACATTACAGTGAAATACATGATACAAACGCACTGCATCCGTTCCATAACAATGATACTGTACCGGAACCTTTAAAGATTCCAACCGTGCCACCATTAGCGGTGCCTGTTCTTTTAAAAAATCTTCATTACAAGTCATCACAAAACTTGGAGGAAAGTCTTTCGTCAAGAATGGAAGAGGATTAATCCAATTCATTTCTTCTTCCGTCCCTCCCTTTGGCAAAACTTCTTTTAATAGCAACATAGTCAATTCATCTGTGGCGTTCTTTTCTAACTCATACACTCCGCAGTTTAATGCTACAGCCCGAAAGCGAAACTTTTCCGGTGCCCGAAAAGAAAACTGTTGTGCATAACGCTCATTAATTCCCATGGCAATGAACAGGCTAAGCAGATGTGCTCCGGCAGAATCGCCCACACCGAATACTTTTTCACAATCAAATCCGTAAGTTTCCTGATGTTCCAGCATCCAACGAAATACGACTGTCACATCTTCCAATGCCGCCGGAAACTTATTTTCCGGTGCCAATCGATAGGAAAAGTTAATAACAGCAAACCCGCGCTCAGCGAGACTCATACAATAATACTGATAGGTTTCTTTCGTTCCGTAAACCCATGCGCCACCATGAATACTGACAATCACCGGAAGTTTTTCCTCTGCCCGATTCTTCGGCCGGTAAACATCCAAAACCTGCAAAGGGTGTTCTGTTCCATAAACAATATCATCAAAACGCTCCACAGTTTCCGGAGAAAACAATCCCCGGTCTCTCTGAGCGTCCCCATTGCCAAATTCTTCTCTGATTCTTTCTGCTTCTGTTGCCATCCCCGCCTCCTGATTCACAAAATCCCCGGCAACCAACTTACCGGGGATTCCTTAAATCCATTATACATCACACTTTACAATTATGCTAAATAATAATATTCTATTCCACCCGATAGTGTTTCCCGACTACCAACATAGATTTCCGAACCGGTCTTGATGTTCGAAAAGGAAATGATTCCTCTTACGACAATCCGGTCTAAAACAAAATCTCCATCCTTTTCACACATAACGAATCTAGTCCGTACGCTTGCTGGAAATACCAGTTTTTCCGCAACCATCTTTTTCTTAACGGTCACCTTTAAAATTGGTGTGTTTTTAATATCAAAAAGAATTTTCGTCTGAAACAACAATTCTAAGTAAGAAATTATATTTACCACCAGAAAAACAATCGTGGTTATCAGCACCATCTTTCCAACGGTGTCATTGGTGCCAAATCGATTGGGTGCTGTCTTTCGTGCTAAAATCTGAAAACTCACGAAAGTTCCGCACAAAATGAGAACGATAAACATTCGTTTCAAAAAGCATTTTGCCCGAAAGGCTCTTTGCTTCTTCAAAACCTGTTTTTTCTCTTCGTCCTTCGCCACAGAAAATTCAACACTCTTCAACTCAACGTTTGCCATATTCATCCCCTCCTTAAAATATCAGTTCCTAACGGAAAACCGATATATTAATTTTCGCATATCATAATCCTTTTCTCACCAAAAATCAACACTTTTTTAAAAATCAAAAATAGATAACTGGCTGTCTTCCGGCATTCCTTCCAGAAGATGTAAATCTGCCATGGTTTCAATAACCGTTTTTGTAATTTTTGTTTTTTCACGCATTTCATTTTTTGAAACAAAAGGTTGACCATTCTGAGCTTCCACTGCTTCCACGAAAGCATCTGCCGCTTTTTCACCCAAGCCTTCAATGGTATCCAGTGCCGGCATCAGTTTTCCGTCAATAATCTGGAAGTCATGAGCCTTTGCTTTGTAAATATCAATTGGAAGGAACTCAAACCCTCTGGCATACATTTCCTGCACAATCTTCATATCCCCTAAAGATGCTTCGTCCTTAGGTGATGCAGTATTATCTGCCTTTCTTCGTTTCAGTTCGCTCATGAAATATTCCAGCTTGTCTCTGCCCTGACACATCTTTTCATAATCAAAGGCCTTGGCACGGATTCCAAAGTAAGCTGCATAGTAAGCTAACGGCTTATAAACCTTAAACCATGCTACACGAAGTGCCATCATTACATACGCTGCCGCATGGGCTTTCGGGAACATATATTTAATCTTCTTACAAGACCAAATGTACCAATCCGGAACACCATGTTCCACCATGACTTTTTCCTCATTGATTTCATTGCCCTGCTTGTCCGTATATTCCTGTAATCCTTTCCCCTTACGAACATGTTCCATAATCTGGAAGCTAATCTGTGGGTCAATTCCTTTTCCCATCAGATAAACCATAATGTCATCTCGGGTACAAATTGCAGTGGAAATGGTGCACTGTCCTTCCTGAATCAATGTCTGGGCATTTCCCAACCATACGTCTGTTCCATGAGACAATCCAGCCAATCGCACCAAATCGGCAAACTTCGTCGGCTTTGTATCCACAAGCATTTGAATTACGAAGTCGGTTCCAAGTTCCGGTAATCCCAAAGACCCCGTTGGACAACCGTCAATATCATCAGAGGTAATTCCCAAGGCTTCCGGGCTTAAGAATAAGGACATGACGTTCTTATCATCAAAGGGTACTTCTTCCGCCACATGAACCCCGGTAAGACTTTCCAATCGACGAATCATGGTCGGATCGTCGTGTCCCAGAATATCAAGTTTTAACAGGTTCGCATCAATGGCATGATATTCGAAATGTGTGGTAATGATATCCGTGGTCATATCATTAGCCGGTTTCTGAATCGGTGTAAAATCATAGATTTCCTTGTCTCTTGGAACAATAACGATACCACCGGGATGCTGTCCCGTACTTCGACGAATTCCGGTACATCCTCGGGAAATACGATCAATTTCCGCAGTTCTTTTATTGATATTATGTTCTTCGAAATAATTCTTCACATAACCAAAGGCAGTTTTTTCTGCCACACCGGTAATAGTTCCCGCACGGAAAGTGTGCCCTTTACCAAACATAACTTCTGTATATGCATGGGCATTGGCCTGATATTCCCCGGAGAAGTTCAAGTCAATATCCGGTTCTTTTGTTCCACCAAAACCAAGGAAGGTTTCGAAGGGAATTTCCAGCCCATCTTTTTTCATTTTTTCTCCACAACATGGACAGATTCCATCCGGAAGGTCAAATCCCACACCACACTCTTCACGGACTTCACGAATATCCTTCTGCATCTTCTGAACCAGATCCATATCTGCCCCATCTTTCGTCATGGAATATTCATCCTGGAAAATGGAACTCTTACAATGTTCACAGTAATAATGTGGTTGCAACGGATTACATTCCGTAATACCGGACATAGTCGCCGCAAAAGAGGACCCTACGGAACCTCTGGAACCTACCAGGTATCCGTCTTCATTGGATTTCCATACAAGACGCTGTGCCATGATGTACATTACCGCATAGCCGTTACCGATAATGGAATCCAATTCGATTTCCAATCGGTCTTCTACGATTTTCGGAATCTTTTCCCCATACATATCATGGGCTTTATCAAAACAAATTTTTCTTAAGTTTTCTTCTGAATTTTCCAACACGGGAGGACACTTGTCCGGATGAATCGGCGAAATGTCATCAATCATATCTGCAATCCTCTGTGGATTCTTAATGACAATTTCTTCTGCCAAATCACTGTCCAAATAATCGAACTCTTTTAACATTTCCTCTGTGGTTCTTAAATAAAGCGGTGGCTGATTATCCGCATCCTTAAATCCCTGTCCACACTGAATGATTCGACGATAAATTTCGTCCTCAGGATCCAGAAAATGCACGTCGCAGGTTGCAACGGTCATCTTATCGAATTTCTTTCCTAAGTCGATAATCTTTTTATTGATGTTCTGTAATTCTTCCACGGAATCCACCAGGAATTTCTTACGCTCGTCAATCTCCGGATTTCCGGTCTTTAACATAAAGGCATTATTTCCCAATGGCTGCACTTCAAAATAATCATAAAATTCTGCTAACCGTGCAATTTCCTGCTCCGGTTTTCCATGAAGAATCGCCTGATATAATTCTCCTGCTTCACAGGCACTTCCAATCATCAACCCGTCTTTATGCTTTAAGTAATCACTTTTTAAGATTCTCGGTTTCTTTCCCGCGAATGTATCAATATGGGAAATAGAAATCAGTTTATACAAATTCACACGCCCCACCAAATCCTTGCATAGAATGATGGCGTGGTGTGCCGGCAACTTACTAATCAGATTGGAAGACTGCTTTCCTTCCGTATTTAACTCGTCCAGATTTGTAATGCCTTTATTTTCCAACATCTTGCAAAGTTTTTGGAAAATGAGGGCGGTACATTCCGCATCATCCACAGCTCTGTGATGATGATCCAGTGGAATTCCCAGTGCTTTTGCCACATTATTCAAACGGTACTTACTTAATCCAATTACCAGATATCGGGACATTGCCACTGTATCAACAATGGTAAAATCACATGGGAGATTCTGACGCATACAGTTCTCACGAATAAAACTCATATCAAACTCTGCATTGTGGGCAACCATAACTGCCCCTTCACAAAATTCCATGAATTTCGGTAATACTTCTTCTATTTTTGGCTCATTAATGACCATGCTGTCATTAATGCTTGTTAACTTTTCAATTCGATAAGGAATCGGTCTTTCCGGATTAACAAAGGTGCTAAATCGGTCTACGATTTCTCCGTTCACCACTTTTACGGCACCGATTTCAATAATACGGTCCGCTCTAGCACTAAACCCGGTGGTTTCCAAATCGAAAACCACATAAGTATCCTTCAGACTTTGCCCTTTCGGATTTACAATCATATCCTTTAAGTCATCTACCAGATACGCTTCTACTCCGTAGATCACTTTAAAGTCCATTTCCTTGCCGGCCTTTTTACATTCTTTCTTAATGTCACAATAGGTGTGCCATGCATCCGGGAATGCCTGTACCACACCATGGTCGGTAATGGCAATGGCTTTATGCCCCCACTCATAAGCACGGCGGACAATTTTTCCACAGTCGCTGACACCATCCATATCACTCATCTTCGTGTGACAATGAAGTTCCACACGCTTTTCAACTGCGGTATCTTTTCTCTTTTCCGTAGAAAATTTATCAATCAGTTTCATTCCGTCCACACGACTGATTTCAACCTGTTTATCATAAGTATCATAAAGCGCAACACCCTTGATGCGAACAAAAGAGCCTTTTCGCACTTTTCCTTTAAAGTCTGCCAACACATTTTCGTTAGCAAGGAACATTTTCACGGAAATACTATCCGTAAAATCTGTAATGTCCATGGAAACAATGAACTTTCCGGTTCTGGTTTCCCGCTCTTCCATGGTCATGATTTGTCCTTTTACTACACATTCCCCAGTGCCTTCGAAAACATCTGAAAGCTTTGTTTCTTCCTCAAACTTAAAGTCTTTTCCATAAACCACATCCGGATTATCGGAACGGCTGGCTTTCGTCTGAGCAGGTCTCTTTGGACGCTGTTCTTCCTTCGCCTCTTCTTTTTCTTCCTCCTTATCCGGCTGGCTCTTACTGAGTAATACGTCGACTTCATTTCGCAGACGTTTCGCATTCATTTCAGAAAAACGTCTTCCCACTTCACGACGCTTTTTAATCTGCACTTCAATCGGCATGTCAAAACGGTTGGCAAAGATTTCTTCCAACGTCTCTTTCAGGATTTTCATTCTGGATTCCGAAATAATATTAGAAGCCAAGTCAATCATTAACTTATTTCCTTCAAAGGACATGGGTGCCTTTTTAAACATTGCCGCAACAATAGGACTTTTCAGATTTAACTCAGTGATTAAACTTTCTTTATAAATTTCCATAAGGTTTTCTAAGGTGTACTGTTCTGACAGATAGTATTTTTCAATGAATTCAATGTGAATTCGCTTGCCTGTCTTTAACACTTTTGCAAGATGATTTTGGACAGTCAAAATAGCAGACTTATCAATAAGTCTGCTGCTCTCGATATAAATGCGCATTTTGTCATGTTTTGTATTGGATGTAATTTTGTTTACACGCACATGTTCAAAAATATCTGCTATATCCCCATATAAATCTGCCATAGGAAATACATCATAAAAACTCTTACTTTCCAATTTATCTACCCCAGTTTTTTAATTCTTCTTCCAAAACCTCTAATAA
>CACXEU010000087.1 GCA_902766735.1 uncultured Lachnospiraceae bacterium
TGAATTTGAAAAATGGGGGTACGCTTTTTTATTTGAAGTTTGTTAGGTGTACCCCAGTTTTCTGCTTAATTTGAAAAATGGGGGTACAGTTCACGTTTTTGGATTGTTTTGCTGTACCCCGAAAAATGACTAAATGTGAAAAAAAGGGGTACGCTTCTATTTTTTACGAAAAATATTGTACCCCGAAAATTCACAAAATCTGAATAATCGGGGTACAATCTTAAAATTTATGTCTCTTCATTACATCCACTAGAATGGAGAAAAAAGAGAATTCTTATACTTCATTAAATCCTTCGCGTTCTGCATAGTGTGTATGTAGTAACTCATGAGCCTTATGAGAATTAGGCTCGCCAAGGAATTTATCGTAGAGCTCCTTGATTTGAGGATTGTTGTGAGACTGGCGGATTACCTGTCTTTCATCCTCAGAGTAAAGGGCTTTTGCTCTCTTTTCTTTATAAGTGTCCATAATGTTGTCGTCTTCGTTTGGAAGGAAGCAACTTCTAACATATGGCTGACCACCACCGTTGATACAACCGCCTGGGCAACCCATGATTTCAATGAAGTGATATTTAGACTTTCCTGCGCGGATGTCATCTAATAAAACTTTGGCAGCTTTCATTCCGGAAGCAATAGCTACATTAACAGTCATGAAGTCCTTAATGTCGATAGTTGCTTCACGAATTCCGCCTTCATGTCCACGAACTTCCTTAAAAATGATTTCTTGTTTTTCCTGTCCGGTCAGAACATAGTGAACGGTACGAAGAGCTGCTTCCATAACACCACCGGTTACACCGAAAATAACGGCAGCGCCGGAGTAATCACCCATAATATCCTGATCCCATTCTTCATCCGGAAGACGGTTAAAGAGGATACCGCTTCGACGAATCATACGAGCGAGCTCACGGGTTGTAATAACTGCATCAACATCACGGATGCCGTTAACTTCCTGCTGTGCTCTGTCTTTTTCATCTTTCTTTGCTACACAAGGCATCACAGAAACGACAAAGATATCTTTTGGATCAATTCCATTTTGCTGTGCCCAGTAAGACTTGATAATTGCACCCTGCATCTGATGAGGGGACTTACAAGAAGACAAGTGTGGCAGTAAATCACCATAATTATATTCTGCATAATTCACCCATCCAGGGGAACAAGATGTAATCATTGGAAGAACGCCACCGTTTTTTACACGATTCAGTAATTCAGTACCTTCTTCCATAATGGTTAAATCGGCACCAAAGTTTACATCATAGACACGTTCAAAGCCTAAACGACGCAGTGCTGCAATCATCTTTCCGGTAACCGGAGTTCCGATTGGATAACCGAATTCTTCACCTAAAGCAGCACGAACTGCAGGAGCGGCCTGAACAATGATATGCTTGCCGGCTTTAAATGCTTCGTCAATCTTATTGATTTCTGAATGTTCCATCAATGCACCGGTCGGACAAACGTTGACACACTGTCCACACTGGATACAAGGGGAATCCTTAAAACTTCTGTCTTCTGCAGGAGCAACAAAGGTATTGAATCCACGGTTTTCATAACCGAGAATTCCCAGCCCCTGAACATTTTTACAACGTTCAATACAACGTCCACAAAGAATACATTTTGAAGTATCTCTCACAAGTCCCGGAGCCAATCTGTCGATATGAACTTCTGTGAGGCAACCACCAAAGGCATCATCTCTTGCACCGGTAAGGCTTGCCACATGAAGTAATTCGCATTGTCCGTTTTTGTCACACTGCTGACAATTCTTATTGTGGTTGGAAAGAAGTAATTCCACGCTTCGTCTACGGGCTTCTATGGCCTTTGGAGAGGAAATGCGGATTTCCATTCCTTCTACAACCGGGTATACGCAGCTGGCAACCAAACCACGGGCACCTGTAGTTTCTACGAGACATACGCGGCAGGAACCGGAATTACATTCGCCGTGATTGAATGCACAAAGGGAAGGAATTTCGTATCCACAAGCCTTTGCAGCATCTAAAATGGTCATTCCTTCATCTACCTGATAAGGAATTCCTTCTATCTTAATATTAATTTTCTTTGACATCTTATCTTCCTCCCTTATTTCTTTTCAATCGCTTTCATTCGACAAGTAGCGATACAAGAACCACACTTCACACATTTTTCAGTATCAATGCGGAAGGAAGCCAACTTATGACCTTCCGGAATATAATCGGTTCGTTCAATGCATCCGGCCGGACAAGCCTTGGCACAAAGTCCACAGCCCACGCATTTTTCTTCATCAATATGATATTCCATTAAGTTCTTACAAATATGTGCAGGACATTTCTTGTCCACAATATGTGCAATGTATTCATCTCTGAAATGAGCCAATGTAGAATTTACAGGATTTGCAGCAGTCTGACCCAAAGCGCAAAGAGAATTGTTCTTAACGGTCTGACTTAATTCTTCCAAATCATCTAAATCCTTCATGGTTCCCTGACCGTCGGTAATTCTTGTAAGGATTTCCAACATACGCTTGGTACCAATTCGGCAAGGAGAACATTTCCCGCAGGATTCGTCACAAATAAATTCCATATAGAATTTTGCAACGTCAACCATACAGGTATCTTCATCCATGACAATGGCACCGCCGGAACCCATCATGGATCCCTTTGCAATCAGATTATCAAAGTCAATTGGTTCATCTAGGAATTCTTCTGTTAAACATCCGCCGGATGGTCCACCGGTTTGGATGGCTTTAAATTTCTTTCCGTTTGGAATTCCTCCACCAATATCAAAAATCAGTTCGCGGAGTGTGGTACCCATCGGTACTTCCACTAATCCAACATTGTTGACATTTCCACCCAGGGCAAATACTTTGGTTCCCTTGGAATGTTCGGTTCCAACTTTTGAAAATTCCTCGGCACCTTCACGAAGGATGAATGGAACACAAGCCAATGTTTCTACATTATTGATAATGGTCGGCTTTTCCCATAATCCCTTAACAGCTGGGAATGGTGGACGCGGTCTAGGCATACCACGTTTTCCTTCAATGGAATTTAACAAGGCTGTTTCTTCCCCACAAACGAATGCTCCAGCACCAAGACGAAGATGACAATGGAAACTGAAACCTGTTCCTAAAATATCATCTCCTAATAGTCCGGCTTCTTCCGCTTGTTTGATGGCAATCCGTAAACGGTTTACAGCGATTGGATATTCAGCACGCACGTAGAAATAACCGTCTTTCGCACCGATGGCATAACCGGCAATCATCATTCCTTCAATAACAGCCAAAGGATTCCCTTCTAAGATGCTTCGATCCATAAATGCACCCGGGTCTCCTTCGTCACCGTTACAAACCACGTATTTTTCTTCGCTGTCCATATTATAAGCGAATAACCATTTTCTGGCGGATGGGAATCCTGCACCACCACGACCACGAATGCCGGACGCAAGAACTTCATTAATAACCTGTTCCTGTGTCATGGACAATGCACGGCGAAGACCCTGAAAAGCACCCATACCAAGGGCTTCGTTGATATCTTCCGGATTAATGACACCACAGCCGTGAAGAGCGATTCGCTTCTGTTTTTTATAGAAATTAATATCTTCCTGCTTGGAAACTTTTTCGCCGGTGGATGGTTCCACATAGAGAAGACGCTCCACAACAGTCTGATTCATAATGTCTGATTCCACGATTTCCTCCACATCATCTACGGAAACGAGACGATATAAAGTATTTTCCGGATATATTTTAACAAAAGGTCCCTGAGAACAGAATCCGAAACAACCGGATTGATTTACTGTAGCTTTATCAGAAAGTCCCTTTGCTTCCAGCAGTTCTTCAAACTTCTTCTGGATCTCTTTCGAGTTATTAGAAAGGCAACCGGTACCACCACAAAGAATGATGTGGCGTTTTCCATCATTTCCAGCCAATTTATCTTCAAAACTTTTCGTACAGGATGTAATCTGTTCATTTAATGTTTCTGTTGATTGAATCATGCCTGCACCTCCTTATTCATTTCTGCATCACGACGGTAGCTGTCAATGACCTCTTCCACCTGTGAAACTTCCATCTTCGGATAAACCTTACCATTAATCGTAACTGCAGGAGCAATTCCGCAGGCACCGATACAACGTAATGCATCTAAGGTAAATAAGCCGTCTTCAGTCGTTTCTCCCGGCCCAATATTAAGGATTTCGGAAAATTTATCAATGACTCTTTGAGCACCTTTTACATAACAGGCTGTTCCGAGACAACAACCAATGACGTATTTTCCCTTCGGTGTCAAAGAGAAGAAGGAGTAAAAAGTAACTACTCCATATATTTCTGCAACGGAAATGCCGGTTTTTTCGGAAACAATCTCCTGCACTTCCAAGGGAATGTATCCGTATTCATTTTGAATATCGCTAAGAATCATCATAAGAGGAGTTTTTTCATCTGTGTAGCGGTCACAAATCTCCTCAATTTTTGCCATTGCTGTGGCGTTTATCTTTCCCATAAGGAATCCTCCTGTGAATAATATCTGAAAATGCAGGTTCTGGGCTTCCAAAATATATTTCTGCGCACAAACCCACCAATACTATAATAGCAAAAATCCTTTCATCACTCAATGTATAGAATTTATAAAAAGTGGATTTTATTGCTAAAATATTTCGTGTTTACATGGAATTGTATAAAGGGCTATTTCTAAATCCCCTTTTTCTATCACATTTTACCCTTATTTTTCTGCTAATATGTTTTTGAGATACCATAGGTAAAAAAGTGAATAGGAAAGAAAAACTTCTCATATAAGATACACAGTAACAAGAAAATGAAAGGAATCAGGGAGGAGGTTGTTATGAAAGAATATAGGAAACCTGAAATGGAAATCCTTGAAGTTGATTTTAAGGATATTATTACTACAAGTACTGAAGAACAAATTGATACATATCATGGTGGGGTTCATGAATATGTAGATACAGAGATTGATTGGTTTTAAAAATGAAAAGGAAGAGGAATGGAATTGGCTTCGTTTTGGTGCTTTTTTTTATTTGTGCCATCGTTGGATTTTTTGCGATTCATAATGAAAATACCCCGGAGAATAGGGAGTCTGTTACAGGAACAGAAATGATTGAAAAGACTTCAGAGGAACGAGACGTGTACAGATTTACAACAGGAGCCGAGAAAGAAAAAAAAGACGTTCAGGAAGAGTCAGAGAAGAAGGAAAAGATTCATAGTACGAAAGAAACGGAAGTAGAGACCATGGGTTCTTCGAAGGAAAAAGAAAAAAAGAGGAAAGAAAATCAAGGAGAAGAAACACTCCCTATTGATTGGTTTGAAGAATAAGACAAAACGGAAAGAAGCAGGAAAGGAGTTTGAGATGCAAAGAAAAATAAAACAGGTGTTCAGTATTTTGCTTGCAATACTTCTGGTATTGCCAACAGGGCTTTATAAAAAAACGGTAAAAGCGGAAGAAAGCTATACGCAAATATTTGAAGTGGCTTCTGTTGAGGAATTAAACGCTGCAGTGTCTTCGATTAACAGTGCAGAGAATGGATCTTATTTAATTGATTTAAAGGCAGACTTAACCACAAATAATGTTGGTATGAGTTTTTCAAGAAACACGACGACCATTAAGGGAAATGGACATTATATTCAGGTGTCAGTAGGTGGCGGAGCTGTTGTTGCGTCAGAGAAAGCAACAGTACATATTGGTCTGGAGGATGGAAGTGATCATCTTGTTTTCAGAGGAACTGAAACGGGGGATGCGCCAGGTGTCTTTTACATCCAAAATGGAGGAAGTATTGTAATGAATCCGGGAGTTACCATTCAAAACCATAAGAGTAATAACTATTATGGCGGTGGTGTTACGGTTGAAGGAGGACAATTTACCATGAATGGTGGAACCATCACGAATTGTGGAATTGATGGTGGTTCGGTATGCTTCGGTGGTGGTGTTGCAGTTTATTCGGGAGGACAATTTACTATGAATGGTGGAAGCATCGACCACTGTTATGCGAAGTCAGATTACATTGATGATGTAGATCCTAACCGTTGTTTTACTGCACAGGGAGGTGCGGTTTTTGTAACCGGCGGTTCTGAGTTCATTATGAATGGTGGAACGATTGATAATAATGAAGCCACAAATTTTGGCGGAGGAATATCCTTGGATCTGTCTTATGGGGAATTGAGTACTTATGGACTGGGTCATGTCAGAAGTACAGTCATAATAAATGATGGAACCATTAGTAATAACAAAGCCGCAAATGGCGCCGGGATTTTTGCTTCCGGATATTTCTATTCTTACGCAGCACCTTTTTTAGGCTATAATTCTGGAATTGGAACAACATCAAATCCGGGGCTTTATATGAACGGTGGAACAATTGACGGAAATATTGCCGAGGAAGGTGGAGGATTATTCATTGCAATGCTCCGTCCGAATACGGTTCGGTTAAGTAATGCTACTGTCAGTAACAATGAGGCAGATGGAGGTGCTGGACTTGAGGTATATGGTTACTGGACAAAAACACAAATAGATCACTGTAGTGTGTTGAACAATGTAGCGACTGGAAAGGGTGGAGGAATCTGCTTGCTGTCAAATAGCTCCGGAGGGGAAACAATTATTTCAAACACAGAAATTAAAGGAAATCAATCCGGTGCAATTGGTGCAGGTGTTTACTATGATGCAAATTCCCCATTGAAAATAGGCGGAACCGATGAAATCCAAAATAATACCTATAATGGCAAGCAAAACAACTTAAATATCTTAAACAGTTCCAAATTAGTGACGGTTATAGGGACATTAGAAGGGGCAAAAATAGGAATTTCCGACCCTACACTTTGGGGCGATAATTTAGATGACACTGATTTCTCTGCAGTATCCACTGCAAAGCTTACTACAGGATTTAAAGCAAATAATGCAATCATTCCAAAGGATGCATTTACCAGTGATCATGCTACCTGGCGACCGGACTTTAGTGAAGACGGTAATGAAGTGCGCCTGATTCGCAAGGAGTATCACTGTAAGATTATGGGAGGAAGCCTGACATTAGATGGATTGATTGGGGTAAATCTTTGGGCATATTTAGATGCACCGGAAGTATTGACTGAGGAAGAAATTTCGAAATATTCCATCCGTTTTACTTTAAGAGATGATACAGCAGAGGGAACGCAGACAGAAGTTTTTGGAAATCCTACAAAATATGTGGAGAACAAAGAAAATAATGAAACTGTAATCTGTTATGGTTTTACCTGCGATGTTGCTGCTACACAGATGGCAGATGTAGTTCATGCAGAAATCTTTTATGAGGGAGAACCGACAGGGGTCACGAAAGATTATACGGTAAAGCAATATACAGACAATATGCTGGGGAAATATCAGGGAAGAGCTGATAAAGAACAGTTAGAGAACTTATTAACTTCATTACTAAACTATGGAGCATATTCTCAAAAATATTTTGATTATAAAACAAATAATCTTGCAAATGAAGGATATGAAAAGACTGACACAATAGAAAACTGGAAAATTCCTGAAAAATATCAGTGGAACATTACATACAACGGTATTTCCGGAATTACTATTTCAGGGCTTCAGTTGGAGGTAGATGATGGAATCAATATCTATATGAAGGTCACCTTGGATGGAACCAAGAAAATTACAGACTATATTTCAACCTTGCAGGGGGACCCAAACCAGGATCATTTATTTATTAATGATGAAAATGAAACCTATAATGTTGAGCGACTGCCATTTACAGATTTAGATGTTCAAAATAATAAGGTTTATCATATTATCCTGAATAATATGCCGGCAAATCGATTTGATGATCAGTTAACCTTAAGTATTGAAGACCGGAATAATATAGATAACAATTGCGAAATGAAATTCAGCGTCATGAGCTATTGTTATGAGATGATCAATAATGGAAAAATTGATGAATTGGATTTAACCCCACAAAAGAAAAATGATTTAAAGAATTTCTTGAATTCGCTATGTTATTACAACCAGTTTGCAGAGATTTATTATGCAAACAATCAGTATATTAAGGATAACAATATTAAAAAATAGTGTATTATCACTAGAAGAGGAGTAAACATGAAAAGAAAAACGATAATAATGTTACTCATTTTTACGCTGGTTATCGGAAATGCCCTCAATGTGGGAGCCGCTTCCGTAAAAATCAAGCCGAAAAGTATTCGGTTAGAGGTTCGGAAAACTTGTAAACTAAAAGTAGTGGGGAAAAATGTTAAAAAAGTAAAATTTCGCTCAGGAAATAAAAAGATTGCCGTTGTATCAAAAAAAGGAATTGTACGGGGCAAGACTGTCGGAAAATGTAAAATTTATGCGGCGGTTTATTTAAAAAAGGGGAAAAAGAAACATCTGGTGTGTAAAATCACGGTGTTAAAAAAGAAAAAAGAAAAAAAGCCGAAACGGGAAGGAAGGGAGGATGACTCTGTAGGGAAAGAGAAAGAATCTCAGGAAATACAGTCAGAACAGGAAACCACTTCTACAAAAAAAGAACCGATATCATTAATGCTTCCGGAATTACCAGTATAAAGAAGATAATTGCCTACGCAACATCTGCTCAGTAAAAAGAATGTGGCATGTGACACCTTGCTCTTTCATGGCACATGCAGGAAACGTACTTGAATAATAGGGAAGACTCATTTATAATCTCTAAGGATAAAGTCATTGGAAGGAAAGGATTATGAACGAGCAATTAAAAAAAGAAATAGAAAATAGAAGGACTTTTGCAATTATTTCTCACCCGGATGCCGGGAAGACCACATTGACAGAAAAGTTTCTGCTGTATGGTGGAGCGATTAACACTGCCGGTTCCGTAAAGGGAAAGGCAAATTCCAAATATGCGGTTTCTGACTGGATGGGAATTGAAAAGGAAAGAGGTATTTCTGTAACATCTTCAGCGCTGCAGTTTAACTTTGATGGATATTGCATTAATATTCTGGATACTCCGGGACATCAGGATTTCTCGGAAGATACGTACCGTACTTTGATGGCAGCGGATTCTGCCGTGATGGTAATTGATGCGTCCAAGGGTGTAGAGGCGCAGACCATTAAATTATTTAAGGTTTGTGTGATGCGCCATATCCCAATTTTTACCTTTATCAATAAGATGGATCTGGAAGCTAGAGATCCTTATGAATTATTAGAAGAAATTGAAAATGTGTTAGGCATTAAGACTTGCCCGATTAACTGGCCGATTGGATGCGGAAAGCGATTTAAGGGTGTGTTCGACCGAAATACCAATCAGGTGTCAATGTTCCAGGCAGTTTCTGTGGGTGGTTCCAAGAGTGCTGCAGAAACAACCTTTGATGTGAATGATGAAAAACTCAAAGAGGAAATTGGCGATGATTTATATGAACAGCTGATGGATGACACGGAATTATTGGATGGAGCAGGAGATCCTTTTGATCAGGAATTGGTAGACAAGGGAGAATTGTCACCGGTGTTCTTTGGTTCTGCATTGACCACTTTCGGCGTGGAAACATTCCTGGAACATTTCCTGAGAATGACAGAGTCTCCACTTCCTAGAATGTCAGATGCAGGCTTAATTGATCCAATGGAAGAAGAAGCTTTCTCCGGGTTTATTTTTAAGATTCAGGCCAATATGAATAAGGCGCATCATGACAGAATCGCCTTCATGAGAATCTGCTCCGGAAAGTTTGATGCTACAAAGGATGTGTTCCATGTTCAGAGTGGAAGAAAGATGAAACTGTCCAGACCACAGCAGATTATGGCACAGGATCGTAAGGTTATCGATGAAGCTTATGCGGGAGATGTGATGGGTATTTTTGATCCGGGTATTTTCTCTATCGGAGATACCATCTGTACACCGGGGAAAAAGTTCTCTTACGAAGGAATTCCAACTTTCGCACCGGAACATTTCTGTCGATTGGTGGCATTGGATTCCATGAAGCGTAAGCAGTTTATGAAGGGGGTTACCCAGATTGCACAGGAAGGTGCTATTCAGATGTTCCAGGATTATAATCTGGAAATGTCGGAAATTATTGTAGGAGTCGTTGGTACCCTTCAGTTTGACGTGTTGAAGTACCGTTTGGAAAATGAGTATAACTGTGATGTACGGTTAGAACCATTGCCTTACGGATATATCCGCTGGGTGGATAATGAAGGGGTGGATCTGAATTCCCTGAAGTGCCCGAGCGATACGAAAAAAGTTAAGGATATGAAAGGAAATCCTTTGGTATTGTTCTCCAATGAGTGGTCCATTCGAATGATGTTGGAGAGAAATGAAGGATTGGAATTAAGCGAGTTTAAAAAGAATTAAGATGACGGGTTGGAGTTAACATCCAACCCGTTTTATGTTATAACTATAAGGAGAGATTTGTGCGTGAAAAAAAGAAAGGGAGGTTCATAAACTAGATAAAAAATAGAAAGAAGGGTGATAGATGAATTGTTATTTAAAAAAGATTCGCGTGTTTATTTCTGTCGCTGTTCTGATGGCAGCTTTTTTCTTTTGGGGAAATACCGTTCAGGCAGTAGTAAACTATACAGACAATAACACGGAATTCGCAAAACGTACGAAAGAGCAGGTGGCTCAGAAATATTCTCAGGGAAAAAATGCGGGAAATACTTACGAAGATGGAAAACAATCGACGTACTATAAGGTTCCGGCATCAGTTTCTTCCCCATATTATCAGGGCGTTGTCAGTGATGACACCTTGGATGCCATGCAGGGTATGACGGAGTTTTACCGGTGGCTTACAGGTGTGGATGGCTTGACGCAGGATTGTGTTCCGAATGAATCATTGCAGTATCAGGCATTAGATCGAAATTTTGAATTTAATCATGTGATTAGTCAGTCCAGTAAGCCGGCAGATATGGCACAGGCTTTATGGGATCAGGGATTTGCTTGTAACCATAATATTTTGGCTATGGGGTATACCCCACAGGGTTCCATTACCGGATGGATGAACGAGGGGTACAATTTACGAAACGGATCTTGGGATACTTACGGACATCGTTACGCACTGATTCGTCCTGCTAATGTGGTACAGCAGTTTGGGTTCTGCGGAAATATTTCCATTGGAAAGTATACCCAGCAAAGCGGCCATCCTTACCATGAAGCTTTTTCAGCATTCCCGGCAGCAGGTTATATGCCTCAGGGACTGGTGCATGCCAATGAATGTGGATGGCATGTGGATTTAAACAGTACTTATTTAAAGGTGACGAATGCTTCGGGGCTTCGGGTGACAATTACCAATGATAGAACAGGAACCGGTTATAGTAGAAGTTCCGCTCAGGGAACGCTACAGTTTAGCAATCCCAGCATTACTTTTGTACAGCCGGAAGATGCACAGTCCAATCGTTATTATGATAATTACACGGTGCAGATTACAGGACTGGTGGATGTTAAGACTAACAGCGAGGCAACATTGACATATCATGTGAAGTTCTTCGATGAGACGGTTTATGCACAGACTTATGTGGCTGGCGTGAACCCGCCGGGTTACAATGAGTTAGTATTCTATTCCGGAGCAGTTAACGATACTTATTTAAAGAAGGCAGCAGCAGCTCTGGGTACTTATGTGGATATTGTTGCAGACAGTGGACACGTGGAGACGGTGTGTCTACTATACAAGGAAAATATCTAGAAATCCTTTGTTTTAGGCACTTTGCGAGGCATATGACCTTTTCGCAAA
>CACXEU010000088.1 GCA_902766735.1 uncultured Lachnospiraceae bacterium
ACAAGCAAAGGAATGATGCATAATGGAGATTGTTTCAAGATATGTCAGGGAACAGCAGCGGTATACAAAGAATAATCTGAAAAGCATTTTTTCCATGGATGAATCTGCGGTTGAGCGTTTTATAAAAAACCTGAAAGCCTTTGGTGTATTAAAGAGCGTAAAGAATAATGAAGACCAGTTGGAAATGTCAGATCTGGTTGATGATGATATCGAGATATCAGATGAAACAGCAGTCAGCGGAGACTGTCTATATGTCTTTACGTATGTGGGAATTATTACATGTGGTTCAAGGGTTATTAAGGTATATCCAAAGTATCTGATGAAACAGAGGGATGACTATTTTTCAGAAATGAAACAGGTTGTTAAAGTTCTTGAAAGATACAGCCGGTCAGATGAACAGATGGTAAGCATGTTTAATGGAGATGGAGAAAACAGAAGTTTTAATATCCTTGCAGTAATTCTCTATCTTCTGAACGATTACTTTGAATATGGCATATATACAAACAGCGAGGATATTATTGAAGTCAATGGTGATGGCGAAATTCTGTGGGAAAAAACCATAGATGAGAGCTTTGCTCTGATTGAGGATAACAGGCCATATTATATGGAACTGTATACCGGAAAAACAGTAGATGATGATATGGATTATTTCAAAAGACTGCATGAGTGCATCCTGACAGAATGCTCCAATCAGCTTCGCCAGGCACAGCTTGAAAATCTTTTTGGAATAGAAACGGTAGAACTGTCAGAGGAAGTTCTGGATGACTTTGGAGACAGGGAGTATATTCTGGAAAGAATTTCAAAGGAACTGAATGTGCAGTTTAACACCCACCGCCAGATTCTTCTTAAAACGCTGTATGCATATGTGGCACAGAACCGCAGAATGTTTGAGGATAATGATGGAATCTGTATGTATGGTACAACTGCGTATCATGCAGTATGGGAAAAGATATGTGCAGAAGTGTTTGATAATAAGCTGAAAACATCACTGGGGCAGCTGAAAATGCATGTTCCTTTGGCAGATGAATTTCAGAATCAGAAAGAGGATTCACTGATTGATATTATTGAAAAGCCAATATGGGAAGGTACAGATACTACGCAGACAGCTAAAGACACATTGATCCCGGATCTGATCAGTATGCCAAGTGTTGGGGATGTTGATTATTTTGTTATTTTTGATGCCAAGTATTATCTTCTCCAACTGGAAAAAGGTAAGAATCTTAGGGGTAATCCGGGTGTCGGAGATATAACAAAACAGTATCTCTATCAGCTTGCTTATAAGAAATTTATTGAGGCACACCATATTGCAGTGGTAAAAAACTGCTTTCTCATGCCGACTGAAAAGGATGAGATAATAAAAAAAGGTACTGCAAGAATGCCAATGCTTGAAGCTCTCGAATTAGAGAATATTCAGATTAGACAGCTCCCGGCAGCAATGATGTATGAGTATTATCTGACACAGAGAAAAATGGATATAAGGTTGTTGGATTTGTAACAAAAGAACTGAATTTGAGAAGACAGGTAGTTATATATGGCTGATGTGTTGACAAAAGAGCATAGAAAAAAGAATATGCAGCATATCAGGGCGAATGATACAACAATAGAAGTTCGACTTCGTAAGGCCTTGTGGGAGAAAGGATATCGGTACAGGAAGAATTATAAGGAACTTCCAGGAAAGCCGGATATTGCATTGACAAAATACAAGATTGCTATATTTTGTGATGGCGAGTTCTTTCATGGGAAAGACTGGGAAATATTAAAACCGCGCCTGGAAAAAAGTAATAACAGTGAGTTTTGGATTAACAAAATATCAAGGAACCGACAACGGGATGATGAAGTTAATAAAAAACTGCTGTTTATGGGATGGACAGTGATACGCTTCTGGGGCAAGGATATTTTGCAGAATACAGATGAGTGTGTGAAAGTCATTGAAGAAACTATATTTGATCTGATGATGGAAGAACCAGAATCGGAATGGAATTCTGATATAGAACAGGAGTATAAATGATTGATTTTGATAATCCGACTACATTCCCAGTAGAATTGAGAAATTGGGGAAGTGAATTTGAAAAAATGATTCTCAGAAGAGTAAGTACGGATAAGGTTGAAGAATGGTGGCAAATTGAACACCAATTGCAAGATATTAGAATAGATGAATCCATGTTGGTTACTGATTTTGTTAAAGAAAATATGGATAAAGAAATTGTAGTATATCATTGTGCACGTATTTTAGATGAAAATGAATACTGGAAACAAGGTATCGTGACTGCTGGTGGGAAAGATAGCATTGGGGAGAAACGATTACGAAAACTTCTTGTTGATATAGGATTAGACGCTGATAAGATAGAAGAAGTTTTTTTACATGTATATCATTTGTGGAATCGTGATAAACAATCCAGAACAAAATCGGTTCATTTCTTTTTTGAGAAAAATCAAGTATATAAGGACGATCGAATAAACCACTTTGCTATCAATTTAGGGGGTGAAATTTTGCGATGGTCTTTGGAGGCGATTGATAAGGAACTGTATAAAGAAGAACCTTATAAGCGCCTATGGATTTTAGGAAATCCATCAGTAATAACATTTAAGGTAAAATTAGGCGATATTCATGAGGTACATCGTAATAGTTTAATCGCTGAAATAGTCAAATATAACATAACGAAAGCTCTCTTTGGTTTTGATTATGAATTTGATTTTACGGGAATGACAGTGAGAGATGTACCACCACAAAATATATTAAGCATTGAAGAAATAAAAAACTATATACAAATACAAGAAAAATATTCTGATTATCAGGGATTCTATTGACATTGGTCAAGATTAACGACGAAAAAATCGTAATATAGGAGTACTGGATGATGGAAAAGGAGCCAAAGGAAATTGCTGACCGACAGATATATGAAACATCAATCGGACCGGTTTGTATGAGCAAAACAGAATATGCAATGTATCAGGAAGAAATGGCAAAGAAAATTGGAAATCAGCATATTTATGTGGATGCAGATGCCTGTACAGTGGTTGGTATAGTAGAAAGAATTGCAGAGAAATACGGAATACCGGTGACTCTGTTATGTGATACGAACCATGTGCTTCAATCAGATTACAGTGAGGTAATTGTGGTAGGTGCCGGGGCTGATGCAGTGGATTATAAACTGATCAGCATTTGTCATAAGGGGGATATTGTTGTATCACAGGATTATGGGGTGGCGGCAATGGCACTTGGCAAAGGAGCTTATGCGGTCCATCAGTCAGGGAAATGGTATACAAATGACAACATAGATCGGATGCTTATGGAACGGCATCTAAACAAGAAAGCCCGGAGGGCATCCGGAAAGAATCATATAAAAGGACCAAAGAAACGGACACCAGAAGATGATGAGCATTTCAGCGAGTCATTTGAGAAAACGATAAAAATGGTAATCTAGGGCAGAAAAGACTATTTACAGATAATAAGGAGCGTGATTAGATGAGCCGAAAACCTATTATTGGAAAATGTAGGCTTTGTGGAGAAACCAAGAAACTTACATTTGAACATGTACCACCAGAGACAACTTTTAATAATTATTCAGTTCATATTCTTTCTGGTGAACAGGTTATTAAACAGGTATCAAATTCCAATAGTTTACCATGGGACTTTTCAGAATTTAAAGGCAAAATTCAACAGAGAGGTCGTGGAGGATATTATTTATGTGGTGATTGTAATTCTAAGACAGGGCAATGGTATGTGCCAGAATACAGTAAGTTTGTACATATTATACATTCTGCATTACAAGAAGCAAAAGAAAAAGAATTTGGTGCATTAGGAATTAAAATGAAAGGTATAAAACCATTACCTATATTCAAACAGATTATGACTTTGTTTTGTGATATCAATGAAGGCATGATGGGAGACAATTCATTAAAGGATTATTTGTTGGATAGAACTTCCACAGTTTTTAATCGGGAAAGATATCATTTATATATGCATATACATTCTGGGGCTGTAGAAAGAATGAACGGAATATCGGTTCAATTTGTAGGAGGAGTTGGTTTGATAACATTATCTGAAATATCAACATATCCTGTTGGATTTACATTGTATATTGATAAGCCAGAAATATACAAACCCGAAGGTGTCGAAATCACATTATTTTCGGACTTTAACTATGATGATGAAGGAGAAGTTGAAATAATAATTCCAAAGTTGGAAAGTAATATATTCTTTTCTGGGGATTATCGTACTAAGAAAGAAATTGAAAATACAATTCAAGAAAACAAAGATAGACAGTAAAGCCACCTCTTGTTAAGGAGAAGATTAATCTACGTGCCAAGATTTAAGTGAAAGGAGACTCCAGTTTGAAAAGTACAAAATTTGTAAAAGAAATAAAGCGTGAAAATTGCAAATATGAAATAGCCAAGCTAAAGTCTCTTATCAAATGGAAACTATCATTTGGTAAAAATCGGAAAAAGAGAGAGTTTTCACATAGTATTTTTAGCGATGATTATTACTGGGAAAGAGAAGACCCAAATGCACTACCAAATGATTATTATTTCAAACCAACTGATATTCTGTTATATGACCTTATCCCTAAGCAAAAATTGAAAGAAACGAAGAAAGGGTTAATAAGATTATTTAAGAAATGCCTGACTCATAAGTATATGCCGGCTTATGGTTCTGAGGATGATATAGAAAAGCTAATATCAGGATTGGATCAGACGCTTCATAGTGGCAATTCCTGGTATAAGGTGGGACTCTTTGATTTTGCATATGATATAGAACTGGATTCATTTATTGAGCATTTTGATATTCATGTTAGAAACTTTAGTTCATCTTACGCAGTTATTGAAATGAAGGTGACTCTGTCGGACTCGCTTTGCAATGAAATTTCAGATTTTATTCAAACACAATATAAGAAGCCAGGGATGTGTGTGCATGAAAATTGGACTCAGGATAGTAAGCGAAAATCAGGAGCAAAGATTGGTTATGGTGTTAGTAGTGGAACTATGGACGAATATGCTAAGAGCCAGATTATCTATGAACAGATTGAATTTGTAAAGAAACTTTTTCTTCGTGAGATAAAAAAATACTTTCCACTTATGATTTATGGAAGAGAAAAGAATATTTTGGGTATTAATATTTTCGAGACTAATATCAAACCAGATTTGGGATTGGAGCCATCAATTTACAGGGCATTGGGATTGGACGAAATGTATGGATTCAATCTGTCCATTGCTGAACGTCTATATATATCAACTGCAACAATACGATGGAGTGATTCATCCCCGACAGATATGATGTACATATATAATCCGAGTTGGGTGGAAAGCCATGATGGATATGGAACCATACATAACAAGATGGTTTACAAATTTACACGTGGACATATGGATTATATATACAAAATGATTGTCCTTAAAAATTTAGGATTGCAGTTTTGGAATCTTGCAACAGAATACAGAAATAAAGTTAATGCTATTACTTCCAAAAAATCATCTCAAAAGAGATTACTTAAACTGAAATACGAGTTGAGCAAGGACTTTTATGATTTTAATAAGATTACAGAGGAATTGCCATTTGACAAGACAATTGAGCGTGCAAAACGCATCATGGAGGAAAATGAGTACGCAACAAGCTCTGTATGTTATGGAAGGCATACCTATGAATTATTTATAGATAATCCGGAATGGATGTGGTCTCAAGTAAAAAATAATTATACGGAGATTGAAAGTGATTTGCAACGAAAAATAGATATATCGTCTGAATTGACTGCATTTTCAAGAGAGAAAAGTAATCGAAATTTAACGGTTGCACAACTACTGATAGCAATTGTAACCTTGGTACTTATGATTTTTCCAGGCAAGGCAGTGAGCATTGCAGATTGGATAAGAACCCTGTGGACTCATATATGTCAATTATTTGCAAGGTAAAGAAAAGTCATATGCTCAGCGTTATTATAGCTGAAGCTATACTGGGATTAGGAAAGAGGGAAAGAAGTGGTAGATATAGATTGGGATTTCTTTTACAGGCAACTCAAAGCAGGGTATCATATTGATGAAACGTGCTTTTACTTTTCAGATGATGCAGAAGAGGAAGTACATTATATTGGATTTATTGCCAAAT
>CACXEU010000089.1 GCA_902766735.1 uncultured Lachnospiraceae bacterium
ACAAGCAATAAACGGACAGCGCACCGCTGGTGCGAGCCTCTTACACCGCTGACGCGAGAAAGGGGCTCCGTTTATCCGAAATTTGCAATATTTCCTGCCGCCATTCCATTTTCTATTAATTTAATATAATTTTCAACATCAACCCCCTGAACATTTATTGTAGCACCAGCATAATTATTTGTTACAAACGTATTCTGTATAATACTTCATACCACAATAGGGGCAAAATCCACTTTCTTTACTCTCGTCTATTTCAAGAGTTGCTCCACATCCTTCGCATCTAGCTGCTTTTAATGCCATTCTCTTTCCTCCTTATCAATCACTGTTTATATAGTGTTTTATGTTATCTAATGTGTGCATTATATATTGCGTACATCATTCATGCAAGAGTTAGTTTTCTCATATAATAATTGTAAAGGAGGATTTCATGTTACGTTTGCGTGTTGTAGATATACTAAAAGAACAAAACCATTCTAAATATTGGTTATTCAAACAAATGGATTTGAGCTATCAAAATTTTAACCGTATGATCATGAATCAGACCTCCTCTATTCGTTTTGAAAATATAGAAAAACTCAGTCAAATTCTAAATTGCTCAATTAGCGATTTATTTGAGTCTATAGATTTGCCTGAGTCTAAATGAATTTATATACTTTAATTTTCTCTTTTAACAGTTCATGCGGACAACTTTTTCAAAGCTCATATTTCCCCCAACCAGGTCAAGAGCACTACATCCACCCGATTCTTTTCGAGTGTCTGCAGCTTTTCAAGATTTGCAAAGGAATGGACCTCTTCCGCATAGGTCGCCGTGATCTCACAGATATTTTCAAGAAATAATGAACATATTGCTGACGTCAGCAATATGTTCATTATTGTTATTTCATTACTTCAGTTCATCACTTTCTTTTCCATATTAGACCTTCTTCTCCCACATTGAACCATTTTACTAATGTCGGCAAAATGGTCTATTCCTCTTTTTTCTTCATCTTGTCATAATACGCTTTATACCTATAAATCGTCCTCTCACTGACATTGTTCCGTTTTGCAATCTCTACCATAGTCATTCCACTTTCATAACCTGCAACAAAATCATTGTAAATTGCCATCCACTTAGCGTTATGTTTCTGCCGTCCGCTCAATTTACGATTTCTGTAATAATCTAGTTCCTCCCGAAGTTCTGCGTTCTCTTTTTCCAACTCCTCAATTCTTTTTAATGCCTCTTTAAGTGTTGCAGATTTCTCCAATCCCTGCTGACTTCGATAAATCAGATCTTCTTTGCAAAATCGAACTATGTGAACATAAAAATAAGTCAGTATCCGATCTGCACCTGAATAGTGATGCAGTTCAAATACTGACTAATAAAAAATATAATACACAGTTATTATCATAATTACTCTCTTATAAAGTTTCCACAAATTCATGGCTGACCCGGGAATCTGATTTTAAGTTATTTCTTCACCACATTCCATTCATCATTCTCAACAATATACTGAAACTCTGTCAGAGTATTGCTAAGCATAACTTCAATAAGTTCCTTGAAGTCATCAACTAAATTCACATTTGAAAGTTCTGAAATTTTAACCCAGTGCATCCTGCCTTCATCAGAATCAACAACCCTGCCTTCAAACTGGTCTGTCTCAAAAAGAAATACGATATAGCGGCCACCTTCGATTGGAAACTGCTTTACACCGCAAAGTCGTGGAGCTTTAATTATAAGCCCGGTTTCTTCCTTCATTTCTCTGATAACGGCATCTACTATGGATTCTCCCGGTTCGATATGTCCACCGGGAAGGGTGTAACCCTTCCAATCCTTCTTTACTCTGTCCTGCAGCAAATAGCTGTCTTCATTATGTATCAGACATAATACTGTAAGCTCTGCTTGTTCTGTCCGCATTTTTTCATCACATTCCTTCAATCTCAGTCTGCCCTATTTTTTAACGTTCTCCTTGTCAGCCATTCTCCCTGGAAAGAAGAACAACCTTCTCAAAGCTCATATTTCCACCAAAAAGGTCAAGGGCACTGCCGATCGTCACATCCACCCGGTTCTTTCCAAGAAGCTTCAGCTTTTCAAGATCAGCAAAGGAATGCACGCCCCCTGCATAGGTAGCCGGGATCTCACAGGCATTTCCAAGAAGCGTTGCTACTTCTTCCTCAATGCCATTTGCCTTTCCCTCCACATCCACGGCATGCACCAGAAACTCATCACAGAAACCGGACAATTCATGGAGCGTTTCCTCATTCAACAGAACATCCGTATACTTCTGCCACCGGTCAGTTACGATATAATATCTTCCATTCTGTTTCCGGCA
>CACXEU010000090.1 GCA_902766735.1 uncultured Lachnospiraceae bacterium
ATAGAAACATACTACTTTATAATATACCACACCCCCGATTTTATCAAGCAAAAAAGAACGTCGGATGCCCCTTTCAGGTACACCCGACGCGAATATAATATAAAACACCCTATTTGTATTTTATAGTAATTCCTTCATTCATCTGCCTTCGGCTAATCACCAAAATTCTGACTGGCAATTTCATCAATCTTCGCCAAGGCTTCTTCTTCCAAATCTCCGTCACATTCGAAGATTACTTCTGTGTTTCCTTTAATGCGTGCAGAAATAATATTAATTAAACTCTTCGCATTATATCTCTGATTTCCATAAAGAATGGAAACCTTACATGGAAACTCTTCCATCTCCTTAACAATAACACCTGCCGGCCTCATATGCAACCCCTCAGGAGTATTTATCTTAATCGTCTTACTCACCATTGTCGCTACCTCCCATCTTCAATTTTTCTTTCCGCTCTTTTCTTTGGTATACTATCATTCTATAGGCTTCCAAAGATTTTTTCAATGCTTTCTTCTATCCCTTAAAACAAGTTATAAATAAACCAACTCTTTAATACTTTATAAAAAAGGCTTTGAGGGGTTCCCGATGCACTTACATTCCATTCGAAAAATTGTGGCGATGCTTCTCTGTATAACGCTTTGTTGTTCCTGCGCTTCTCATTCAAAATCCTCTACACCAAATTCTGCCTGTCAGGAGTTTGACCGTTTTTCTTCCAATTATTTTGATCACCAAATGTCCGGCAATGGATTTCAGCTTCATTTTCTTTTATCCGACACCTCAAAATATCCTGATGCCGTCATGTCTCTAGGAAATTATTCCTATGACCTGATGAAAGCCTCCCAACAAGGCTGGATTTCTGAAATTGCAGCACTGAAACGAATTCCTTACGCGTCCTTGGATGTAAAACGTCAACAAACCTATGATGTACTAATGAGTTATTTTCAGAGAAAATTAGACTTTTCAGACTTATGTCTTTGCACGCAGGATTTAAGTCCCACATTAGGCATACAATCGCAGCTCCCTGTGCTTTTCTCCGAGTTTGAATTTCATGACCAGACAGACATTGCGCATTATTTTTCATTATTGCAATCCATCCCTGACTACTTTCAGGGTATCGCTTCATTTCAGAAAGTGAAAGCAACCCATCACTGCTTTCTACAAAGAGAAGTCTGCGAAAAAATAATTGCCCAGTGCAAAGGTTTTGCCCACCCATCTGCCCTATCGGACAACATTCTTATTACATCTTTTGATTCTCGCATCCACGGCTGTGATTTTCTCTCGTCAACGGAGAAAAAGATTTTCATTCAAAAAAACCGGGAAATCATTGTTCAACAGATTTTTCCTGCTTACCAGAATCTTGCAGATACACTATCCACATTGATGGTGGGCGGCGCCTGTGACAAAATTAATGGCCTCTGCACGGTAACCGGCGGAAAGGATTACTATGAGTATCTAGTCCGTGATTACACTGGATGCTCAAAATCTGTTTCTGAAATAAAATCCCGGATTCAGACATCACTGCTTTCTGATGTGAAACAACTCCAAAGCCTTCTCTCGAAAAATCCTGAACTTCCCAACCAGCTGGAGCATTCTCGTAATTCCTCCACACCAACACAAATTATGAAGGACTTATCCCAAAAGATAACTTCAGATTTTCCGATTCTACACAACATACCTTTTTCTTTTAAATCTGTGAATCCTACGCTTCAAGAGTATCTTAGTCCAGCTTTTTACATTACACCACCTTTAGACAACCCTAAGAAAAACATTATTTACATTAATCCTGCCAAAACCGAAGAGCTTTACTCCGTTTTGGCTCACGAAGGATTACCCGGCCATATGTATCAAAACGCCTTTTTTGCCGCCACCAAACCACCAAAGATTCGTTATCTTTTGGACTGTGGCGGTTATAGCGAAGGATGGGCTGTTTATGCAGAACTTCGATCCTATTCCTATCATTTTCCGGAGACAAACTTATCGGAACTGTATCGGATTCATTCCTCTTTTTCCCTGGCTCTCTACTGTCTCTGTGACATTGGTGTCAATTACGAAGGATGGGATTATTCTGACTTAAAGAACTTTTTATCCGACTACAATATTTCAGAGAATGTGATCTGTCATCAGATTTTTGAGGCAGTCATTGAAGACCCTGCCAATTATCTGAAATACTTTGTAGGCTATCTGCAAATTCTTGATTTACAGAATTATGTCAGGGAAAAATCCGCCGATACCTTCGATATAAAGAGATTTCATAAGGCGCTGTTAACCATTGGCCCTGCAGATTTTGATGTTGTAAAAAAATGGATTCTTTACGAATATGAAAAAAAGACCGGGTAACCGGTCTTCTTGTTGCACCTATCCTCTAAGATTATCCCCCAAATCTTCTGAGAACATGGATTGTATCTTTAGTATATTACAAATCATCTTATCGAAATGTTCTTGTTTCCAATGGTGTTTTTTTTGTCACAAACTATTGATTTACAACCACAAAGCATTTTGAGAACATTCTAAAGCATCACGAAATTTCCGTTTCATGGCACTCCCAATCTCGACTACTTCCTGGGTTCCTTTCAAGGAAATATATCGATTCACAAAGTCTACCTTTCGGATAAAGTCCACATTGACAATCACCTGTCGACTGCATTGTAAAAACCGCGCATCATTAATTTTTTTCATAAAGTGTTTCGCTGTTTCATATTTAATCAGATGCTCTCCCTGAGCAGTATGTACCTGTAACAACCGCTGTCTGTTTTCAATGTAAATGATTTCGTCCACACGAATCGCATTGATGACCCCGTCCTGCTTCAGATAAATATTTTTTCTTTTGTTTTTCCGTGCTGGAGCATTGATTGCATCCCCAACTACTTTTTTCAGTACTTCAATTTTCACAGGCTTTTCTAATAATCCAAAACAATGAAATTCATTGATAATCCGTCTTCCCGGATCTTCTAAATTTGTCAAAAGAATAATCGGTGTATACTGGTATTTTTCAATCCATCGAATATTCTCCATCACATCCAATATGGCTAAGTCTCCATATTTTTTCGAATCCACTGCAACCCCTATTATAAATAAATCAATTTCTTCCTGCATGAGTTTTGCATAAAACTCATTCTCCGTTTCTGCCACAGAAACCTTCACCCGATTGTTTCCTTGCGGAATCACTGACAAGATTCGTTTTAGTTCTTGCGGGTGATTTTCAAAAATTAATATCTCCTTCATTGCCTGTCCCCCAGATATAATTTGGTACAAGCTTTTCACACTCCATTTCTGATATCAGCGGAAATGTTTTAAAATCCAGTACTGATGCAGGTATAAAAAAATAACCATCTTTTCCTCATCACTGCATTGGTCAATGGACTGAAGAATCTCTTCCAGGTTTTCCTGCTCTCCAAACAAAATGAAATCCGCAGAAATTCTAAATTCTTCCCAGATTCGATTTAGCATATTTCTGGAAATCCCATTTTCACCTCGTTCCACTTTCTGATATCCGGAAGGAGACATTCCTATGGATTCCGAAAACTCTTCCTGAGATAATTGCCGGATAATCCGAGAATATCTTAGCCGTTCTGCCTGACTTGCTTTTACATTTTCTTTATGTTCCTCCATAAGCACACCTCTCCCTTTCTTCTCCTTTAAAATGTAACGTTTTTTGAGACTTCATTCTAGTGACTGACAAGGTGGCTAACCCACCTTTTCCTATCTTTTTTTCACACAATAATGTCAAAGTTTACTTTAGGTGTGATTCTTTCCACTGTTCTTGTTTTATATTGTTGCTGCCAGAAAAACACTGGTAACGGTCCCCGCTGTGGTAGCAAGCAATGCTCCCATCATGGTCCATCTGGTTCTTGAAACCTTTGCCACAAGAAAATAAACGGACATGGTGTAAAAAACAGTCTCTGTACTACTCATCATAATGGAGGCCACCTTAGAAACATAACTATCCACTCCATAAGTTCGATACAAATCAATTAACATTCCTGTTGCCGCTGAGGAGGAAAATATTTTCACAATAGTCAATGGCATTAATTCTCCCGGAAACCCTATTTTTTCAGTCCATTGTCCCAAAATAGTTCCTAGAAATTCCATAAACCCAGAGGCTCGTAGCATTCCAACGGAAACCATTAAACCAATCAGCGTAGGCATCACTTTTAGAACCGTAGGAAGACCTTCTGCTGCTCCCCGAACAAAATCTTCGTAGACATTTTCTTTTCGAATCATGCCGACTAAAATAATCCCCACAATGAGAACCGGAATAATCATGTCTGATAAGATACGCAAAAAAAACTCCTAATTTGTCTTTCTTCAATATATGACAAATCAGAAGTTTTTATTTCTACAAAAAATCTCTTAGGATTTCATCTGATAATACATTCCATATTTTATTTTAATTCGCTCCAGTTTATGAAACATTGGCTGAGACAAAAACCACAAGACTACTATGGTTGTAATTCCGTGAATCACATTGATTATCAGTCCTGCGAAATAAGCATCCACGAAAGCTGCTTTCGTTGGTTCATCCACAGACATAAACACTGTAGCTGTATCCATTAACAATCCGTAAATGAGCGTTGTGGATAAAAAACCATACATACAAAGTAAAACCCGGTTTTCACACAAAGTTTCCCTCCCATAAAAGATGATTGCTGCTCCCAGTCCTACCAGGCCAAATCCAATCATCTGCCACGGAGTCCACGGTCCTTGTCCAAAAACGAAATCAGAAAAGAATGCCGTAAGAACTCCGGAAAGAAATCCTGCCTGTTTTCCCAACATCGCCCCGGTAATGATAATGATTGCCGCACTGGGCTTCATTTCCGGAATCATAAAAAACATGATTCTGGAAACAATGGCAATGGTGGTCATAACTGCCAGCACCACGATTTCCCTTGCTTTAGGTTTTCTTCTCTCAAAAGAGAAGATAAACGTAAATACCGCCAAAGCAATAATTACAAAGGAGATGAGATAGTATTGTCTTCCGTCAAGAAACATAACACATCCTCCTTTTTCACTGCACCGACAAGAACCTTTCCCGCCATCTTATTAATGGTTGTGGTATAAAAACTGTTCCCGGCAAAAAAACTTCTCACTGGTCCTGCAGAGACAATATTTCCTCGGGAAAACAGTCCACAACGGTCTGCGTATTCCCCACAAAAATCAATGTCGTGGCTGACAAGAATAATCGTCTTTCCCTGCTTCTTTAGTTCCACAAGAATCTTTCCCAGCTGCTCCTTATAAATTCCATCAATTCCTTTGGTCGGCTCATCTAATAGCAATATGTCAGGACTCGTTGCCAATACCTTTGCTAACCCCAGCTTCTGCTGTTGCCCACCACTTAAATCATAAGGATGATGACTTCGTAACTTCTGCAATTCCAATAATTTCACCAGATCTTCCGGAACATCTTCTAACTCCTTCTCTACCGTATCTCTGCAAAAAAGTGTCTGCACATCCTGTGGCAGATATGTGACTTTTCCATCAATTCGAACCTTTCCCCGATATGGACGATACAATCCGGACAACACCGATAGGGTAGTCGTCTTTCCCGTTCCATTACCTCCCAAAATTGCAAAAATTTCTCCCTGTTTCATCTCAATGGATAAATCCCGAAGAATATCCCTTCCATCTCTGGTATAACGGAACCATATATTTTTACAGGAAATCATACTCTGCTTCTTTTCTTCCCGGTTCACCGCTCCAACCGTTCCTCTTCGTGACTTGGACTCCATCCATTCTCTTCCCTGTTTAATGGATATTGGCATCAGACCACTTCTGTCCTTTGTCACATCATAATAAATCTGCGCCGGATAAGGCATCAGTTTCATAAACTCACTGTCCAAATTTTTCATCAGCACTTCTGACACCGGTCCCTGATGAACGACCTTTCCCTGATCCATAATGATGGCACAATCTGCCATAGGGAGTACATAGTTTAGGCGATGTTCCGACAAAATAATGGTAATTCCAAAGTCATCGTTGATTTTCTTAAGGGTGTCCAGAAAATGCTCTGCTACAATCGGATCTAACTGTGCCGTCGGCTCATCCAGAATCAGAATTTCCGGATTCAACACCATAGTCGCTGCCAAGTTTAATAACTGTTTTTGCCCACCGGACAATAAATCCACTTTCTGTTCATACCAATCTGTAATACCAAAATATTCTGAAATTTCTGCCACTCTGACCTGAATTTCATGCTGTGGATATCCCAGATTTTCCATGCCTAAAGCCAACTCATGCCAAACCTTATCGGTCACCAACTGGTGTTCCGGAGACTGCATTACAAAACCAATCTTTTGCGCCTGCAATTTTTCATCTACCTCTTCTATTGTTTCTCCGTTCCAGAGAACCATTCCCTCTTTTTTCCCAAAAGGACAAATGGCCGGTTTGATATTTCTTAATAAAGTGCTTTTTCCACAGCCGGACTTCCCGCAAAGAACCACAAACTCTCCCCGGTGAATTTTCATAGACACGTTTTGAATCGCAGGTTCTTTTGCCTTCGGATAGAAAAAACTTAAATTTTCGATTGTAATCTGTGCCATCGAAGGGCCTCCTCTACGTTAATGAAAATAGGGGTAAAGCATAACAAGCAATATGCCCCATATGTGAATAACTCTCCTTTTACCACATAAAAAGGATAATAAATGGTCTCAATCTGTCCCGATACTTTTTCAATCAATACAATGGTCGTCCATATCAGAATCCAAAACAGCACCACATAATCCCTAACCTGAAAATGATAATTATGGAAGGTACTTCTTTTCCCCGTCCCGTAACCTCTGGCTCTCATAGAATCTGCAGTATCCACGGAGTTCTCCAATGCCCATGTAGTGGTAATGGAAAGTACACGGAACCCGGTTTTCATTTTATCCCGGAATTGTTGCTTCTTCCCATGCAATGCCTTCTGCGCAAAATGAATTTTCCTGATTTGCCGGGTATATTTCGGAACAAATCGAAAAATCATAGATAATAACAGGGCAAAATGTGGAAAGATTCTTCCCACAATTTCAATAAGTTTATCTTCTGTAATGATAGCATTCAGAGAAGAAAACCAAAGCAAGGTTCCACAAACCATCACTGCTAGAGAACCTCCGTAAATTAACGACTCCAAAGTTACCGGATTCCCACTTGGCAGATAAAATAGTAACGTGGCTCCCTTGTGAGAAAATAAGGGATTGACCAGTGCAGTCACCAAAAAAACTCCCACAATCATGCCTAAATATTTGAGTCCCCTTAGCCCCTTTAAATAGAAGTGATACACCAAAGCGGAAAAGAAAGACACAACGATCAGGCCTGCCTGCATTTGAAACATGGTAAGCCCCAGTACCGCAATATAAAAAATCATATTGATGATTGGATGAAATTGAGAAAATTCATCCAAACGTTTTTCTTCCATCATTTTCCTTTGTATTCCTGTCCTAAATCTTTTCCTAAATCGCAAGTATAATGCCATTCAATTTGGTCTCCGGCTTTAACCCGATATCCACTACATCCTTCATTCGGATATTTTCCGTTGACACAATACATCCATCCTGATAAATCTCCACACTCAAATTCGTAAAGATTATCAATGCCTTCAATATATGCCAGATTTCCTGTAAAAGAAGCTTCCATTAAAATTCCTTCTTCTTTCATGGTCCGCTCTAATACATCATAAACACTGTCACCCTTCTGAAGGGATACTGTCCTTTTTTTCAGAATCATTCCGTTTTCCGGCAAAAAATCCCGCAGTTCCCCACTAAGTTGATTGCTTTTTACGGCATTGGCACACTCTACCAAAATGGTACATTGCTGACTGCTCTTTTCAGCTCCACTCCTTTTTCCACAGCCGGTTCCTAACAAGCACAAAACCAGGACTATGGCTATCCATATTTTTTTCATTACCTATTTCCTCTAACTTCTGTTTTGCTTCTTTTGATAAAAACAAATTCCTCCGCCCAAAAACAGTATGAAAATCCCTCCGATTACATACGGTACCACACTTACTTTTTTTACTTCGCTCTGATTCTCCTGTTTCTTTAAAACAGAACGATCTCGCTTTGTTGAATTTATTTTTTCGACGCTTTTCGTGACATCTACATCCGAAACAGCTTCTTTTTCCTTCTTTAAAGCCGTTTTCTTTTTCTTTGGTCCGGATTTTGTTGTTTCCACCTGTTTCGTTTCGGTTGAAGTAACCTCTTCTCCTAACTGAGTTTCTGCTTCTTTTTCATTGACTACCTTTTTCCTGTTCCTACTTTTTTTCTCCGATCCCTTTCCGGGAACGATGGAAGCATTGGCTGAATCAGTCGCTTCTTCCAGTTTTCTCGCATCAGACATTTCATATAGGCGATTTTTTCCAGAAAGATTTCTGGACAATGCCGTCATTGCATAAAACGCCTGTTCCGTTGCCATTTCATTGATATCGCCTCCTGGCAAATGGGAAAAACTTCCATGATGATAGTACGTCAGTAATCCATCAAATACGGAATTCCCATTTTTCACAAAACGCTTATCATTGATGGAAATTCCCATTTCCGAAAGAGCTGTCAACACCTGTGCCGTACTTTCACAAGTTTTTGCAGGTCCGGTTTGATAACTTCCATCAGAAAGCTGTAACTGGGATAGACACTCCAATCCTTTATGAACTGCTTTTTTCACTGCATCATCTTTTTTATAATATGGCACCAATGCTTGAATCGTCATTGCCGTCATATCTGAATCCGCTTTTTTTCCACTAAAGGCCCAACCACCATCCGGTAATTCTGCCGCTAAAATGAACTCCACTAACTTTTCTCTAGTCGTGATTTCTCCATGATAACTACCATCAGGCTTCGGGATTTCATAATTTCCACAATCCAAAGAAATCAATGCATAAATGATTCCATTAGCGCCCTGCCGCTTAATTCCATCCAGTTCTGCCAAGGGTCTCAATAAATTATACCCTTGAAACTTCTCCGGATTCTGACCAATGGATGTGAGTGCGATGATAACTCGGGAGTATTCTGTATATTTTCGTTCCGATAGTTTTCCCTTACATTCATTTACTACACTTGCTAATTGTTTTTCGTAGGTCTGCCCATATGCAGTCCTAAGCCTTTCCGACCTTGCCAGTCCCATAATCATCCACTCTCCTCCAACGCTACCCATAGAAGGCTTTGGATTGTGTGACATTAAAAAGGATGCTGTTTCTGACAGGTATTGATCCACTTGTTTTGTAGTACTTCCTTGCACTGTAGTTCCGAAGAAAAGCAAGGTAAAAACAATCAGTAATCCTCTGATTCCTGTTTTCATAAAATTCTCCAATATCATAAAAAGGCAAGAGCTAAGCCCTTGCCTTCCAAGTTTTCCTTATTTTTTAATCTTTACAGATTTTTTCGCACTCCACTTTCCAAAGTAGTATGCACCATTCTTAGCAACATATGCACGAACCTTAACATATACAGTTTTCTTCTTCGCAACCTTTGCAGTCTTAATTGTTGTTTTCTTTGTTGTAATCACAACTGCATTTTTTAACTTCTTGTTTGTTGCATATTTAAATTCATATCCGCTGGCACCCTTTACAGCCTTTGCTGTAGCCTTTGCCTTGCATCCCTTCACGTTCCTAATCGTTTTCACGGAAGTCTTCGCCACAGTTGGTGTGACTGCCTTCTGCGCATCATCTTCCTTCTGTGCATTCTTTCCATCTTCATAAATTGATATTAATAATGCAAATGCTTCTGTAATTCCATCAATTTCCTGCTGAGATGCATTATATTTTTCTGCAACATTCACAACATTATTAGACAACTGCATCAAAGACTTGCTCCGCTTCATATATTCAGCGTTCTTAAAATCTGCAATTTTCTTATATAAATTATCTTTATTTGCTAAATTAATTTTCTTCTCTCCGGTAGTCCAGTCTGCAGAACCTAAATCAAGTCCCCAGCCATAAATAGAAAACTGAATACGAATCACGTCACCATCTTTTACCTTTGCAGCTAAACCTTCCATACTGGATTCATTATTCAGATAAACCATCCAGCCTGCCATATCGGTATATGTCATTTCAGATAATAATCCATTTTCATTGGTGTTCGGTCTCACATTAGTATTTGTTGGAGCCGGATACTTGGTTCCATAAGATTCAAATTCACCCATTGCTGAAATTTCTGAAGGGATGTTTACCTTTCCACTATCAGCATTCTTAATTCCTGATAAGTATGTGCCATACTCTGTTGTCGTATAAACAAGGTCAATTTTTTCTTCCTTTGCCACCTTGTCCAAAACAGTCTTAATAGTATCACCCTCTGTGATTTCTACCTTTGTAGGGTATACAAGAAATCCCTGTCCAAGAGTGAACTTTTCAATTGTTAAATATGCTGCTTTTGCAACCTTTGTTTCTGCCTTTGTCGGTACTACGGAAATTACTGAAACGGTCAGTATCATTGCCAGTAATACAGATAAAATTCTGTTTGTAATTTTCTTCATTTTTGCCTCCTTTTCGTCTTGCTTACGAATTTTTGTGAAATTGTGTTGACATATCCTGACTTAAGTTCAACCTACTAAAAGCGCCTTCCAAATTTCTCCGTGGCATAATGCTTCGTTCGTCCCTCATACAGTAGAGAAAGACTGTGCCGGATTCTCACCGGACTTCCCTTAAACCATAACGCTGGTTATGGACCACAATTTGTTTAAATAAACAGACGGATTTATTTTATACTATCTGTTTTTTAATGTCAATGAAACCTCTTTCTACATTTCCATTTACAATAAAGAATTCCCGTCATCGTGCTGGCGAATGTCGCCAAAATTGCAGGTACCACAATCGCCGAAGGATTTTCTGCACCGAACTGATTTCGATATGCAACGATGGTAACCGGAATTAATTGTAAGGAAGAAATATTCAACACCAAAAAAGTACACATTTCATCAGTCGCCACATGCTTTTTCCAATTTTTATGAACCGGATATTTTGCAAGTTTCTCCATGGCCTGCAATCCTGCCGGTGTTGCAGCCCAGCCTAGCCCCAAAATATTTGCCACAATATTCGTTACCATATATTGCCTTGCCGGATGTGTTTTGGGAATTTCCGGAAACATCCATCCAATAAAAGGTAGGAGCAATCGTTCCATTTTCTTCAGCATGCCGTTGTTTTTTGCCATCTCCATCAATCCCATCCATAAACTCATGACCCCCAGCATGGTAATGCATAATTCCACCGCCTCCTTAGAAGATTCAATAGCTGCATTTCCAACCGCTCCCGTTCTCCCTGTTATAAAACTAAACATAACAGATATGATAATCATTCCTCCCCAAATATAATTCAGCATTTTTTCATCTTCCTTTTTTTCTTATTCTATGAAAGTCCCCTCTTTTCCATTACTTTTTAAGGATTTCCCCTTAAAACCGCTATTTTTTCATATTTTTTTCGTTTTTTGTCCCCTTTCCATTTTCCCCAATTTTATTAACATTTCTATATCTTTTTCCCATAAAACAAGCCCTCGTTGTTCATTTTTTCCTCAAATTTCCATAACATTTCACAATATCTCTGTTTTATTCCTAAAAAATTACCATAAAAATAGTATTTTTCCCGTTATCTTTAGGTATTTTACCACCTTGACGAAAGATTTTTCCGGCATTAAGATGTATGCGAGTGAAGGATGAAGAATCCCATTCAAGTAGTAACAATTTTCAGACAGGAGGTAATGATTATGAAAACAGTTACAGTAAGCTTGAATTCTATTGACAAAATTAAGTCCTTCGTGAAGGACATTAATAAGTATGACAACGATTTTGATTTAGTGTCAGGACGCTATCTCATTGATGCAAAATCCATTATGGGTATTTTTGCATTGGACTTATCCAAACCAATTAAATTGAACATTCATAAGGGACGTTCTGAAGTAGAGCAGATTGCTGAATCCCTTAGCGACTATACCTGCTAAGGTATCTACGAAAAATAACATCTTTTGGGCCAGATCCGAAGGGTGATTAATATACAATAGAATTCATTCTAATGAATTACAAAAAGGAGACCGATGTGTTTTTTTGCACACCGGTCTCTCTTTTATATCAATTCCTTATAAATATCCCGTTTTGAAATTCCTCGATCCTTCGCTGCCAGTTTCATTGCTTCTTTTTTATCATGCCCCTGGCTGATATAATATTCCACATGCTCCGGAACACTCACCTTCTCCCATTCCGAGATTTTTTCCTGTTTTAATTCGTCTAAGCTTTTCCCTTCAATCACTAAAACATATTCCCCACGGGGTTCATTCTCCTCATAATAGGAAATTGCTTCCTGTAACGTGGTCTTGCTTCCTTCTTCATATCGCTTCGTTAATTCGCGACATAAGGTTATAGAACGATTCCCCAAAACTTTTTCCAATTCCTGTAAGGTCTTCTTTAATCGATGCGGTGCTTCATAAAGAATGATGGTTCTAGTTTCATTTTTCAATTCCTCTAAGATCTGACTCTTTTCTTTTTTATCATGCGGAAGAAAAGCCTCAAAACAAAACCTTCTAGTCTTTTGCCCTGACATGGTAAGAGCCGTAATACAGGCTGCTGCTCCCGGAAGGGAGGTTACTTCCACGCCTGCCTCATAGCATTGACGCACCAACTCTTCCCCCGGATCAGAAATCCCCGGAGTTCCTGCATCCGTAATCAATGCAATGTTTTTTCCCTGTAACATCATCTCAACCAGGGCCTTTGCCTTATCATACTTATTAAACTCATGATAACTGGTCATGGGCGTTTTTATTTCAAAATGATTTAACAGCTTGATACTGTTTCGTGTATCCTCCGCGCCAATCAAATCCACTTCTTTTAATGTCCTCACAACCCGATAGGTCATATCCTCTAAATTCCCAATTGGCGTTGCACATAAATATAACTTTCCTGCCATATGAACCTCATTCTACTAAAAACCATAAATCTGATGTATTTCATCTGTGAAAACCCCCGGCTTCTCATAAACCACCAATGGTGCTTCCACCTTCATCATCGTTCCCCCATTTTTCACGCCTTCAATCAAAACCATATTGGCTTCCTTGTCCACAAAAGGGTGAACCATTCGGATTCTCTTCGGCTCTAACTGATATTTTCTCATCAATGAAATGATATCCGCCAGTCTCCGTGGACGATGTACCATATAAAACCGTCCTCTGGTCTTTAGTACTTTCGCACTTTCCCGAACCACATCCTCCAGGTTACACAAAATTTCGTGCCGTGCAATGGTTTTTGCATCCGCCTCATTCTGTACTCCATGATGCTCCGTCATATAAGGGGGATTCGTGGTCACAACGTGAAAAGCGGCTCCGCCAAAAATCTTCGAAGCCTCTTTGATATCACCCTGTACAATCTCTATTTTTTCTGTTAATCCATTGAGTTTAACACTCCGTCCGGCCATATCCACACTCTCGTCCTGAATTTCCAATCCGATATAGTGTTCACCCTTCGTCTTTGCTTCCAGTAAAATCGGAATAATCCCGGTTCCGGTACCTAAGTCCAAAACCTGCTCTCCTGATTTTACCTGTGCAAATCCGGAAAGTAATACCGCATCAATTCCGAAACAAAACCCTTTTTGATTCTGAATGATTCGATATCCATTTCGTTCCAAATCCACCAGACGCTCGTTTTCTTTTAATGCTATTTCCATTTTCCTAATCTAACTTTGACGATTCCTTATCTTCCAGATTCTTTAACGCCTTTAATTCCTCTGAAGCCAAATCAAATTTCTTTTTCTTCGGCTTAAATTTCAGTTCCTTAATGGAATATTCCTTGATTTCTCTTTCATCATTCTGTTCCACAACAATCTTAACCTTCTGGCGTAAAACATTGACACTAATAACATCACCCTTAAATCCGTCAAAGGTCTTCACTGTTTCACCAATATCCGGCAAGTTGGAATTCAGATGTTCATAAGCAGCCTGTTCATTTTTTAGACAACACATCAATCTTCCGCAGATTCCGGAAATCTTTGTTGGATTCAGGGATAAGTTCTGTTCCTTTGCCATCTTAATGGACACCGGAATAAATTCAGAAAGATAAGAATGACAGCATAACGGTCTTCCACAGACACCAATACCACCAATCATCTTTGTCTCATCTCTAACGCCTACCTGTCTTAACTCGATTCTTGTACGGAACACAGATGCTAAATCCTTAACCAGCTCTCTGAAGTCAATTCTTCCGTCCGCTGTAAAATAAAACAGTACTTTATTATTATCAAAGGTATACTCTGTATCAATCAGTTTCATTTCCAGGCCATGCTTAATGATTTTTTCCTTACAAATCTTGAAAGCCTTCTTTTCTTTTTCCTTATTTTCCAAGGCTTTTTTGTCATCTTCCTTCGTGGAAATACGAATAACCGGTTTCAGTGGCATCACCACCTGATCATCAGGAACCTTTACAATTCCTGAAACAACCTTTCCGTATTCTGTACCACGGGCTGTCTCAACAATGACATGATCCCCCATTTTTACCGGAAGACCTGCCGGATCAAAATTATAAAGCTTTCCAGCCTGTCTGAATCTAACCTTTATTACCTCTATCATTTTTGAATTCTCTCCTTAACTGCTAACAAAAATACTTCTATCGTCAAGTCAAAATTAACATTTGTTCTGACCCTGTTTTCTGCCTGTGTAATGGATTTCAGAATGATATCCAAATCAAAGAAGCTGCAATCCTCTGCCATTTCTTCAATTCCGCGAATATCCTCCTGAAAAATCAGCGAATCTTCTCTTTTTGTTGCTTTATACATTAACACATCCCGGAACCAACTTCGCATCAGGGAAAAATATTCCTCAATATTTTTCTTGAACTCAGACGCTTCTTTAATCTTTACATTAACCAGATCCATCCCACCGGTTTTCAAGGAAAACAAAGTGCCCACTACACATTGTTTTAAATCCTGAAAATCCTCTGACGTTGCTAATCGAACTGCCTTTCCCGGATTTCCGCCGGAAAAAATCGCCGCAACTTTTGCGTCGTAAGAACCTACGCCATACTCGGACATCAAACGATTCTGAATGATTTCTTCCTTTACCGGCTTCATGTTCAATAACACACATCGGGATAAAATCGTTGGCAAAAAAGAATCTGCATTAGATGTAATCAAAATAATTACTGCATATTCCGGTGGTTCCTCAATGGTTTTCAACAACGCATTCTGTGCAGCCACCGTCATTTTTTCACTTTCCGGAACGATATATACTTTATATCTGCTGCAATAAGGCTTAATGTCAATGTCATTATTAATCTGAGTACGAATCTCATCTACACCGATTCCAGTTTTCTCATAAGTTACATAAATAATATCCGGCTGATTCTTTGATTCCGTCTGCCTACAAGACTTACACTCATTACAAAAAGTTCCCCGAGGTTGTTCCTTGTCGACACCATTTTCCACACACTGCAATGCCTTTGCAAAATCCATGGCCAATCGCATTCTTCCGGAACCTGCTTCCCCGTTAATAATATAAGCGTGAGAAATCTTTCCCATCTTAATGGCATTCTCAAAATGTCTGACGATATGCTGTTGTCCAAGAACTTTTTTCTCTTCCATGACATTTCCCTTATATTCCACAGATTCGTTTTCATCACCAATGGTTATCATACCATAAAACAACGATTTTTCCTACTGTTTCCCCTGAATCATTTCCGTGATTTCCTGAATGCAATCCTCCAGAACTTGATTCTCAAAACGTCGATGAATTCCGGCCTTTTCGATTTTTTCCTCACTAAAATCTTCCTCATCTGCCAAAAATCTTCTGCACAGTTCCGCATATTTAGGCTCACTCTGCTGACGCTCCCGACGAATCGCCCGTTCTAATCGCTCACCGGTTTCCACTTCAATGAAAATCGGTACCACAACCTCTTTTCCGTAATACTGAACCATATCATTAAAGGATTCCAGGGTTCCAATGTACAAATAGTCCCCTTTCTTCAAGTCAATCTGTCCATCATCCACTGTAAAGTAACTCCAGACCCCGTGAACCGTATTATAATGGCGGCATTCAATAATCTTGCCCTCTTCCTGCAGTTCTTCCAAACGCTTCGGTGATACGAAGAAGTACTCCACGCCTTCCTCCTCGCCCTGGCGCATTGGTCTTGTGGTATATCCCACCACAGTCTTTAATCCTAATTTCTGATTTTCCTTCAGTCTCGAAAAAATCGTATCTTTTCCACTACTGCTCTTTCCCAACACAAAATAAATCTTTCCCATGAATCTATTCCTTTATCACTTGAATTTCATTTTGATTATAATCAGCCAATCCATTTACGACAATCCCTTGTTTCATTGCCTCTTCTATCGTAGACAGAGTCTCCTTGGAAATCACTTCTCCCGGAGCCAATACTGGAATACCCGGTGGATAGAAATATATGAATTCTCCGGAAATTCTTCCCAATGCTTTTTCTAACGATATCGTTTCTTTTTCCTGTATTTCAGCTTCATAGATGGAGAAAACCTTCTGATTCTCCACATAGCAATGTGAAAAACTAGTCTCTGTTTCTTCCAGTTCGCCATCAATTTCAGTCAATGCATCTGCCAGTTTCTCTATTGCTTCTTTTGAATCGTAAATGCTACACAATGCTAGCGCATAGTTCATTGTTTCCATTTCTAATTCAATCTGATAATCATTTCTTAGTTTTTCCGACAAATCTCTTCCGGATATATTTGCCCCGGAAACACTAAATACTAATTTCGTCTCATCATAGGAAAAAACTCCGTTACTTCCGACCAATGCTTTCCCGGGTAATCTGATCCACTTCCAGGCTTCTGCTTTTTTTCGAAATTCATCCAAATTGGATTGCAGTATTTTCATTAGCTCTGTTCCGTGTAATTGCATTTCCCTTAAGCATTCATCCATAGATGCCATCAAAAGATAAGATGGACTACTGGTTTCAAAAATTTCCAATTGTTTCTGAACTTTCCAGTCTTCCACACGACTTCCCTGCAAATGTAACACTGCACTTTGGGTCAGTGCCGGCAAAGTTTTATGTAAACTTTCAATTACTAAATCAGCTCCACATAAATATGCTGGTTTCGGTCCCTTTTCCATTAGACAAAAATGCGCACCATGAGCTTCATCCACAATTAAAATCCCCCCATGCCGATGCACAATTTCTGCAATTTTTTCAATGTCAGAAACCACCCCATCGTATGTGGGAGATGTCAATACGACAGTCTTGATATCCGGATTTTCACATAATGCTTTTTCAATCTTTTCCGGCGTATATCCGCCCTGAATCCCATACTCTGGGATTAGCTCCGGATACACATATTCCATATCCAGATTTCTCAGCAATCCACTGTGATAAACGGCTTTGTGGCAATTTCTTCCAATGAGAATCTTGTCCCCAATTCGAGTAGTTGCTGCAATAGCTGCTAAAAGTCCGCAGCTGCTTCCATTCACTAAAAACCAAGTTTTTTTTGTACCATAAAATCCTGCAGCTTCCTCCATGGAATCCCGAAGAATTCCCTCCGGATGATGTAAATTATCCAGCCCATCAATCTCCGTAAAATCCACATCAAAAGGATCCATTTCATGAAGCAATTTTCTAGCTCTCTTATGCCCCGGCATATGAAATGGAACCCTTCCATGTTGACTGTATTCTATTAATAAATTCTTTAACTTTCCATTCATTTATGTAAACCACATTTGTTTACAGATCAAAGAAACTGACCTGCTTATTTGTATAATCCCCTTTATGAAATCCCTCTAAAAAAACTTCCAATGAAACAAATTCTTTTCGTCCTTTTTCTGTCAGATATGGAATCTCAATATTGAAAATGACATGTTCCTTTGTATCATTGTCACTTCGCTCCATCAGCTTTTCCACCACTGAAACCGGAATGGAAAATTCCGCACTGCACTCCATGAAGCTCAACTGGAAGTTAGCCTCAAACTGATTTTCATTACGATATACATTATCAATATATGCACGACCAATTTCCGAAGCTTTCGCCTCTTCAAACACCGGAGTCGTCCAACCTGCTTTTCCTAAAATCATCACAGGATAAACACCATTGACAATCCCAATCACCGATTCCGGCATTTCTTCCTGATTCCCGATTTCACTTCGATACCCTTCAATCAATTCCTCTTTTGTGATATTGTTAATGATACTTTCACTGAGTCCGGAAACAAAGGAATCAATACTTTTCAAAATTGGCTGCATCACTTCAATTCGTTCCAGAGAAATCATAAAAATATTATGAGCCCACGCATACTCCTGTGCCTCCCTGGTAAAAGATGTGGCACTGAAGAAACAACCGGCATACTGATATCTGTCCGCAATATTTCCTACATCTCCCGTTACAGAATAGTTACGTTCCGAAATATCAGCCATAATACCGCCGAAATCCCTGATATGCATTAACTCCACTCTATTTTTTGCATAGTACTTGTACTGACAAATAATCCTAACCGGGTAAGTAAATGCAGATGGAATATTAATTCTTCCATAAGCATGGATACCATGATATCCACTTCGACCCGGAACTTCTTCCTCCACTATAGTGATATAATTATTATTCTGTAATAACTCTTTTACTTTTTCTTCAAAGATATATTCTCTTGCCTGATGCTCTTTCATTCTTCTTCCTTTTCAAATGTTCTTTCGCTAATGATGTATCTCGGTCTACGCTTTACTTCCAAGTAAATCTTTCCAATATATTCCCCGATAATTCCCAATGCTAACAGTTGGAGTCCTCCAAAAAGACAAATAATACTTACCGTACTAGCCCATCCGGAAACAGTATTTCCGATAACCCATTCAATCACAGACCATAAAATACCAATAAAGCTTACAATGGACACCAAAAATCCAATTCCTGCAATTATCCGAATCGGTTTAATGGATAAACTGGTAATTCCATCAAGTGCCAGCTTAATCATTGCCTTCAACGGGTAATGACTTTCACCGGCCATTCGCTCTTCTCTTTTATAATAAACGCTATTACTCTGAAATCCAACCAACGGAATCATTCCACGAAGAAACAGATTCACTTCCTTAAAATTTTTCAATTCTTCCAACACCCTAGCGGAAACCAATCGATAATCTGCATGATTATAAACAGTTTCCACACCCATTTTTGTCATGAATTTATAAAATCCCTGCGCTGTAATTCTCTTAAAAATACTATCAGTGTCTCGATTATTCCGAACACCGTAAACAATTTCATTTCCTTGATAATAAAGCTCTATCATTTCATCCATGGCGTTAATATCATCCTGTCCATCACAATCAATGGAAATCGTAATATCACAGAAATCTTTCGCTTCCATAAGTCCAGCAAGAACTGCATTCTGATGTCCTCGATTTCTACTTTGACAAATTCCTACAAAATGTTCATCGCCCTTCGATAAGTCTTGAATAATTTTCCATGTCTGATCCTTACTTCCGTCATTTACAAACATGATTCTGCTATCATCAGAAATCTTTTTTTCTGACATCAACTGATGAATTTTCTTTAAAAAAATCGGTGCTGTAATCGGTAAAACCTCTTCCTCATTATAACAAGGTATTATCAGATATAATGTCGCTAATTGACTCATATTTTATCCACCTATCCCAATTTACTAATTTTCCACTGACTCTATCTTACTATTTTTTACATTGATTCGCAATTATAAAGAGCTGTCATTCCCAAGTCATTTTTCAACAAAAGGAAGATTATTACTCTTCCTTTTTTACATTTGCTCTTAATGGGATTTCTTAGGCAATCTATGCTGTGTGTATTATATCAGAATTTACTGAAAAATAAAAAGAGTTCTAAATGAACTCTTTAAGACAAAGTAAGTGCCCAGTTCCGGAATCGAACCAGAGACACGAGGATTTTCAGTCCTCTGCTCTACCAACTGAGCTAACTGGGCATGTGTAAAATTGC